>JAABTK010000032.1 GCA_011389885.1 Gammaproteobacteria bacterium | reverse complement strand
CCGCCAATCAGTCCGTGGGGCGTATGGCGCCTGGGCAAGGTAGCGAGCGGCGCGGTTTTTTTATTCGGGAAAAACTGAAGTTTTTCACTCCAGGAGGCGATGCGCCCGTTGCAAGACCCGAGGTTTGCGCTTGGCGTGGAGTGAAAAACTTTAGTTTTTCACGGGCCGACGTGGGGCCTGCCCGTGGGGGCGGATTGCATCCGCGAGTCTTGCTCGGAGCCCGGACTTTAGTCCGGCCCTGGTACGAAGCCGGACTAAAGTCCGGGCTCCGGGCGCTTGTCCTGCGCTGGGTCGGCAGCGGGGGGCGATGCCGACTCCATGCCCCGGGAAGGAATGCGCAGCGCCGCCAATCAGTCCGTGGGGCGTATGGCGCCTGGGCAAGGTAGCGAGCGGGGCGGTTTTTTTATTCGGGAAAAACTGAAGTTTTTCACTCCAGGAGGCGGTGCGTCCGTTGCAAGACCCGAGGTTTGCGCTTGGCGTGGAGTGAAAAACTTTAGTTTTTCACGGGCCGACGCGGGGCCTGCCCGTGGGGGCGGATTGCATCCGCGAGCCTTGCTCGGAGCCCGGACTTCAGTCCGGCCCTGGTACGAAGCCGGACTAAGGTCCGGGCTCCGGGCGCTTGTCCTATTTGCCGCTGGCGGCGAAGGCGGGCCTTTGCCCCGCCGCGGTTCCGCCGGCGCCAATGGAATGATTCCGCCTCGGCGCGGTCCTACCTGTAATCGAGCAGCCGTCCCCCCGTTCTTCTGGCGCAAACACCGCTTTCGATACCGCCCGCCAGGCTGTTCCCGGTGTCCCGAACACCTTCCTGTGGTCAGAAGGGGCTGGCTCGGACCCTTGACAGTGCCTTCGCACGGGGGGATGCTTTGGCGTAGGCCGACGGCGTCGATTGGCGGGCGGAATTCCCCGGTGTTTGACTCGGCGCCGCGATCAATAGGATGTGCCGAGGGGCGAGGCGCATCGCTTCGCCGGGTTCGGCGCTTGCGCAAGGCGAACCGAGTGAGTGGACGATATTAAAGTGTGCCATTTTCGTTTCAGAGCGGTGCTCAGATGCACAGGCCCGGCGCAGGGAACCCGACCCTTGGCGGACCATGCGGGCTAACGGGCCCCTCACCCTCTACATCGCCGAAAAGCCCTCCCTGGGCCGCACCATCGCCGCCGCGCTGGGCGGCGGGCGCAACGCGAAGGGCATCATTCGCGGGCGGGATTGGGCGGTCACTTGGTGCGTCGGCCACCTCTACGAACAGGCGATGCCCGAGGACTACGATCCCGCCCTCAAGCAGTGGCGGCGGGATGCGCTGCCGATCCTCCCCAACCCCTGGAAGCTCAAACCCCGGCCCGCCTGCCGCGAGCAGATCGCCGTGATCAAGCAGCTGCTCGGCGAGGCGGGGCGCATCGTCCACTGCGGCGATCCGGACCGGGAGGGGCAGTTGCTGGTGGATGAGGTGTTGGAGAAGCACCACTGGCGGGGCGAGGTGCAACGCGCCTGGCTGCCGGATCTGAGCGACGGCGCCCTGCGCAAGGCCCTGGCGCGGCTGAAGGATAACGGCGAATACCAGGGCCTGAGCCACGCCGCCCTGGGGCGTTCTCGGGCCGACTGGCTGGTGGGCATGAACCTCAGCCGCGCCATGACCCTGGCCAACCGTCAGGCCGGCGGCGACGCCCTGATCTCCATCGGGCGGGTGCAGACCCCCACCCTCAAGCTGGTGGTGGAGCGGGACCGGCAGATCGAAAGCTTCCAGCCCACCGACTACTTCCCGCTGGTCGCCCGCTTCGATCAGCAGGGGGCGCAATATGAAGGCCGCTGGCAACCGAGCAAGGCGCGGCTGGAGGGGAAGGGCTTCGACGAGGAGGGGCATTGCATCGACCGCGCCATCCCCGACGCCCTGGCCGCGCAACTGCCGGGCCAACCCGCCGAGATCCGCCGCATCGACGCCAGAAACAAGGCCGAACCGCCGCCGCTCCCCTTTTCCCTCAACGAACTGCAACAGGCTGCGTCCAAGCGCTTCGGCCTCTCGGCGCAACGCACCCTGGAGATCGCCCAGGCCCTCTACGAACGCCACAAGCTGATCACCTATCCGCGCACCGACTGCCGCTACCTCTCTCGGGAGCAACACGGCGAGACCCCGGCGATCCTCGCCGCCGTCGCCGCCAATGGCTACCAGCCGCTCGCCGCCGATGCGGATCCGACCCAGATGGGGCGGGCCTTCGATGACAAGCGCATCACCGCCCACACCGCCATCATCCCCACGGCCAATCGCAAAGGCGGGCTGAACCGGGACGAAGGGGATGTGTACGATATGATCACCCGCACCTGGTTGGCCCAGTTCTACCCCGACCACCGCTTCAAGGCCACCGCCATCGAGACTGTCTGTCTCGACGAGTTCTTCATCAGCAAGGGCCGCCAGGTGTTGGAGGCGGGCTGGAAACGGCTCTTCCCGCCCGCCAAGAAGGTGCAGGAGGGCGAGGCCGATGACGGCTCACCCCTGCCGGCGCTGCAAAAAGGCCGCGCCGAGTGCCTGGGCGCCCGGGTCGAGGCGAAACGCACCAAACCCCCGGCCCACTACACCGAGGGCGCCCTGATCAAGGCCATGGCCAACGTCGCCCGTTTCGTCGATGACGAAAAGCTGCGCAAGATCCTGCGCGAAAACCAGGGCATCGGCACCGAGGCGACCCGCGCCGGCATCATCGAGACCCTCAAGGCGCGCCGCTTCCTGCAAAGCCAGGGCAAGAGCCTGATCTCCACCGAGCTTGGCCGCCAGGTCATCGACCAGATCCCCGAACAGCTCGGCAACCCCGCCATCACCGCCTGGTGGGAACAACAACTGGCAGAGGTGGAGAAGGGGACCATCCCCCTCCAGGACTTCGAGCGTCGCGCCATCACCTGGCTCACCCGCCTGCTGCAAGCCGTCGACCCCGCCCGCATCCGCACCCCCATGCGCGACACCGGCGGCAAGAGGGGCGGGGGCAAGCCGGCGGCCAAGCGATACGCCAAGGGAAAGGGCGGCAAGGGTCGCCCAACCCCCAAAATGATCGCCTACGCCGAAAGCCTCGCCCAGCAACGAGGGGAAAAACCGCCGCGCGGCTACAAGAGCAACTTCGAAGCCTGCAAGCGCTATCTGAACGACGCCGGGGGAAAGGGTTGAGACCGCCGAGCGCGATATGCCACGACGACAGGGGAGGGGAGCGGGCCTCGTCCCATGCCGAACCCTGACTACGGCGGTTTCTGGAGTGCGGGATCCCGTGATTCGGTGTGAGCGCCAGCACACCGGAAGGGTCGAGTTTTCAGCTTGGTTTCAGCTCTTTTCGCTATCCTGAACCATCGACGGATTCCCGTATCGGGGAATCCTCCGTTGGTTTGCAAGGGGGCGAGTGATGGAAGCGGGCGAGCTGTTGGCGATTTTGGTCGGGTTGTTGTTGTTGCAGGTGGGCGGTTTTGCGCTCTTTGGGCTGTGGCGGCGGCGTCGTCAGGGGGGCGATGGGGTGGCTGGGTCGCAAGCTAGGGCGAGCGTGGCGCATGGCCCTTCAGCCACGATCCAGCCCAATGACGACGACGGTGCTCCGCCTGGCTGGTCGGGCCTGCGGGATTTCGTGGTGCAACGCAAGGTCCACGAAAGCGCGGATCGCTCCATCTGCTCCTTCTATTTGGCCCCCGTGGATGGCGGACTACTGCCCCGCTTTCGCCCGGGGCAGTTTCTCACCTTCACGCTCGACGTCCCGCGGCGGGATCGCGGTGGCACGGAACCACTGACCCGCTGTTACTCGCTGTCGGATGCGCCGGGGCGTGACGCCTATCGGGTCTCGATCAAGCGGGCGCCCGCACCGCCCGACCGGCCGGAATTGCCGCCGGGGCGGGGTTCCGGCCATTTTCATGATCGGATCGAGGCCGGCGACCGCCTGGCGGTGCGGGCGCCGGCGGGGCGGTTCTTTCTGCAACAGGAGGGCGACACGCCGGTGGTGCTGATCGCCGGCGGGATCGGCATCACGCCCATGCTCAGTATGCTGGGATGGCTGCTGGAGCGGGACGACAAGCGCGAGGTTCGTCTGTTTTACGGGGTGCGCAATGGGGCCGAGGTGGCGATGGGGGCGCAACTGCGGCAGTGGGCGCGCGACCATGGGCGGTTTCATCTCCACCGCTGCTTCAGCGCGCCGGCCCCGGAGGATCGGCTCGGCGAAGACTTTGATCACGCGGGGCGGGTCGATCTGGCGTTGCTGCGTAATACCCTGCCGTTGCGGCGACAGCAGTTCTATCTGTGCGGGCCGCCGCCGATGATGGAGAGTCTCGTGCCCGGGCTGGAGTCCTGGGGCGTCGAGCCCGAGGACATTCGCTACGAAGCCTTCGGTCCGGCCAGCATCCAGCGTGCGACACCCGCCGGCGTGGATGCGGAGACCCCGCCGCCGCTGATCACCTTCAGCGACTCCGACCGCGCGATCCCGTGGGATCCCGCCGCCGGCTCCCTGCTGGAATTCGCCGAGGCCAACGGCGTCGAGGTGACCTCCGGCTGTCGCGCCGGCAGTTGCGGCGGTTGTCAGACCCGGCTTCGGGCGGGGCGGGTGGCCTATGCGCATCCGCCGGATTTCGAGCCCGAGCCCGGACACTGTCTGTTGTGCATTTCCAGCCCCCAAGGGGCGATTACGCTGGAGGCCTGAAACGATGCAATCGTCACTCTTTCGCAAGGAGGTTCTGCCCTTCCTGCTGTGGTTCGGCGCGCTGATCGCGGGCGCGGTCGCCGTCGACGCCCTGCTGCATGCCCTGGACCTGATCTGGGTGGGGCGCTATTTGGGCATCCCCGGGACCTTGCTGATCCTGTTTTCGTTCGGCTATTCGATGCGCAAGCGCAAGCTGATCCGATCCGGCAACCCGCGCACCCTGTTGCGTCTGCATGAGACCTTCACCTGGGTCGGCGCGCTGATGATTCTGATCCACGCCGGCGTCCATGTCTACGCCATCCTGCCCTGGCTGGCGTTGGCGGCGATGATGGTCAACATCATCAGCGGCATGACCGGCAAGGTGTTGCTGGAGCGCTCCCGGCGCTATCTGGCGGAGAAGCGGGCGAGTTACGAGGCCCAGGGGCTGGCGGCGGAGGAGATCGAGCGGCGCTTGTTTTGGGATGCCACCGCCTTCGACCTGATGAAGCGCTGGCGAGGCATCCATCTACCCATCACCCTCGCCTTCGCCGTCCTCGGCCTGGCCCACATCTTCACCATCTTCCTGTTCTGGCAATGGTCATGAAAAAGCATCTGTTGTTGACAATCGTCGCCCTCAACCTGGTCGGGCTGCTGCTGACGGCGCTGTTCTGGCCGCACCTGATGATCAGCCCAGGACAACCCATGGCCGCCCATGCGGCGATCGCCACGGATTGCTTTGCCTGTCACAGCCCCTTCGTCGGCGCCACCCCCGGGCAGTGCATCGCCTGCCACCAGGTGGCTCGAATCGGCCTGGAGACGGTGGATGGCCAGCCCATCGCCGACCCTATCTCCGAAGACGAAAAACGGGTCGCCTTTCATCGCCAGTTGCTCGAAGACGATTGCCTCTCCTGCCACAGCGAACACCGCGGCGTGCAGGCCTTTCGACCGATCGGCCGCTTCTCCCACGACCTGCTCCAGCCGGCCACCCGGGAGCAGTGCGACGGCTGCCATGCGCGACCGAAGGATAGTCTGCACCGCGGCGTCGAGGGCAATTGCAGTGGCTGTCATACCCAAGAGGCCTGGCTACCCGCCAGCTTCGATCATGACCAGTACTTCCGCTTCGATCGCCACCACGATACCGAGTGCGCCACCTGTCATGTCGACAATGACTACAGCCAGTACACCTGCTACGGCTGCCACGAACACTCCCGCTCGGAGATCCGCGAGGAGCACTGGGAGGAGGGCATACGCGAGTTCGAGAACTGTGTTGAATGCCACCGCAGCGGTGATGAAGACGAGGCGGAGTCTCTGTGGCGAAAGCGCAGAGGCGCGGGCATGGAATATGGCGCAGAGGCGGGCGAGTATCGAGAAAACGGTCACGACTCGGATTGGGGAGAACATGAGGGGCGCCGGCGGTACCGCGACTATGATCACGATTAGCAGCGCTTTTCTTCATGTGGCGTGCCCGACCAGCCCTGCGTCCAAACGACATAACAAAGGGCCATGGGCGAACCGAGGCAACAACCAACAGATACTTCGAGCCCAGCCCGCGGCAGGGCGCACGTTGAAGCTATGCCTGATCCTCCGCCCCTTCCGGTGCGATCGTCTTGCTCGCCCGGTCCAGGGCGCGGAACAGCGTCTTGCGCTGTGTCAGGGCGTCGAGGGGGATGCGGGTGCGGTCGCCATTTTTGTGATGCAGGACCAGCCAATGCGCCGGCCGGTCGCCGTGCAGCGCGGCGATTCCGGCCCCGCGCAACCCGCCCAGCAGGGTCAGGGCCGGGGACAGCCAGCGCGGCGGGCGCTTGGCCTCCGTCCGGGCCGAGTCGATATCGGCAAAGGCGATATGCCGGGTTCCGCGCATCGTGCCAAGGGTCAGGCCATCGGCCTCGATCTTGAGCCAGAAGCATTGGTAGCGCGTAGCGATCCAGTGGATATAGAGCACCATCGCGCCTGGCGGCCAGGCCATCAGCATCAACCCCGGACCCAGGCCGGCATTGTCTTCATGGGCGGTGACGATGAAGGGCAGGGCGAGGAACACCGGCGCCAGCAGCGCGGCCAGGAAATCGGGGGCATAGATGCTCGGCCCGCGCGCGGCATGCAGGCTGCCGGGGACCGCTTGCGGGCGTGGAAGGGCGATATAAAAGGCAAGGCCGCCGGCCAGGCAGGCAAGCGCGGCCAGCGCCTGGCCATGCCCGACCCCGAGGATCGCCGCCGCGACCATCCCGGCCTGCAACCCCGCACGGCGCGCGATCTCGATCCATGCCCTGTTTGTCAGATTTTGCATCATCGGTTTGCTTTCCTCGGGGGTGCCCCTGGTATCCGTATCCAGCATTGACTATCTGACGAGGACGCCGGATAGTCAAGGCAACCGCCGCTGAATCCTTCGAGGAGATGGAGATGAAATATCCGCTTGGTTCCCTCGCCCTTGCCGCCCTTCTTGCCTTTTCCATGGTCGCCCTGGCCGGACCGGAGGCGGGCGACATGTCCGACTGGCGCGTGAGCCGGGCCGAATTCGAGGCTGGCGCGGCGGTGGTCACCGCGCAGCCGCATAGCGATGACACGACCAGCTATTTCGTCGCGCCCGACCGCCTGCTCGGCGACTGGTCGGCGGCCACCGCGATTCGACTCGAAAAGCGCAGCTCGGGCGGGCGTTATTTTGCCGGCGGCTATGACGATATCGGCGATATCGTCCTCAAGGGGCCCGGCGGCGTGGCGAGCTATCGCCTGGCACGGGACCATTCCGGAAAATGGCGTGAATTTCGCCTGCCGCTCTACGGTGCGGGCTGGAGCTTGAGCGACGGCGCGCAAGACCTGTCCGATGTGCTCGATGACGTCACCGCCTTCCATATCCGCGCTGAATACGGGGTCGGGCGCGATCGCGCCGCCTTGCGCGGGGTCGAGATTGTTTCGGTCGCGCCTTCGCCGGTTGCGGCGGAAGAGCCGGCGGCGCAAACCGGGGAAGAGGCCGCGCCGGACACGTCGGCGGACGAGGTGGCCGAGGCCAGAATCCTGTTCGATGGCGAAAGCCTTGAGGGCTGGGAGAGCTTCGGCTTCAGCGCCGGCAGCTTCGACGGCCATGCGCGCCTCGCCGAGGGCGTGCTGCGCTTCGATATTCCCGATGGCAAGGGCTGGGCCAAGACGGGTTTGCGCAGCGCGGATCCGGTCATCACCATGCCGGCGCGCGGGACGGAGAAGGCACGGGCCGTGACCCTGCGCCTCGACGCGACGGCCAGCAATACGGTGACCCTGGCCTTCACCCCGCCCGAAGCGGCGGAGGAGGACCCTTATCGGACGAGCGACCTGCGCCTGCAGCTCCGGCGCGAGGGGGATGGGCTGGGTAAGCTACAGGCGACGAAGCACGGCGGGCGCCTGGTTGAGGTGGAATTTCCCTGGCCGGCGGGCGCGACGCAGCTGAATGTCATCCTCCGCCCCGATCAGGTGGTGGAGTTGCGCGACGGCGATGGCAATCAGCTCGCCTGGCTGCCGATCGAGACGGAATACGACGGCCGCGAATGGGTGCTGCAGGTCTATGCCCAGGTGCCCGGCAAGAACGATGCCGCCCGGCTGGCGCTCGAGGAGGTGGGGCTGCGGGACTGGCCGCATGAGACCGGGCCGGATTACAGCGTGATCACCGGGGGGCCGCGCCGAGCCCGGCTTTTCGATGGCCGGACCCTGGCGCCGCGCTGGACCCCGACCTGGAACACCGGCGCCTTTCGCGATGTCGCCCGTCTGGAAGACGGCGCGCTGCGGGTGGACTGGCCCGAAGGGCGGAAGCGGATCAAGATGGCCGGGATCTATTCCCCCGATCCGGTCTTGTGGCTCGACCGGTTTCGCGAGGATGCGCAGGCGCGCATCACCCTGCATCTCGATGGCGCCGCCAGCCGCGATTTCGCGCTCGCCTTGCAGCAGCGCTATAACCTGGTTGGCAACTGGCCGGGCGGGGGGAACTATGCCATGACCTGGCGCCGCCAGGCCGATGGCAGCTACAGCCTGATCAGCGGCGCGCGCAGTTATCGGGATCGGAGCGTGGAACTCACCGGTTTCGAGGCGATCCCCGACGAGGTCGCGCTGGTCCTCACCCCGGAAGGCGTCGTGGTCGAGGCCGAAGGCCGGCGCACCGCGCCGGCGCCCCTTGCCGAGGCGCATGACGGCGCCGGTCTGCGGCTCTGGATATATGCCCTGCGGCCGGAGACGGGCGATGCCGCCCTCGTCCTGCGCGGCATCGATCTCGATCAGCGCCAGGGACCGGAACCCCGCCCCGTCTGGACCGCGTCGGGGGTGGAACCGCTGCCGCAAGAGACGCTCTTCGCCGGCCGGCTTTCCGAGGACTGGACGGCCGAGTCGAATGGCGATGCGCGCTTCGAGGATCTGGCGCAAGAGGACGCTTCCGGCCTGACCCTGGCCCGCAATGCGCCGAAACCCCATCGCCAGCGCATCGCCCTGAAAAGCGCCGCGCCGGTGGTCGATCTTGATGAGCGGATTGCGGAAACCCCCTTTGATCTGCGCTTCCAGTTCGATCCGACGGTCGCGGACTTTGCCGGACGGATCTTGCTGGCCGACCGGGCGAAGGACATCACCGGTAGCCCGGATTACGCCATTACCCTGCGCCGCCTGACGAGCGGGCCGAATGCGGGCCGGTTCGAGCTGGCGCTGCTGGCCGATCATTTCAGCTATGGCAAATGGCGGCGTCTCCTGCCGCCGGGTTGGGAGGCGGTATGGGACGGCACGCTGCGCGTGACCCTCGACGATGGCCGCATCGACCTGCGCCTGGATCGGGATATCGGCATCAGCGCCCTGACTGGGCGCAGCAAGAATGGCAGCAGCTATTACCTCGGCCTCGTCCCCGGCGGGCCGGAACGCCAGGATGGCGGGCGGATCACGCTGAAAGAGATCACGGCCGGCTGGCGCACGCCGGACGGGCTGACCGCGCCCTGGCGCTGGCGGCTGCTCGATGACGACGCATTCGACGCCGAGGCCTTCCTGCAGGACCTCGCCGACAGCCTCGAGACGGGGGAGGAATGACCATGACCCTGACGCGATTCATCACGGCGGCGTTTCTGGTCGTCGCGCTCGCGATGCCGGCCCATGCCGGCGAAGGCACATACAGCGACGCGGATCAGCGCGCCCTCGAGGCCTTGCTGCCCCTGAATTTCAAGAAGCACAGCGCCGTCATGAAGGAGCTGGGCATCGAGCCTGCCGGGAATTTCTATGACTGTCTGTGCCGCCAGGCCCGCTATGGCAGTTCCAACACCCGGCAATTCTTCCATCCCGGCCGGATCGGTGAATACAACCCGCGTTATTCCTGCAACCAGGCGGGGCCGCCCTGCGTCGTCTCGGGTTATGGCTGTTCGCGCCACCCGCTGCCCAAGGATTCGGACATCTACGCCTATTGCGAGGCCCAGGCGCGCAAGGCCGGCGGGGCTGAACCGCTCTCCACGGCCCTCGATGGCGTGCAGAAGCGGCGCAAGCCCCCGAAACCGGATGCCGAGGCGCAATACCGCCAATGCCATGACCGCTTCGAGATGCAAAGGGCGCTGGACGGGCACACCAATACCGCGGCCGCGCTGACCTATCTGGGCAATAGCGGGGTGCCGCTGGTCGCCCCGCCCGGGCATATCGCAAAAAAGATCCGCCGCGATATCGACGATGTCGCCGCGAATATGGAGCGGACCCGCAAGAAGCAGAAGGCCGCGGCCAGCGAACACATGTTGGCCACGGTGGCCAAGAGCGTTCTGCAGAACAAGGAGACCTATACCAAGGCCCTGGGTGGGACCCTGACCCATGTCGAGGCCCGGAAGACGGAAACGAAAAAGGAGCTGGCGGCGCTGGATCGCAACATGCCCAGGGCGCGGCCGAATGAAACCCTGGACATGGCCAGGCTGAAGCGCCGAGACGCGGCCGTGGCCAGGAAACGCGTCCTGGAGGCCAAGTATCTGCGCCTCCAGCGCGAGGAGAAGGCCCTCAATCAGGTGCTCGGCGCGATCGGCCATGCAAGCACGATGATCGACGTCAAGAACAACATCCTCGCCATGGCCGGCGACGATCCCCGCCGAGCCGCGGAAGGGGCGGTGAGCACGCTGGACATCGCCAAGAAGTATCTCGACGATGCCGGGCTCGACAAGGCGGCGGTGGGGGTCCTCGACGGCGTCGTCGATTCCGGCAAAAAGGCGCTGGCCGCGCACAAAATCTATACCGACATGCTCGGCGTCATGGACAGTGCGCGCGCGATGGCGCGTTCGGGCAAATATACCGAGGCCCAGACGCGGCTGATCGCCGGCTTCGAGGCGCTGGGCAAGATCGGCGAGGCCACCGCCGCCTATATGCCGCCCGGTGCGCAGGAGATCATGCTGGTCTACAGCGAGGCGATGAAGACCCCCGGCGCGATGCACAAATTCCTCACCCAGGCGACCGAGAGAGCCGATGTCATGGCCGACATTTCCGGCTCCCAGGCCAAGAGCAAGGCGATGCGGGCCACGTCGAAAGTGTTCGGCGATCTGCAGGTCAATCACGACGGCTATCTGAGCCGGGAGGCGAAGCTGGCGGTCTATGCCGATGACTACCCCAAGGCGAAAATACCCGGCACGAATGAGGTGATCACCCATGCCGCCATCCCCGACCAGAATGCCGACCCGATCTTCCTGACCGCCCGGCAATATCGTCGCCTGCAGGAATTCGCCTATTACTGGCCGATCGCCCATGGCAAGCGGATGGACGATGCGGATATCGCCGCCCATTTCGGCAAGGTCGGGGGCGGCGGCCTGCCATCGATCGATGACCTGCGCAAAAAGGCCGACGGGAAAATCAAGGAAGCCGCCCGGCGCCAGAAGGTCGCAGAGATGTTCGGCAAGAAAACCGTCACGCTGGAAGAAAAACGCCTCTATGACGACTTCGAGCAGGAGGTCGATCGATCCCTGCCCTTTGGCTGCGCTCTCGATAGCCGGACCCGGAAGGCCCTGTTCGGCGCCTGGCGCGAGGACCCACGCGACCAGGGCGCGGTGGATTCCCTCTGGCGCGGCCTGACCGGCACGCCGGCCAAGAATGAGGGCCGGGAATCGGTCAAGGCCTTCCTGCAGGAATACGGCGCCCGCATGGCGCGTGGCAAGGCCCGCATCGAAGGCGCGAAATAGGCGACGCCCCCGGACCCTGTCCGGTGCGGGAAATCAGGTGCCGCAGAAAGTGGGCGTGACCCGTCGCTCTCTTTTCCGACAGCAACAGCCGTCTTCGCCAACGCCCCACAGGCCGATTCCGGCGCACCCGCCACCCTCGGGCAGCCCGATGAGGCCGGGCCGGTCCTTGACTGCTGCTCCCGAAAGAGGGGACACTTCGGCCCGGGCGGTTGGGTTTCCTATTCTTTGTCCTTCGGGGCAGGCACGGTTTTTTGCGCAGGCGCCGGTGAAACGCCCTGACATGGGTTTTCGCGGGGCGGTGCGGCTCATGGAAAAGAGGGAGTCGCCGCTTGGATCGAGGATTATGTGAAAACAATATCCAATCTAATCAATACAGATATGAGGAGATCGTGATGGCGACCTTTGTTTGGGACGAAAGGCCTTGGTCATCCATCCGGCCAATACCCTGAAATAAGTGCGTTAGATAGGTCGCGTTGGCGCGTAGAATCAACCGCTTACGGCGGCGCGTTCGTCCTGAGCGGCCTAAGGTGGCCGGAACGATGATCAAGGCCGGACGAAAGCTTCAGTGTGGGCGTGTCTGCAATGGACGGCCACCACAAGAAACTGTTCGATATTCTCAACAAGCTCTTCAATGCGGCCCGCGACGGGAAAGGGGCGGAGGTGGTGACGCAGATCATCGACGAGCTGATTCGTTATACCGAATACCACTTCAGCGAAGAAGAGGCCCTGCTCGCCAAGTCCAGCTACCCGGACCTGGACTCCCACAAGGCCAAGCACCGGGATTTCGTCGCCTTGTTGAAGGATTACAAGTCCCAGGCCGAGGCGGGCGGCGGGATCTTCGTGGTCAACAAGGTAGCGCAGACCGGCGCCGATTGGCTGAAGACCCACATCCAACAGGTGGATAAGCACTACGAGAGCCATCTCGCCGGCTGAACCCGGTACGGTTCCTATCCTTGTGCGATCCGGTCGCGCCTTCCCGGGGTGAGGCATTGCGGTTGGATCGCGGTCAGTCGTAATGGAAACGCCAATGGTCGAATTCGCCGGGCAAGGTGCGGGACAGGACCAGATAGCCGCCGTTGCCGGTTTGGGGTTCCACCTCGATCCAATACTCTCCCGGCGGCAGGTCGCTCCCCAGGGGCAGAAAGAATAGCCGGCCCGCGTCGAGTTGCTCGCCGCCCCCTTGCAGTACCGCCACTTCGGCGCGCCGATCGGGGCGCACCACTACCTGCCGCTCGCGCAGGGTCCAGTCGCGATGGTGCAGGCCGCCCCTAGGAGGCCCCCCGGCGATGCGCAGGCGGAGCCGATGTTCGCCGGAGTCGGGCGGGGAATAGAGGCGCAGGGAGAGAACCTCCGCGCCTTCGCCCTTGCGAAAGGGGAAGCGCAGCATCTGCTCCGACAAGCGCAACGCCAGCCGTTTGCGGTATCCCCCCTCCAGCGCCCCCGAGATGAGAAATCGGCCGCTCCCCTCCGCCCTGAGTTCATGGGTTCCAGGAGTGAAGGACGGCAGGGTGATCTCGCCTTGGGTCGCGGTCATGCGACCTTGGAAGTGAGGCTTGCCGTCGAGCAGAATCCTGACGTCGGCCGGCTCGGGCGTAGCGCGAAAATAGATCAATCGCGTGGCGACCTCGCCCATGCTGTAAGGGTCGGGAAAGGTCAGCTTGCGTTCACCCTCCAGCTCGGCGAAAAGGCTATCCAGGGCGCCGGGGCGGATCAGGGGCTCACTGGGCGAGGCGGTTTTATCCGGCGCATCCGGCGCTGGCGTCAATAGGTAACGCCCGCGCCACTGTCCCTCCGGGAGCAGGGATTCCCAGCGGTAGCGCCCGGCCAGCAGCTCCGGCTCCACCTCTGGCGGACGGGGCTGGACCACCGCCAGGCGGGTCGCCCCTTGACGGCGCCGCGACTCCCGGTCCGCCGGGTGTAACGGAAACCAGGCCGGCGTACTTTCAGGGGTCAGCGGGTGATCCGGCACGACCCGGCGCTGGGCCAGTCGGGGCGACCGGCTATAGGCGGCGATCAGCAACGGCCCGGATGCGGAAAGGCGTAGGCGCTGCCCAGCGGGCGGTATCAACAGGTAGTGGCGCTGGGGGTTGCCGATGGCCTGTTCCGGCAGGTCGGCGAAGCGGTCGTAGCGGGAGGGTGGCGCGGATTCGCCTTCCAGGACGCCGCCGCCGACGGGTTCGCCCTGTGCGTCGAGCAGCGTATAGTCAAGCCCCACCGCCGCGCCTGTGATGGTGCGCAGATCGAGCCGCAAGGGGGTGGCCTCTCCCTCCAGGTGGGCGATCTCATAGACCAACGGGCTGCCGACATCCAGCCGGTAGAGGCGCAGATAGGCCGGTTGCGGGGTGATCTCCGTCTCCGCCTCGCCGTCGGGGCGATACCAAGCGCGCAGGCCGCCGGCCAGCGGCGCGACCACCTCCAGCAGCCCCTCTTCTAGCGCCGTTGCATACTCCAGCACCCCCCCTTCCCAGGGTATCCGCCAGCGTCGCTGGCGGGTGGCGGGACGGCCGTACCAGTGGAAATCGACCACGCCCCCGGCCTGGTCCGGCTCGGTGGGCGTCATCTCCAGGCGTAAAAGCCCCTCGCCCGGAGGGATCTCCAGCAGCAGCGGTCGCCCGGGCTGGAACAGCGCCCCCATCGGGGGGACGGGCGGCAAGACCTCTTCGCCGTCGTGCTCGTCGATCACATACAGCCGCTCTTCCCGGTAGTCCTGTCCCTCCACCCCCAAAGGGGAGAGGCGTACCCGGCGATCCGAGATCAGCTGGATGCGCTCCAGGTCGCTGAGCAGTTCCGGCGGGTAGACGCTGGCCGCCGCCAAACGTTCGCGCTGCTCGGCGGAGAGGCGCTGCCAGCGCACCAGGGGCGCGCCGAGACGCTGTCGCGAATCCTGAAAGACCCGCACCGCCACCCGTTCGATGGGCGGCGGCGCGGCGGCGATGCGCAGTTGCAGGGAGACGCTGTCGCCCCAACCCGCCATGTTGAGATGGAAGAAGCGGCTATCCAGGGGCAAATAGTCCGGCGGATAACGGCTCGCCGTGGGGTAAAGCCTGCCGCTGGCCGGATCCCTGTAGATCCGCCGCCGGGAATCATGCTGGAAGACCCCTTCTCGGAGGAGTTCGCCTTGATCATCCACCGCCCGATAGGCGAGGGTATAGAGGTAATCCGCCTCTCCCTCCGGCAAATGCCGATTCCGGTTTTGCGCCGCTTCCAGCCCCTCGGGGGAGGCCTCCGCATTGGAGAGGATGCGCAGTTGCTTGAATGGGGTCACGAGAGGGAATTCGGTCCATCGTTCCCGGTCGAGCAGATAGGTGGTCGTGGCCCGCATCGCCGCCGTCGCCGGCGGCTCGGCGGGGACGACCGCGGGCTCGGGCAGTCTCGCCAAATGCCCCCAGCGTTGCCAGCCCCAAACGCCGGCCAGGACGAGCGTCCCCAGCAGCAGCAGGCGTCCCAGCCATCTCATCGGCGCATCTCTAGCACGGCGGTCCGGGAGCGGGCGAAGGCCTCGATATCGGCGCGCAGCGGCGGGGCGTCCAGGGTCAGGATCTCGTGACTGCGCCCATCCGCCAGGGCGACCACGGCCTGTAGCGGGCCGGCCTCCGCGCTGATCAGCAGAAAGGGGCGATCGCTGTCGAGATCGATGAACCGCTGCCAATGGCGATCGCCCAAGGCCTCGATCGCCGCGTTCAGGCGCACGATGTCGCGGGTCTGGAGGTATTGGATCAGGTCGCGGCGGATGGCATCGGGCAGGGGCGCGGCGAAACCCGCTTGCTCCAGCCGGGAAAAGAGGTCGCCCTCCTCGGTCTCCAGGCCCAGGGCGGCGAAGGCGGCCTGCTGCATGCGATCCTCGGCGTGGTTGCGGTAGCCGACCCGCATGACCGGCGACAGCCAAAGGGCGACGAAGCGCTTGTTCGGCAATGCGCGCCGATAGGCGGCCTGGGGGATGGATCCCGCCTGGTAACCGGCGGTCTCGCCGGCGCCATCGACGAAGGCCGGGGTCATGCCCCATCCCGCCAAACGATGGTGCAGCTCGCGGCTGAGCCCGCTCAGTTGATCGGCGCTCTGGGCGCCGTCGGCCTCGGCGAAAAAGAGATCGGCCGCGGGCAGCGGCGCACCCGCAGGTTGGCCAAAGGCGCGACTCTGAATGCTCGCCATCGGTCGTTCGCCGCGCTCCCGCTGCACCACCTGGGCGACCAGATCGAACAGTGAGGCGGGTGCGGCGGCGCGCGCCAGGTCGGCGCTGCGGTCGCGGTTGGCTTGGGGGTGGGCGCCGCCGATCAGCAAGGCGCTGGCTTCGAGACGCTCGAACAGGGCGACGCCGAACTCGAAGGTATTGACCTCGAACAGGGGGCGCGGGACCTGCACCGCATAAGGGCTGGCCGGCCCCAGCCGGAAGACATAGCTCCCTCGATACCCCCGCCCCTCGTCTTCCCGCTCCTCCAGGAGCAGATAGTCCCTGGAGCCGACCAGGTGGCGATAGTAGAGCAATCGATAGCCGACGATGCCGGCATTGGCGGCGACGACCCGCAGTTCCCGCAACCCCTCTTCGCTCCAGCCGCCGTCCGCATACTCCTCCCGGGCGAGGCGCAGCAGGGGGGTCAGGACCGCTTCGTCGATGAACAGCAGGGTCTCCAGGTCCGGTGGTCGATAAAGGTCGGAGCCGCGCGGCGCGATGACCGCCTTGCCCTCCGCCAGGCGACCCCGCAGATAGCCTTCGATCCCGCGCATCTCCGTCAGGCTGGAGAGCTCCCGCCCGGCGCCAAGGAGCGGCCGAAACAGCAGACGCCGCAGGCTCTCCCGCGCCAATCGCAGCTCGACCACCTGGGCGGCGACCAGAGGCGAGCGGGGGGCGCGAAGGGCGGCATTCCACTCGACCCGAAAGGGTCCCACCAAGGAACGCAAACGGTCCATGGAGAGTGCCGCGGGGAGGCGATGGGGGATCAACAGGGCATCCCCTCCCTCGGGCTGTCCAGCGCGGGACCCATCGTCGGGGCGTTCGTCGACCGCCGACAGCCGCACCACGCCGGCCATGCCCAGGCGGCGTTCGAACTGGGCCAGCAGCGGGTCGTCGCGGCTGCCGCTGGCGCGTCCCGGCTGGCCGCCGCCTACCATCAGGGCGCGCGCGCCCAGCTCCTGCAACAGGATGATGCCGCCATCGGCCAGCAATGGCCGTCGCATGGCGGCCGGGACCTCCAGCAACAACCGCCCCGCCGCGCGATGGTCGATAATGAATACGCCCCGCCCCTTGGCCGGCGGAATCTCCGAAAGAAAGGAGTAGCGCCCCTGCAAGATCTCCAGGCGATAGCCGGCGGCGGCGAGCAACGGCGGCGCCTCCGCCGCGATCCGCGGCGATGCGGGATCGTCGCTGGCGCGCAGCAGTTCCAAGGCCTGGCCGAAGGCATCCGCCTCGATCGGGTCGGCCGCCCCCTGCTGCTCCATGCGCGCCTGATACAGCGCCGGCTTTTCCATGCGCAGGCGTTGCAGGGGGGCGATTTCGCTGGCGCTGGCGGCGGCATGCACGGGGACACCGGCAGGGGCCAGTTGCGGCGGCAGGTAACTGGGCAGCAACGTCAGCATGAACCCGACCACCGAGGCGACGAATACCGCCGCCAGAGAGGTTTGCAGGGTGGCGCTGGTAAGCTTCAGGGCGATGCCCTTGTCGTGCATCTTGATCGCCAGCAGGGTCGAAAGGAGGTAGCCGAAGGCGAAGAAATCGGTGGCCTTGTATTCCGGGCGGTAGGCATAAATTAGATAGCCCAGTAGCAATTTGTAGACAAAGGCGATATTGAAAAACAGCAGCAGTTTGCGCCCGCCCTCTACGGTCATGCGGGCAAACCAGGGCAGGCGCAGTACGAGCACCGCGAGGCCCAGGATGATAAACGCCTCCACAAAGGAGGTCAGGATCTTGGTCGGGTTGTACCACTGCAAGGCGAGCAGGGAGGGGATCAGGATGCCGTTGAACTCCCAGCCGAAATAGAGATTCATGCGGGAGGCGACGAAGGCGGTGGTGAGCAGGATGATGTAGGCCTTGGGCGCGGCGAGGATGGAGGAGGCGAGGTCCTCGTACATGTGGCTGATGCCGCTGAGGGTGAAGTTAGTCCACTCCATCAGGCCGAAGCGAACGATCAGCACGGTCGCCCCCAGGGTGATCAGAAACGGCGGAAGCCCCCGCATGACGCCGGTCTTCCAGAACTGGTTGGCCACCAGGGAGACGATAATCAGCCCGAAGCTGTGCAGATCATTGGCGTAGTCGAAAAGGTAGCCGGCCCTCTCCAGTGATTCCCCCAGGCGGGGCAACAGCAGGCCGTCGAACACCACCCGCACCACCACGCTGGTCAAGACCAGGGCAAAGAAGCGGTCGCGACCGAACAGACTATGCCAAAGGCCCTTGCGACCCAGGTATTCGGAGTAGCCCCATACCAGCAGATAGGTGACGATCCCCTCCACCACCACCACCCCCGCCGACCAGGGCTTGATCAGTATCAGCGGGGCCAGGTAACCGGGCACCACCAGCCCCGAGAGGACCCAGCCCAGGCGCAGATTGAAAAAGGCCACCACCCACACCCCGACCCAGACGGTGGTGATGACCGATGCGGCGAGGCTGCCGTGGGGAAAGATCTCCAGGGGCGTCATGATCTGGGGCTAGCGGCCAAGCAGGTCCGCGAGGTGTCGCAGGATCACCGGCATCTCCACCGGCTTGACCAGTACCCGGTCGGCGCCCGCCAGGCGGGCGTCCTCTTCGGCGCTGCGCCGGCTGCGGGCGGTAAGGATCAACACCGGTAGTTCCAGCTTCGCCTCGCCTCGCACCCAATGCAGCAGGGAGATCCCGTCCCGCAACGGCATCTCCAGATCGGAGATCAGGACGTCCGGGGTTGCGCGGCGAATCAACTCGATGGCCTGATCGCCGTCCTCCGCCGGCTCCACCTCGTAGCCCTCCATCTCCAGGACAAAGCTTAGTAATTCGAGCAATTGCGGGTCGTCTTCCGCCACTACGATCCGTCGCCCCATGTTTTTCCTCCTTTGTTGCTTTGTTAGAGAAAGACCGCAAGGGTCAGCTGAAACGCGATGCCGCGCCCCACCTCGCCGTCGACGTTCAGCTCGCCGCCCCATTGGGGCAGAAGCCCCAGCGCCTCGCGCAGCTCGCTGAACTCCTCGGCGGTATCCGCCGCGTCGCCGAACAGATAGCCCCGCAAGCGCTCGCCGGGGAGCCCGAAGCCCTCGTTATGCAGGGCCAGGGTGATATTCTCCTCATCGCTGCGGGTGTGGATGACGATCTCGCTGTCGCCCATCGCATCGTTCACCAGCACCGTAAACAGGGCGGAGAGGAGGCGATGGAGGCGTTGCGGGTCGGCAAGCACCAGCCGGTGATAGAGGGCGCCGCCCCTGCTCAGCCCGATCCCCCGCTGGCCAATGACTTCGGCGAACTCCTCTCCCACCTCGTCCAGCAGGGCGGCGAGATCCACCGGTTGATTGGCCTGGGTGTCGTTCTGCTCCTCGCGGCCGATCAGCTCCTCCAACTGACGGGTCTTGGCGATGGCTTCGGCGATCTTGCCCTTCATGATCTCCAGCACCCGGGCACGCCGCGCGTCATCCAACTCCGGCTTCTCCAGCAGGTAGCAGGAGACGGACATGGTCTCCAGTTGGTCGCGGAACTGGTAGCCCATCCGCTCCAACAGGCGTCGCTTGTGACCGAGGATGCGCCGCATTTCCGCGAGATCGGTGATCTCCAGCAGGATGCCGATCATGTGAAAGGGTTGTCCGCCGTCGGCGAGCTCCTGTTCCGCGTGGCTCAGCGGTCGCAGCGACAGGTTGCCCGTCGGCCCCTGATCCTGCGCGGCGATGGGCAGGTTCAACCGCCCGCCCTCCAATACCAGGTGGCGCAAATGATCGCGCGCCGTCTCCAGCGAGCATTCGTGCAGCCGTGCGATGAGATCCACCGCGCTGTGGTCGAAGGGGGTGAACTCCAGTTGGCGCAAGATCTCCTCCATGCGGCGATTGTAGTGCAACACCCGGCCGAAAAGATCATAGACCATGAAGGCGTTCTCCTGGCCTTCGAGCACCGCCCGCTGCACCCTCAGCCGCCGCCTGAAGAGTTCGTTGGCCCGCTCCAGCAGCCCTTCCATCTCCTGGTCCTGGTGCTCTTCCAGCTTCAGCAGGCGCAACCAGGGGCTCTCGGCGCGCAGCCGCTCCCGTTCGCCGCGTGAACGGCGATAGAGCAACTCGCCGATCTGGTTGGAGAATTCCGCGATATGCGCGAGCAGACGTCGCTCCTCGGCATCCCCCCCACCCTCATCGCGGGACATCGCCCAAAAGCCGAAGACCTCGCCGCCGAAGGCGAGGGGGGCGAGATATTGACGCTCGTTCGGCCGCCCGCCTTGCAGAAAGAGACGGGACAGGCGAATCGGCCCGCCCTCGGCCAGTGCCGTGGTATAGGGCGGCCGCTGGTAGTCGCGCCGCTGCTCCCGAATGTCCTGAAAGGAACAGTTGAGCGCCTTGATCTCCCTCACACGCGCCTGGCGGGGGATGCGTTCGAGAAAGATCGAACGCTCCAGATTCAGGGTTTGCGCCACCATGCGCGAGACATGGGTCCAATACTCGGTGGACAGGGTGACATCCCCGGGACTCCAGCCCCCCTGCAACTCCACCAGGGCGTCGGCGGCGAGGCGACGCATCCTGGCCTCGCGGGCGCGGGCGCGGTGCAGCAATACGCTGACGAGGGCCAGGAGCATGGCGGCCAGCGCCTCACTGGAGGGGGGGAGCCAGCGCATCAGGTGCAGCGCCAGCCAACTGGCGAAGAGGATGGCCAAGGTCAACAGCAGCAACGGGATCTGGGGCCTACGCAACCAGGCGAAATGAAAGGCGAGCAGAAACAGCAGCGCGGCGGCGATGGTCATCAGGACCGTTGCCGCCGTGCCCGGCTGGTAGCGGCCGGCATCGCTCAGCAGGGTCGCCAGGACATGCCCCTGGTATTCGCTCCAGCTTAGGGGGAGGGTGCGACCGGGCGCCGGCAGACCCGGGGCGCGGATCTCGGGGCCGACGATGACCACCCGTCCCTGGAGCAACTCGTGCAGCCCCTCCCCGGCGAACAGCCGAGCGGCATCGAGGGTCGGCAGGGGGCGGGAGAAATCGACGCGGACGCGATTGAACCCTCGGGGGATATCCAGACGCCCCAGGCGTTCGACCGCCGCGACGGCCAGCGTCTGTCGCTGCCCGTTCTGCGTCGCGACCCGCAGCGGGTGATAGCGGTAGGCCCCGGCGTTGATCTCCGCCACCCCCGCTGGCGGCGCCCAGGCGGGACCCGCTTCGAGACAGCGTTGCGCGGGGTTTGCCGGACAGGGCTGGTCGCGCCGCCCTAGGCTCACCCCCGGGCGCTGAAACAGCGACCAATCCGCCCCCGCCGGGCGCTCGGCGAACACCAGCCATTCAACCCCTTGTTGTTGCAGGCGATCCAGCGCCGACGACCAATCCGTGCGGGCGTCGAAGCGATCGGCGGATACCCGCAGCCAGACCACAGGGGCCTTGCTTGTCGGCCAGGGGTTGAGCTGAATCAAGCGGTCATGGATCAAGGCATTGGGGGCGTCGAACAGCTCCGCCAGGATGCCGGCGCAGACCACGATAACGATGGTCAGATAGATCCTGAGCGCGGCGAAAGGGGTGGTGTTGGCGGTCATGGTTGGGCGCTCGCTATCCTGGATTTCTCGTAACTATTCAGATCGCTGCGCGAAAATGCGATTTGCGCTGGCGACAAAGGGGGAGAACGAGCCTCTCCCCCCCTTTGAAACCCCCAAATCGTTGTGTCACTATCCAGCAATCCTGCTTCCGCAGGATCTGCTGAATAGTTACCGATTTCTCATTATTAACCGCCGGATCAACGCTTCAGCAATTCGAGCAGCCAGCCGCCCTTTTGCCGCTTGGTCAGCCGTTGCAGTTCGAGGGCCGCGCGGTCGCGGCCGATACGCTCGTCGACCAGGTCCCGGTAGATGCGATCGGCCCGCTTGCGCCGGGTCACCGCATCGCTCGAATCCGCCAGCGACTCCAGCGGCGCGATCAAGGGGGTCAGCCAGGGGAGGCGTGCGCCCCCCTGCGCCTCCATCGACTGTTCCGCTTGCGCCGCCTCGTCGACCTTTTCGATCACCCGCTCCAGGGCGGCCTGGAACTCCTCCCGCTGGGCCCAGGGCTGGTGGCGCGCCGCCTCGACGGCGGCGCGAACATGCCGATCGCACAACGGTCCGTACTCCTTGAAGCCGGCGAGGATGCGCAGGCCGTCGCCGGCGACGGCGAGGTCCTCGCTTTCCATCGCCTCGCAGGCCTGGTAACAGCTCTCCCAGGCCTGCCAGCGGTAGACGTAATCCAGGCCGGTCCCCTTGATGTTCTGCAGGCCCATGATACGCGCCTTGAGCCCCGGCGGGGTGGCGGCGACGATGCCGGCGATCACCTGATTGCCGCTGGCGTGATAGTCCTCGATCACCACGCACTTCTCCTCGAAGCGACGCCACAGCATCGCCTTAGTCTCGGCAAGCAGGGTCGGGTTCGGGGTCTTGGCCTCGCCGATGCGCCCGCGCAGTTCGGCGTACTCCTCCCAGCCGGTGCGCAAGGCGGCGACGGCGGCGGCGAACCCCTCGCCCTCGGCAAGCCCTTGCGGGATCTTGCCGTCCCGCCAGGCGTCGCGGGCGGCGTCCGGCGGCAGGTCGAGGCCGCGGGCCATCGCCTCGACCCGCCCCATGGCCTGCGCCTCGCTCAGCGGGATGCGCAGCTTGCGCGCCAGTCGCTCGAAGAGCTGTTGCGGCGAATCGCCGCCGTCCGACCACAGGGTGAGATCGGCGGACCACTCCTCCCAGGCCTCGCGGATATAGCCCAACAGGCCCGCCAGGTTGTTGCCGATGAGGATATGTCGATCGCAGGAGATATCCTGGGCCAGGATGCCGGCGAAGACCCGGGACCGGGCGATGCGGTCGGCGCGATTATTAACCAGGGCCACCACCCAGGTCTCCGGATCGCGATCGAGGTCGTGCTTGTCAAACCCCATGCGCGTCCAGTTTCCCAGGGCGCCGAAGCGTTCATTGGCGGACATCCCCATGACGAACTCCAGGCGGCGGTCGTCGATGCGGGAGAGGGGGTAGGTCTTGAGCACCCCCAGATCGGGGACCACCCGCTCCGCCGTCTCCTTGAGTACGAAATCCTCCTCGATACCGAGGCGCGCCGCCATGGCCACCACCAGGGCGATATTGAAGGGGTGCTCATCATAGGGAAAGCGGGCGACGATATCGGGCGCGAGCAGACCCGCCTCGAGCCAGCCGACCCCCTCGACCCGGGTGCCGATGCGACGCGCCTCGTCGAGCAAGATCGGTCGCATCTCCTCCTCGCTGGTGATCAGATCGCCGGCGGGCGGGATGAAGTTATTCATCACCTTGGGCAGGTCGATGCCCGCCGGCCCCTGAAGGTCTTCATGGTCGGGAAAGGTGTTGGTGATGGTGGAGAGGTCGTCGCGCATCCATTGGCGCTGGAGGATGAAGACGTAGGCCGGGGTCAGCCCCATGCACTCCCACAGAAAGACCTGGCTGCGCAGACGGGCGGTCAGAAGCACCAGATTGAACTGCTCCCAGATAGTCGCCTTCTCGTAGGGGCGAAACAGGTACATCTCGCGCATGCGTCCGAAGGGCGCGGCGTGGATGAACATGGCCTCGCAGCCGGTGGTCTTGGAGACCAGGCCGTAGCCCAAGGCGTTGAACAACGCCGCCTTGACCCGCTCGGTACCGGACTTGCCGCGGGTGCCCCAGCCGCCCACCACCAGCGGGATACGCCCCCGCGCCCGGCGGATACGATGGGACAGGTAGAGATGGTGGCCGTAAAACCAGGCCCCGAAGGCGGCCAGAAACAGCCCCAGGTGGAGCAGTGTGTTCTCATAGACCGAGAAGAAGTAGCCTTCGGCCTGTCGCGCCGCGTCTTCCAGAAACGGCAAGGGGGCGAAGTTGAAGAAGCGGCGCACCCGCCCATCTGTCGCCAGCGCTTGGCCCTCTTTCCCCGTATGGTCCTGGAACTCGATGGTGAAGCCGAGCTTGCGCAGTGCCGCGATATAGGCATTGGGGGCGTCGCCGTCGCCGTCCCGCCAATTGCGCAGGTCCGCCAGGGCGACAAAGCGACGCTGCAGCGACCAGCGTGCCCACAGGCGCGCGAACAGGCCGCCCGGGGGGCGGATCTCGGTGACCCCCTCCGCCGAGTAGATACGCAACGGGCGGGTTGGCCAGCCCTGGTCCAGGGCAGAGATCATCTGGTCCAGCAACGGCAGATAGGGTCGCCAACCGCCCTCCTCGGCGATCGCCAGGGGCTCGCCGGGGACCTTGGTCTTGGCCTGTTCGGCAAGGATCGCCGAGGGGGCGCAGGTAAGGCCGTAGAAGACCCGACCGATGGTATGACGGTGGGCCTGGCGCTTGTCGGGGGAGGGGTGCTTCAGTTCGTGGAGGAGACGCCACAGGCGAAAGCGGAATCGATGGCCGCGTCGCAGGTGGCTGCCGAAAAGGGTGCGTTGCACCTCCAGGCCATGGTCCGCGCGGGCCGCCAGCGCCAGCAGCCGCCCCAGGCGATCCGGGTCGAGGGCGGCCAGATCGGCGGGCAGACGGGCCTTGCCGCCGGCCTCGATCCGCCGCGCGAGCTGCCCCAGCCGTTCCAGGATGGAACGATTCAGCGGATCGCCGAGCAACGCCAGCTCTTCCCGCGCCGCCGCCGCCCAACGCCGCACCGGGGTCTGCCGCGCCTCGCGGGTGAGCCGCTCCACCTCGGGCAACAAACGCTCGCGCCACGCCATGCCCGCGGCCTCTGGTTCGCCATCGAGCAGCTCGCGAAAACCGCGAGCGGCGACCCGCAGGGCGACCCGCAGCACAAAGGGTTCCTGCTCCCCCGCCAAGGCCTTCGCCACCAGCGCGGCGACGCCCTCCGCGCGCTCGGGCAGGCGCGACACCGGCAACAGGCCGAGCAGGCTGGCGGCCCGCACCGCGGGTTCGGGGTCCGCCAGGATCAGCGGCTCGGCCAGCTCAGCGCAGGCCTCCGACGGCAACAGCGGAAACAGTTCCGCCACTACCTGGCGCACCGCCGGGCTAGGATCGGCGGCGGCGTCCCGGGCCGCCGCCAACGGCTCGGCGAAGCGCTCCATGTTGCGCCCTAGCAGTCGCAGCGCACGCCGGCGGACAAACAGATCACTGTCCGCCCCGGGCTGGCCGAGGCGGCGGCGGACCACCTTCTCCAGGCTCTCGGGGGAGAGGGTGTGAAGGAGTTCCAGGGCCTCACACTGAACCCAGACATCGCCCCGCCCCTCCAGCGCGGAACGGTAGATAAAGCGCAGGGTCGTGTCCCGCACCGCACCCTCCTGGCGGGCCGCCGGCAAGGCGCGCAATACCGCCGACAGGGTGTAAAAGGCGGCCAGCCGCAGGCGGGCGTCGCCCGGATAGGCGAACAGGGCCGCCAGACGCCCTTCGAGATCGAGCCGCCCCCAATAGCGAACGGGGTCGTCAGCCCCCGCCGCGGCGCTGGCCGCGAAGCGGCCCAGCCGATCCAGCAGGAAGGCAAGCCGCTGCTCACCGGCGCCGACGCGGGTGGTCAGACGATCTTCGATGGCGTCGCGATCAAACCAGCGCGCGAAGGCCCGCCGATCGCCCCGCAGTTGACGCCAACCGGCCCCCAGCTCACCGGCGAAGCGCAGGATCTCCTGTTGCCGCGCGGCATCGTCCGGGGCGGCGGCGTAGCGCTGGGAAAAGGCCCGATGCAGATGACCCAGGCGATCAAGCTCTTTCATGCCTTCGATCACCCCATGGAGAAGAAAGTCCGCCAGGCGGGCGGCATCCAGATCACCGCCGGTGCGCCCCAGATAGGCCTCGCAGGCGGTCGCCAGGGGCATGATATGGCGGGCCTCGAGGCGGCGCTGAATCGGCGACAGATCCTCGCCGAGGCGATCGGCGATGCGGCGCTGGCGCTTGCTGACGAATGGCATGGCGCTAGCGCTTGCCCAGCTTCGATTCGTCGTTTTGCCGCCGACGCAGCAAGGCCTGCTCCAGCTCCTGTTTCATGGTGGGATTGGTATCGACGAGGAAGGCGAGGGCGCTTTTTTCGATACAATAGAGGCGGACATCCCCCGCCGCGACCACCGTTGAGCTGCGGGGCTCGTCGCCTAGCAGGGAGTACTCGCCGAAAAAATCCCCCTTCTTAATCACCGCCACCGGCTGAGGCTGGTCGGCGGCATCCCGCTTCAGAACGTTCAGCGCACCGGCGGCGACAAAGAACATGGAATTGCCAGGATCTCCCTCTCGCACGATCTCTTCATCACGCCGATAACGGCGTTCCATCATTCGCTCCATCATGTACTCCTCGACCACGTCGGTCAGGTGAAAACGCTTGAGAAGCTTCCGCTTTTCCTCGGTAGGGGATAGACTCCAGAACATGGTCAACTCCAGGATCGGCCGAGCAGGCCGGATAAGCGTAGCGCATCCGGCGTTTTCCGGATGCGCTGACGGCTGCCAAACTTGTTCACGTTGTACTTGCGGGTAAACGAGGCGCCATCCGCAACGGAATTCCAGCGCCGAATGCGCAGATTCTCTGGGGCGATGTGTTCAAGCCCGACGATTGTTTCGACGCCATCGGCCCCGGGATCACGCTCCACGAGGTTGGCGCTCTTCACCACCTCGCCGAACTTCGCCATCTTCCAGCCGGGCTTCATTTTTTGCTTTCCTGCCACTGGCAATAGACCTTATCCAGTTGCTGCAACGGATCTTTGTGGGCCGGTAGCCATCCCCGCTCGACCATCTGTTTAACCGGCGCCTGCTTGAGCCAATCGAGATGGGCATTCAGACGTTCCTGCTCGGCCAATCGGGCAAGCGTCTCGTCAAAGTTGCGTTGCATGTTGTTCCACAGGCGGGCGGGATAGTGGAAGACCTTGCTGAGACGCAAAGCCACGTCGGAAGAGACGGAGGCCTTGCCTTTGACGATCTCATTGACGGTCTTTTTGTGTATGCCCAGACGATCGGCCAGCTCGGCCTGCGTCATGCCATTGGTCTCCAGCAGCTCTTCCAGGTGTTCACCGGGATGGACTGCAAAATCGGGTTGGTAGCCGCTAGTCATGGGTATCCTCCTTACCAAGAATCTTGATCGCCGTGACTTGCGAACAGTCCAGACCGCCGGCGCAGCTCCGCTTCCCAGAGGTGGGAAGAAAGCTCAGTTAACTGAATTTTTTTCCAGGCGTCAGTTGCTTCATTAGGCATCCGGGAGGGGGAATATTTATGGGCTCTTGGACAGGCGATTCGCTCATTATTGATAGGACCTCTTAATCACGCCGCAGCAGGTTAAGCGGCTGCGGGGGCGGCGGGCGCAGCGTTTGGAAATCCCGCTCGCCGGGGCGAAAATCCCTCGCTCCGCGCCCCTTCGAGAGGTTCCATTCGAGGGTGAGCAGCCAGGTACTGTCGCCGCTGTCCACATCGTAGCGCCAACCGGCGCCGAGTTCGAGGCGATTGCCGTTGTGCCGCCAGTGCTCCCAGCTTGCATCGAGGCCGAAACGACTCGCCGAGCTGCCGGTCGCGCGATCCCCGTCTTCGAGATAGCGGGTGTGTCCCCAGCTCAGGTCCAGCTGTCCCTCGCCGAGCATCTGCCGCCATTCGAGGCGTCCGTCGATCCGGTCCGGGGTGAGATCGGGGTTGCCGGTCATGCCCAGGGAGGCGCGCCACTCGCTGTCGCGCCAGGGGCGGTAGACCAGGGTATCGGAGAGCTTGTAACCCATCCAGTGGCCCTTCTTGTAGTCGCTGTAGACATCGATATCCACCGCTTCAAGGCCATTGCCCGGGGAGTCCGCGCCCAGATACCGGGCGAAAAGGGAGATGGCGGGAAGGTGAAAGCCCTTGGGGCCGAGGGGGCGGCGGGCGCTCAGGGCGGCGGCCCCGCCCAGAATCCAGGCAGTCTCGTCCGCCAGCGTCTGGGCCAGGGCGTAGGTCTCGGCGTTGAACGAGAAGGGCGCTTGATCGAGATCACGGCGATAGTCAAACCGCGCGCCGAGGGTATCGCCGCCGTCCCTCAGCCGGGCGAATAGCCTCCCCTTCAACCAGCTGCGACTGTTCAGTGGGTGTTCACGATAGCTCACCCCCAGTTCGAGATACTCATCGTCGCTCGCACCCTCTTCGTCGTCGTCCCCGAACGAACCCTGGCGCAAGCGCAGGTCGGCTCCCCAGGTTCCATCCTCCTGGCCGCCGAGCGCCAGTCCGTCGTCTACCCCATAGGCGGCGGCCAGGGGGCGCGACGACAAGGGCGGGGGTTCGGCCAGTCGCGATCCCAGGGCAGTGTAAGAAAGGGGGGGCGGGGGCGGGGTGCGTTCGCCGGGAACATGGCGAAATACCCGGTAGAGGGCGTCGCCCCGGGCGGGGGCCAGATGCAGGCGGTGGACGCCGGGACCGAGGGTGCGCGTCTCGGTGGTGGTCCGTTCCCGGGTCCGCCGTTCGATGCGCAAGGAGGCGGGGCCTTCCAGGGGCAGCACCAGGGGGGCGTCGACGCTCGCCACCTGATAGGTTCGGCTGGCCACGGATTCTTCTTCCGACCCCGGGAGCCGCAGTTCGACGACGTGATTGACCGGGACTTGTTCGGTGGAGAATTGCAGGTGGCGCCCCCCCGCCGGCAAATCCAGGACCAGATCCGTCCGCTGGCCTTGCATCAGGGTGCGGGTTTGCCAGCTCTCCCCATCCACGCGATAGCGAATGGGAAAGGGTGAGGACGCGAGAAAGGGGAGTGAGCGACTCCGCAGCGCGATGCTCAGGATCATATCCTGGGCCGCGAAATAGTTCAGTCCCAGGGTTTGACCGCTGATCAACGTCCGCGTGGCGTCGGCCGATACGGGCATCAGCGCCTTGCGCAGACGCAATCCCGGCGAGACCGGGCGCCACTCCGTGAGTTCGACGCGGTGGATCCCCCCGCCGCCCTCGAACGCGTCCAGCTCACGCCACTCGGCGCCCCGCACCGCCCGCGTCCACAGCGGATGCAGCTCGGGGTGCTGATTGACCAGCGCATCCGCCGCCGCCAACATCGCCTGATCCAGCGTCTCGCCCTGTTCGATTCGCCACAACAGGTCAATCATTTGCTGCTCGGGCCGACGGCGTGCCTCTCGCCCTTCCGCCAGGCAACCCGCGAGGAGGCAGGGCGCGGAGAGGCTGCGGGTGATCTCCGCGTTGGCGGTGATCCGCGGTGAGTAGGGCCAATCGGGGACCATCCCACGGTTGGCGCAGCGGGTCCCATCTTCCCGTGCGGCGGGAGACGGCACGCGGGCCTCGGCAAAATCCTGACCGCTTTCCCGCGCTCGACACTCGCTGTCTGGCGCGGCCATCTCCATCCCGAGGATACGTTGCAAGGGGCGGACAAGGTAATCGAGCCAATCCTCTCCCGTTCGTTCGATCTCCGCATGGCCATGGGTCGCCTCGCCAGGGAGTATCAGTGATCGGGCCGTCTCCGGGGTCAGCCGCGGCAACACGCCGGAGGGCAACGCCGGACGCTCGCGGGTGAGGGTCACGAGGGCGGGATGCTGCATCAGGCGCAGGCTGATCCGGTGAATCCCGGCCTCCACGGATAGCTCAAACGACTCTTCGATCCCGATCCCGCGCTCATCGCCAGGCATCTCCAGTGCCGGTGATGGCAGATTGCCCCCGATCGGCCGGCGCACCAGGTCGCCCCCCGCCGCGCCCTCGACCAGCAGCCAATCATCGATCCCATCGACCCGATCCGGGGCATGCAGCGGGCGCACCCCGATATGCAGGCGGGTCGGGCCCATGACCTCGAACACCAGCGGCGCGTCCGGCTCGGCCAGGGGGCGTGTCAGATGGCTGGCGAATTCCGGGTTGAAGAGGGCGCGGAATCCGGCGCTGGAGAGGATCTCATGGTCGATGTCGTGCTCCGCCTGAGGCGCGCCGTCGACCCACTGCGCCCAATCCTTCACGGCCTCGACCCGATCCTGGGGCCGTTCGGCGGCGAGGCGGCGACGGATATCCAGCGCCCCCATCAAGCGGGCTTGGGCCTGATGATGCTCGGTGGCGTCTTGGCTTCGATAGTGGGCCAGTGCCTGCTCGATACGCCCCAAACGCTCCGCCTTGCGCCCCAGCCACAGCGCC
This sequence comes from Gammaproteobacteria bacterium, assembly GCA_011389885.1. Lineage (GTDB taxonomy): Bacteria > Pseudomonadota > Gammaproteobacteria > Chromatiales > Chromatiaceae > JABBTK01. Next base: position 16,112 of record JAABTK010000032.1, on the reverse strand, counting down.
CGCCGGGGCTCTGGCAGGGCAAGCGAGAGGCGGTCGAACAGCCGCCACCACTCCTGATTCAAGGCCGCGCCCAAAAGCGCCTCCCTAGGCAGCGTTGCGTCGGGCAATAGCAAGGCAAGCTCCAGCGCATCGCGATAATCCCCCGTGACCGCCAGGAACTCGATCAGGTTCGCGAGGGACTCGGCCCCCGGCCGCGTCTTCAGTCGATAGGCGAGCAGCGCCTCCAACAGGCCCCAATCCTCCTCTTCCCGGTAGTGGCGGCCAAGGCGCTCGGCGGCGGCCCGGGAAAGGCTGGCATCGCCCCGGATGACCGCCGCCCGCAGCATCCGCTCGGCCAGATAGGCCTCTGAGAGGTCGAACAGACGATCCGCCAGGCGCAACAGGTATGGCTCGCGCCGCTGGTCTCGACTACAGCGCGCTAGTCTGGCCAAAGCCTCCGCTTCGCTCACGCCGTCACCGTGGCTCGCTGAGTGTTCAGCCCGGTTTTCGAGGGATCGGCGCGCGCGCGCGGAGCATGGCGGGTCGAAGGGAAGGATCTCCCCGCCGACGCCAGCGGCAAAACGCCGGGCGCGGTTATCGATCTTTCGCAGCTTCGGCAACCAGCTGTCGACCAGCAGTTCCAACGCTTCGTCCAGGCCTTCCGGTCGGGTGTCACGGGCCTCGCTCGCCAGCAGATCCCGAAAATGGCGCCAGGCATCCTCTCGATTGCCGTGCTCGAAAAGTGCCGCCAGTTGCTCCTCGTCGAGGGCGAATGGGTCGGCCGCAAGATAGTGCACGGCGATGGAGAGGGGCGGCGAGCCGGGGTAGAGGGAGTGCAGGCGCAACCGGTCGGGTTCCTCGGGGAGGGGGATCTCCAGCCAGGCAACGGGGATCAGCGGCGCGGGGGGACCGGGAAAGCGGGCATCCGCCTGGGTATTGATCGGGCCCTCTATCGACTGATCTATCGCCTGATCTATCCGCGCCGGGGCGGAAGGGGTCGATCGGGTCAGGGCCAGTTGCCGCGGATCCAATTGCAACCGCTGCGCTTCCACCCTTGCCTGGGGGTCGAGCAACAGCCGTTGTGCTGGCAGGCCTTCCAACTCCAGCACCCACTCGACCGGTCGCTGGAGCCCGGAGAGATCGACGGCCAGGCGCAACATGCTCGGGCCGAATCGGCGGGGCAGGCGATAGTCCAGCCCTTTGCCGTGCTCAAAGGGGTGGAAACGCCCACGCGGCAACCCCTTTAGGTAGTCCCGGTCATGGCGCGGGTCGAGGTCCGTGACTCGCGCCTCGCCGGGACGCAGCAGGCGGGGCGTGGGAAAGTAGCGATAGGCCAATGCGCCGCCCGGGGTTTGCGGCGGCAGATGACGCCAGAACAGGTGACGTCCGACCAATGCCTCGCGCTCATCGCGCAGCTGAGGAAGGCGTTTCTCGTTGCGCTTGAGCGCCTCGACCGCAATCAACCCCGCCGGTTGCCGGCGGGTATCCCGGGCCTGGACGCCGGCCTCTCGCGCCAGCGCGGACGGCCCCTGCCCGTCCTCTGGGACCTCCTCGAAGGCCTCGTGCCACTCTTCCGGCGCATTGAGTCGCGACAGCAGGTAGTCGTTCGGGGTTTGGCCGAGCAGTTGCAGGTAGAGGTCCCGATCGGCGGAGAGGGACAGGCGGTGGTCGCCAGGAGGTATCTGAAGATAGCCCGACTCCAGCCGCCCCGCCGCGACCCGCTCGCCGTTGCGCTTTAGCGGGTAGCGAATCTCGGGACCCGTGACGAACGCCAGGGGTGGAAGGGGCGCGTCATCCAGTTTGGGCAACAGGCGAAAGATCGCCGAGGCCGCCGCGTCCCCCTCGGGGTAGATCATACGGGCGTCGATGCGCAGCCGTTGCGGCCCGCTCACCTCCACCTCTGTCGCCCTTCCCGCCGGCAGGTGATAAAACCGCATGGACTCCCGCATGCGTCCGGAAACGAGTTCCGTCTCTTCCAGCGGGGGTTCGATCCGCTCGCGATAGGCCAGCGGGCCTGGGGGTTGGACCGGCCGGGAGACGAAAAGGGCGATCCGGGCATCCTCGTCCGCGGGGCGGTTGCGGCGCAGGCGCAGGATGCCGGCCTCCTCGGAAACCGGCGGCAGCAACAGCCCATCCGGCGCCAAGCTGCGCAGGGGGACCTCGCGAAAGAGCCCGCTGCCGTTGGAGGCCCAGATGGAAAGGTCCCCGGTCGCCAGCGGAGCGCCCGCCTCGCCCTTGATCCGCAGCGCCGAATCGCCCGCCATCCAAATCGTTACGCCGTCATCCTCGGCCAGATCGAGCCAATGCAGGCCGTCCCGTCTTTGCGGTCGCGGCCCGGCGAGCCACTCTTCGCCCCCCTCCAGGTTATCCCAACGCAACCCCTCGGGTTGGGCGAACCGGGGTTGCCAGTCGTCGGGCATGGCCGATGCGGCCAACGGCAGGAGTGCGGCCAGGGCGATAAGCCATTTCACTCCAGCTCACCCAGGCAGCGGACCAGCGCGGCGCGTCCCTCCGAGTCGCCGCTCAGCGCCTCCCGCGCCTCGGCGCTCAGTTCCAGATGCAGAAATCGGTCCGCCCCCATCCAGCGCAAGGTGCGCCCCACCGGGTTGCGTGTGCCGCCGAGCTCCTCCACCTCTTCCGGATAGAGGGCGACGCGCAGCCCGAGCGGCGCCCCCAGGCAGCCGGCAAGACGGCGCAGCGCCGGCGCGACGAAGTCCTGTCCGGAACTCAGAATGATGTCGCTCGCCCTTCCCGCTGGTGTCTTGCGTTTCTGCTTGGCGAAACCGTGGATCTGGATGGTCCAGTCCCGCCCCCCGGACCCCGTCGCCCGGGCCAAGGCGGTAAAATAACTCCGCTCCAGGCGGGCCAGATCCCCCTCGCGTCGATGAATGGTGTTCCAGACGGCGGCGCGAAACGCCCCTTCGTCAAACAGTTGCAGTACGAGATCGCCGGTGCCCCGGTCGTAGCGGCGATGGGGGGCTTGCAGGATATGCCGTCCGTGGCTGGCCTTTTCACGAAAAAGAAAGAACCCTCGCCCTTCCTTCGCCTGGGGTGTCTCGCTCAGGGCGAGGAGCGTTTCCCCTCCCGCCTTCAGTTGCTGCAAAGAGAACCCCAGATCCATCCATGCCCCGAGATCATCCTCCGTTGTCTCTCGATTTTCCAGCAGGCGGCGAAACAGCCGCTCCGCGCGGTCCGCTGCTTCTCGGGAGACCGGTGCATAGTCTCCGCCTAGGCTCTGCTCCAGCATCATTTCGGGAGAGGCGGAAGCGGAGGGAGATTCCGTGGCCATGGCGCCCGTGCAATAGAATAGGCAGAGTGTCCAAAACAGGGGTTTGCATTTCATGGGTCGCTCCACTGGGTTCATTCGCGGTTATCGGGTCGAACAGCCGCAAGTGGAGCAGCAGCTTCCGGCGCAGGCTCATGCCTCATACGCTGACATCGCTGTCGCCCATCACCCGGTTGCGACCGGCGGCCTTGGCGGCGTACAGGGCCTGGTCGGCGCGCTCGAAGAGCGCATCGGCGGTCTCCGCTTGCCCGGCGGTGGTGGCTACGCCGACGCTGAAGGTGAGGTTGAACGCCTGCTCTGCGCGGCGGTGCTCGATACGCGAAAAGCCCTCGCGCAACTCATCGGCGAGGCCCAGCGCACCGGCATGGGGCGTGTCCGGGAGCAGGGCGGCGAACTCCTCGCCGCCGTAGCGCCCGACGATATCCGTGGTGCGCAGGCGCTGCTTGAGGTAGCGGGCGATGGTCTTGAGCACCTGATCGCCGGCGCCGTGCCCATAGTCGTCGTTGACCCGCTTGAAATGGTCCACATCGATCATCAGCAGCGACAGGGGGCGCTGTTCGCGTCGCGCCCGCTTGGTCTCGTATTCGGCACTCTCCTTGAGGTTACGGTGGTTGAGCAGGCGGGTGAGGCTGTCGCGCACCATCAGGGCGCGCATCTGGCGGAAGCGTTCGGCGCGATACTCCACCACTCGAATCAAGGTCTCCATCTGCACCGGCTTGGTGAGAAAGTCGTCCCCCCCTTGCAGCAGGGCATGGAGCTGGACACTCTCGGCCCGCTCGGTGGAGACATAGATGATGGGGATGCTCATGAAGTTTTCGGTCTGGCGGATCAACCGGGCCAGCTCGCTGCCCATGTAGCCGGGCATGTACATGTCCATTAACACCAGGTCTGGGTTGAACTCTCTGAGTTCATCCACCAGATCCATGGGGTCGGCGATGATAGGGGCGCGAATGCCGGCGTTCTCCAGCAGCAGGGCGTGATGCCCCGCCAGCGGCAGGTCGTCGTCCACGATCAGCACCCGATAGGGTTCGTCCTGCACCCGCTGGGTGAGACGGTCGAGCCACTCCACCAGCGAACCGATGTCCACCGGCTTGGTCAGGTAGGCGCTGCCGCAGCCGCGCACCGCCGCCAGCCGCGCCTCGGTATCGTCGCGGGCCGAGATGTAGATCACGGGCACGGCGCAGCGGGCGAGCTTCTTATGCATCTCGGCGATGGCGTCGGGCCCGGCGGTGTCGCCCTCGGGCAGGATGATGTCGATCACCAGCGCCTCCGGCAGCGGCTCGCGCGCAAAGGCGCGGGGGATCTCCTCGGCGCTGTGGGCCAACTCCACCCGATAGCCGAAGGCCCCCAGTTGCGCGGCCATGCTCTCGGCCAGGTCCTGGTCGTCCTCGACCAGCAGTATATGCCCTTCCTTGGTCGCCTCGCCCTCGTCGCGACGAGGGCTGGGCCCGGCGGCCGGGCCATGGTAGGCCGACGCGCCGCCTTCGGGGTAGTCGATGGCGGCTTGCAGCACCTCGGCGAAGGTCATGAAACGGGCGCTGAGCCCCTGAAAACCGATGGGCCACTCCCCCTCGGGGCTGGCCTGGATCTCCTTGAGCGCCGCCTCCAGCTCCTTGGCGAACAGCGACAGGGAGTGATAACCGAAGGTGCCGCTGGAGCCGGCGATGGTATGCACCTCGCGAAACAGCTCCTGCAGGCGGTCTTCGCGCGGCTCCTGATGCAGGCCTTGCCACAGATCCAGGATCAGGAAACGGCGGCTCTTGAGCCGCTCCAGGTACTGCTCCCGCAGCACCCGCATCTTGTCCGCGAAGCTCGTCTTGGGATTCTTGTCGGCATCGCTCATAGCCGCTCCCAGGCCGCCTGTACGTCCGCCGCCAGGGTCATGGGGTCGAAGGGCTTGGTCAGCACGTCCGCGGCGCCCAGGGCGCGCAGCTCGTCCAACTCGCCGCGCTGGGCCTTGGCGGTCATGAAGACTACCGGGACCTCGGCGCCCTCGGGCAGTTGCCGCAGCCGGCGCAGGGTCTCGGGGCCGTCCATGCCCGGCATCATCACATCCAGCAGGATCAGGTCGGGGAGGAGGGCCGGGATCCGCTCCAGCGCCTCGACCCCGGAGGCGCAAACACTCACCGTGTAACCGCCGAGATCCAGCGACATCTCCACCACGCTGCGGATGTCCTCTTCGTCATCCACATACAGGATCTTTTCCAGGGGTTTCATGGTCTACTCCTTAATGGTCGGCAATTGTCGTCGTTTCGCTCGCCCGACCCGCGTAGCCCCGGGCGAGGCGACGTCCGAGGGCGTTGAGCACCTCGTCGCGCAGGACCTCGTTGGTGGTGCTCGATTTGATCATTGCCCCGGAAACCTGCTTCGCCACCTCACGCGGCACCTGCTGGGCGGAGAAGATCACCACCGACACCGGCGGACGGAGCTTATTCAGCTCCGGCAACAGATCCAGCCCCGAGCCGTCGGGCAGCCCCGCGTCGAGCAATACCAGATCCACCGGGGCCGCCGCCAGCCTGTGCCGCGCCTGGGCCAGGTCGCCGGCGCAATCGAGGATGGCCTTGCCCTCCAACACCGCGGAGACCACCTCGCGAATGTCCGCGTTATCCTCCACATGCAGGATGCGCGGCAGGTTTTCGGGGTCGCCGCCGGCATGGGTGAAGAGCTGATCCAGCAGCCCGGTCAGGCGCTCATTATCGATGGGCTTTTGCAGCCAGTCCAGCACATGCAGCGCCTCGCCCGCCACCGCGCCGCGGCCCTGCTCCGCCTTCGCCGAGACCACGATCACCGGCATTTGCGCCATGCGCGGATCCTCCCGCAATTGGCGCAGGAAGCTCAAGCCGTCCTCGTCGGGCAGCATCAGATCGAGGGTCATGGCCCCGTATTCCCGCTCGGCGAGCCGGGCCCGCGCCTCGCGCACGGTGAGGGCGACATCCGCCTGATAGCCGGCCTCGCTGAGATACATCCTCAACAGGCTGGCCACGTCGGCGTCGTCCTCGCAAATCAGGATCGACGCCCCTTCGGCGACCACATTCGCCAACGCCGGCGACGGGGCGGCGGTTTGGATCAGGGGCAAGCGGAAATGGAACCTCGTCCCCGCCCCCGGCGCGGAGGTGAAGTCGATGCGTCCGCCCAACTGCTGAATGATCGCGCGACTGATGCTCAGGCCAAGCCCCGTGCCGCCCTTTTGCCGGGTGTCGGAGGAGTCGGCCTGGGCGAACTTCTGAAAGATGCGGTCGCGAAAGGCCTCGGGAACGCCTTCGCCGCGGTCCTCCACCGACACCTGCGCCCAATCCCCCTCCCGCTCCAGCCGAATCGTCACCTCCTCCCCTTGCGGCGAGAACTTGCAGGCGTTGGAGAGCAGGTTGGCGAACACTTGCAGCAGGCGGTCCTTGTCCCCCTCCAGGCGCATGCCCGGGGCCTGATTATCGACCCGCAGCCGCACCTTGTATTGCTCGGCATAGCCCTGATTGGCGGCGACGGCGGCATCGACCAACCCATCCAGCTCCAGCGGCTCGAGTTCGAAATCCATCTTGCCCGCCTCGATCTTCTCCACGTCGAGGATGTCGTTGATCAACCGCACCAGGCGCTCGCTGTTCTTGGCGGCGATGCCCACCAGTTGCCCCGCTTTGGGCGGCAACTCCCCGGCCGCGCCGCCGGCGATCAGCCCCAGCGAGCCGCGTATGGAGGTCAGCGGCGTGCGCAGCTCGTGGCTGACCATGGAGATGAATTCACTCTTCATGCGGTCCATCTTGCGCCGCTCGGAGATGTCGGTGACCATCGCCACGAAGCCCTGCACCTCGTCACCGTCGCGCAAGGCGGTCACCGTCATGGCCGCAGCAAAGGGCGCGGCCCCGTAGGGAATGAAGGTCCATTCGTGTTCATCCGTCCCCCCTGTCGCGGCACGCGCGGAGAAGACCTCGAACCCGGCCCTTACCATGCGCTCCAGCTCGCCGCCCAGTGCCGCTGCACGCCTGGCCACCTCCTCCGGGTCGAAGAATTCGGTCAGGCTCTTGTCGCCGATCAGGGTCGGCGCCGAATGGCCGGTGATGCGCTCGGCGGCGGCATTGGCGGACTTTATGATGCCGTTGTGGTCGGTGGCGAAGATCGCCGCGCTGGTCCCGTCGAGGATCGCGGTCTGCATGCCGAGCAGTTCGTGCAGTTTGCGCCCCGCCTCCAGCCGGTCGGTGATGTCGCGTAACAGGCCGGTGAAATAGTGTTTGGATCCCAAGGTGAACTCGGTCACCGTCAGCTCCAGCGGAAACACCGAGCCGTCGCGGCGGCGGCCGTGCACCTCCCGCCCGATGCCGATGACCTTGGCCTCGCCGGTGCGGCGGTAGGCGGCGAGATAGTCGTCATGTTCGGAGTGGTAGGGCTCCGGCATCAGGATGCGGATGTTCTTGCCCTCCAGCTCCTCCGCCGGATAGCCGAAGAGATCGGAAATGGCGCGGTTGGCGGCAAGGATCCGGCCCTGGTCATCGATGGTCGCGATGCCGTCCTTGAGGCCGTTGAGGATGGAGTCCAGCCGCTGGCTGGTCTCGTGCAGCTTGGTCTCCCGCTCCCGCAGGCTGTGGCGCATGCGATCGAAGGCGCGGATGAAGGCCCCCAGCTCATCCCGGGCATCCGCCGGCAGGGCGGCGTCATAGTCGCCGTCGGCGATCCGCGCCGCCACCCCGGAGAGCCGCTCCAGGGGGCGCCGCACCCAGACCTCATGGCCGATCAGCGCCAGCAGGGCCATGCCCCCCAGCAATGCCAGGATCGCCAGTTCCAGCCGGCGCAGGTTGGAGAGGATCTCCGCGCGCAGGGCGTCGCCATCGAGGCCAAGCCGAAGCGAGAAACGGGGGCGCTCCCCTTGACGCTCGATGTGTTCCACCCAGAGCAGCGCCTCGTCCCGGGGCGTTTCTTCCAGCGGAAACAGTTGTCGGCCCTCGGCGTCCGTCAACACCACCGCCTCCCAGCGCGGATGGTCGGCGGCGACCCCGGCGAGGCTCTCATGGATCTTCGCCAGGTCTTGCGCCAACACATCCGGCAGCAGGCCGCTGGCGACGATGCGAAGGCGGTCCTCCTGCAGCGCCAGACGCTCCTGGAGGACGCTGCGGGTGTGGGAGGGCTCCCAAACCAGTTGGAACAAGGCCACCGCGACGATCACGAAGGCGACGTAGGGCAATAGAACCTTGACGCGGAGACTCATGGCGGGATCCCGATTAGAAGCGCGGTCGTGTAAGTGATAAGCTTTACACTTGTTGCAGTCTAACAAGTTGTGATGGAGTACGCATGGCAAAGCCAACCGGCCTCAAGACAAACATCGCCGCCCGCACCGGCCTGATCCTCGTCTTGTGGCTGCTGTTGAGCGGCTCGGGTCTGTCCGCGCAACCCGCCTATTCCCTGGGCGTGGTGCCGCAGTTCGATCAGCGGCGACTGCACGACGCGTGGACGCCGATCCTGGAGGCGGTCGAGGCGGAGAGCGGGGTTCGCCTCGAACTGGCAGGCTCTCCCGACATCCCCGCCTTCGAGGACGGCTTCAGCACGGGGCGCTTCGATTTCGCCTACATGAATCCCTACCACATGCTGGTGGCCCACGACGTCGAGGGATACCTGCCGTTGGCGCGGGATGTGGGACGCCAGCTCTACGGCATTATCGTGGTGAAAAAGGACTCGCCGCTGCAATCCGTGGCGGATCTGGCGGGCAAACGCGTCGCCTTCCCCGCCCCCAACGCCCTGGGCGCGGCGCTGATCCCCCGCGCCGAGTTCGCGCGCCAGTTCAAGATCGAGATCGAACCCCGCTATGTGCGCAGCCACAGCTCGGTCTACCTGAACGTGGCCATGGGATTGACGGATGCGGGAGGCGGCGTGCAAAAGACCCTGGAACAACAAAAGCCGGAACTCAGAGACAAGCTGCGCGTGCTCTACCAAACCGCCAAGGTCGCCCCCCATCCCATCGCCGTCCACCCCCGCGTACCGCAAGCGGACCGGGGCAAGGTGCTGAATGCGCTGCTGAAACTGGGCGAGACCCCGGCGGGCCAGAGACTGCTGCAAGCGGTGCCGATGAAGCGGATTGGCGCGGCGACACTGGAAGATTACCAGCCGTTGCGGGAGATGGGACTGGCGGATTTTTACGTCGAATAAGCCCTACGGCGCGTCTCGGCACGCTAGCAGGAGCGGGGGTTTCGAGTGGGACAGGCGCTTCCAGCGCGATAGGGGGATGTTTGTTTCCTCCGTTTGCCGCTTGGTTTTCCGCCGGCGCCGCCCTATCTCAGCCTGACGCCCGTTGATACTTGCCCCCTCTCAGAACCGGGCAAGCGGCCTTCTCATTGGTAGTGACTTTCGATGAACATCACCAACTCCTACACCAGACTGCCGGATCGGTTTTACGCCCGGCAGGACCCGGCGGGTTCGCCGGATCCGCTGCTGCTGGTTTGGAATCGCCCGCTGGCGGAACAGCTCGGATTGGGCGGGCTGGAAGAGGACCCGGAGCTGGTCGCTCGGTGGTTCGGCGGCAATCAGCTTCTGCCGGGGTCCGAGCCCATCGCGCTGGCCTATGCGGGGCATCAGTTCGGGAATTTCGTGCCGCAGCTGGGGGATGGACGGGCCTTGCTGCTGGGGGAGCTGACGAACCGTGAGGACGGCAGACCCTACGACATCCAGCTCAAGGGTTCGGGGCGGACGCCGTTCTCCCGCAATGGCGACGGCCGTGCGGCGCTGGGGCCGGTGATTCGGGAGTATGTGGTCAGCGAGGCGATGCATCGCTTCGGGGCGCCCACCACCCGCGCCCTGGCGGCGGTCAGCACCGGGGAGCGGGTGCGGCGGGAGACCGCGTTGCCGGGCGGCATCCTGACCCGGGTGGCGGCCAGTCATATTCGGGTGGGCACCTTCGAGTATTTCGCCGTGCGGCGGGACCGCGAGGCCCTGCGGGCGTTGCTGGATTATGCCATCGAGCGGCATGTCCCCGAGGCCGCCGGGGCCGAGTCTCCCGCCTTGGCGTTCTTCCGCGCGGTGGCGCAGCGGCAGGCGAGGCTGGTGGCCCAGTGGATGGCGCTGGGCTTTATCCACGGCGTGATGAACACCGACAATATGGCCATTTCCGGCGAGACCATCGACTACGGCCCCTGCGCCTTCCTGGATGAGTTCGAGTTCGACAAGGTGTTCAGTTCCATCGACCGGGACGGCCGCTATGCCTATGGGGCCCAGGCGGGGATCGCCCAGTGGAATCTGGCCCGCCTGGCCGAGGCCCTGCTGCGCATCGCGGACGACAAGCCCGCTTTCGAATCCGTGCTGGCGGATTTCGAGCCGCAGTTCAGGTCGTTCTACCTGGCGTTCATGGCCCCGAAACTGGGGCTCGAGTCCGTCGAGGCGGGGGATGACCAACTGGTGATGGACTGGCTGGGGCATTTGGAGGAAAACCGCCTCGACTATACCCTGAGCTTCCGCCGGCTGGCGGATCGCCTGTGGAGCGAGGACGGCGCCGGGTTCGGCGAGTTCGAGACCCGATGGAAGCAGCGCCTGGCCAGGCAATCACCGACGAAGGAACAAGTGCGCGAGGGCATGAACGCCGTCAATCCGCTGTTCATCCCGCGCAATCATCAGGTGGAGCGGGCCATCGACGCCGCCATACAAGGCGATATGTCGGTATTTCAGGAGCTGCTCCTGGTCTTGCAAAGACCCTACACGCAACAGCCCCGATTCGCCGCCTACGCCGAGCCGCCCGGTGAGGGAGAACGGATCCTGCAGACGTTTTGCGGCACCTGAAGCCGCCAAAGGTGTAACCCGATGTCAGATCGATCATTGCCGAATGGTGTCCTGTTCAATGCCTACCCGGACAGCATTGGCAGCAGGCTGAGTGATACCGTCTCGCTGTTGCAGCGCCCCGAGTTTCAGGGCGTCTTCTCGCTGTTCTATATCCTGCCCACCTTCTTCCAGAGCGACCTGGACCGGGGCTTTTCCATCAACCGCTACGAACTCAATGAGGAGCTGGTCTCGGAGGCGGATCTACAGGCCCTGAAGCGGCTGGGGATCGTGCTCAAGTTCGATTTGGTGCTGAATCACCTCTCGGTGCGTTCTCCGCAGTTTCTCGACATGCTGCAAAAGGGCGATCAATCGCGCTATCGCGACTTCTTCATCGACTGGAACAAGTTTTGGGAAGGCGAGGGCGAGATGAGCGACGAGGGGTCTATCGTCCCCAACCAGGCCCACCTGGATCGGCTGTTCATGCGCAAGCCGGGGCTCCCCATTCTGTTCGTGCGCTTTCCCGACGGCTCCGAACGCCCCTACTGGAACACCTTCTATCAACAGATCAACTATCGCGGCCTGGAGCCTCTCGATGTGCGGCACCTCCGTATCATCCCCGAGGAGGAGCGGCAAAGGATTATCCACAAGGTCAACGCACGGATCGACGCCGGCGAGGACTTCCGGGATGTCGATTTGGGGCCTTTTCAGGACTACCTGCCGCAGATTATCGACATCGTCGAATCCAAGCGCCGCTACCTGGGCCAAATGGACCTCAACGCGGAATCGGAGGCGGTGTGGGCGTTCTACGCGGAGACCCTGAAGCGGCTGGCCGATTTCGGCGGCAAGCTGATCCGCCTGGATGCCTTCGCCTATCTGCACAAACAGCCGGGGCTGAGCAACTTCTTTAACACCCCCGGCACCTGGGAATACCTCGACCGCCTCAAGGGCATGGCCGAGGCGAACGACCTGACCCTGCTGCCCGAGATCCACGCCCAGTACGGCAAGCACCTGCACAACGCCGTTGCAGAGGCCGGATACCGGATTTACGACTTCTTCCTGCCTGGCCTGCTGCTGGATGCGTTGGACCAAGGGCGCAACACCTATCTGCTGCGCTGGATCGACGAGATCCAGAGCCAGGGCATCCACACCGTGAACATGCTGGGCTGCCACGACGGCATCCCGGTGCTCGACCTGGACGGTTTCGAGACCGAGGAAGGCTACCAGGCCGGACTGCTGGAGAAGGCCGAGATCGAGGCCATCGTAGAGCGCGTGCTCGAACGCGGCGGTCGGGTGAAGAACCTGTTCGGTCCGGACGGCAAGAAGATCGCCTATTACCAGGTCAACGCCACCTACTTCAGCGCCCTGGGCGAGGACGAACAGAAGCTGCGCCTGGCGCGGGCGATCCAGCTCTTCATGCCCGGCATCCCCCAGGTCTGGTACCTGGACCTCTTCGCCGGGAAGAACGACTATGCCGCGGCGGACCGGGGCGGCGCCGCCGGCCACAAGGAGATCAATCGCACCACCCTGAGCGATGACATGGTCGAGGCGGGCCTGCGGCGCGCCGTGGTGCTCGATCAACTGGAGATGATGCGCCTGCGCAACAGCGCACCGGCCTTCGACGGCGTCTTGCAGGTCGGCGACACCCCGGCGAACGCGCTGGAGATGACCTGGTCCCGCGCGGGCGACACCGTCACCTTGAAGGCCGATCTGGAGGACCACGGTTTCACCATTCATCACAGCCCCGCCGCGGGCGAGGCGCGAACCTATGCCTACCCCGGTCCGGGGTAAGCGTCCCCAGGCCCGGATGAAATGCGGGCCCCTCGGTCACACTGGGAGTCACACTGGGGCGTGCAGGCTAGCGATCATGTCGGCGCACCGACGCCCCGGAACCTGAAACCGTATAAGGGGATAAGCGCCAGTGCATCCGCCTGCCCCGAGGTCTGGAAAAAAGCGGGGACACCCATGTTTTCTACGACGGCCTTGATCATCGTTCCGACCACCTTAGGCCGCTCAGGACGAACGCGCCGCCGTAAGCGGTGGATTCTACGCGCCAACGCGACCTATCTAACATACTTATTTCAGGGTATTGGCCGGATGGATGACCACGGCCTCTACGACCAGAGCGAGAAAGCGAGCGAGAAAGCGAGGACACCCAAAGCGAAACGAAAAGCGGGGACACCCATGGTTTCTTTGTTGCCTGGCCCCTTTGTTGCCATCCGGCCTGTGACATACCCTGTGTACGCTTCACCTCTCTTGTTAGCCCTTTTCCGTTTCATGCCGCTTGCGTTTCATAGTACGGCGACGGCAGCGTCGGATAGACACGATACACATGTCCGTAGACCTCTTCCGCGCGTGTCTGCACGTCATCCTCAGTATATTGGTCCACAGGAAGACCCGTTGACTCGCTCCACAGGAAGTCCCGAATGGTCAGGCGAACCGCATCGCGGGTGGCCTCCTTGCCGGTCCAATGGTCCACGCGCAGCTTTTCGGCCTTGAGCGTCTCCAGCAGTTCGACGGCCACGTCCTTGATGTGCTTGATCTCCCCAGGCGACAGGTCCGGCTTCTTTAGAAGGTCAAACACCGCTAATGACTCTTCGTCGAGGCCTTCACGAACCGCACGGCTCTCCTCATCGCTCATCTCACCCATGAGCTGCAGCAGTGCCTCGAAGGTCTTCTCAATGGTCACTCGATCCTTCTCACGGTTGTATTCCGCGACAATATCTTCGTAGTGCTTCTGGAAATCCGTGCGCAGCGGGTTCTGCTTGAGCAGTCTTTGGAGACGCTGTTCGATGGCTGACTTTAGATTTTGCACGGTTGTCCGCTTCGCTGGGGTCCGCTCAAACTCCTGTCGAAGTTTATCGAAATCGATCTTACTGATGTCGTAGGCCTCAGAATCCTCTCCTAGCTGACCCGGTTGAGTGTTAATGGCCTCATCAACTACCTGATGCAGTTGCCGGATGATGTCGGTAATATCCGCCTTCTCACGATCCTGCTGTAGGCTTTTATAGACCACATTAATGGCATCGTAGTCGGCACGATGGGCATTGACACCCTCGACGGTGATGCACGCCTTGAATTTCGTGAACACGGCGCGGCCCATCACCTCGAAGCGCTTCCGCGTCTCATCGTTCTCGTTGGCGGCTTCCTTGGCGGCAAGAATTGCTGCATTGCGGGCAAATCCAGTTTGCGTGATGATGTTGTCCACTGACGCGCTGCGTTCATCGAGGAACCCGCGCACGAGAGCAATAGCCTCGGCCAGGTCGGCCAGCAGTTCCTCGTCCGGCTTGGCTGGTTCGGTTTCGCCGCCCTCGCCGCCGCGACCACCGTCGCCGGTCCCGGCAAAGGTCGCCAGCGCCTTTCGCAGGTTCTTCAGGATGCCGCAGTAGTCTACGATCATCCCGTTGTTCTTGCCTTCGCTCACGCGGTTCGCCCGGGCAATGGCCTGCATCAGGGTGTGGGCCTTCAGCGGCTTGTCCAAGTATAACGTCGAAAGGCTCGGCACATCGAAACCGGTCAACCACATGGCGCAGACGATGGCGATCCGGAACGGGTGCTGCTCTTCCTTGAAGGCGTCTTCCAGAGCCAGACTTTGCATGTTTCGGAACTGCGGCAGCCGACGCAGGCTCTCCGGCAGGTCCATGCCTTCCTTGATGAGGCGGCGATGGGGCGTGATATCCAGGTCCCACTTGCGGAACTTCTCGACCTCGCCTTGCTCCTCGCTCACGACAACAGCCATGCGCGTCTGGCGCATCCACTCGATCTGCCGTCGCCGATATTGCTCGTCTTGCTCATCCGTGGCTGACGGCAATGCCGCTTCCAGCTCGCGCACCTTCTGGTCCCAATAGAATTCGATTAGCTTGTGCATCCGCACGCAGGTGATCTTGTCGATGCAGACCAGCATGACCTTGCCGGTTTCCCAGCCCAAAGAATAGTGCAGCACGAAATCGCGGGCCACCTGGTCCAGCCGCTTGCCGGCCGTGATAATGTGGTAGTCGCGCTTCAGCTCCTGCTCCAGGCGCTGTTCCACATCGATGTCGTCGGTCTCCAACTCCTCCAGCTTCTCGGCGATGCGATCATTCAAATCGCCGACCGCCACGCCGAGCTTGTCGCCGCGTGCGTCGTAGTACAACGGCACCGTGGCCTTGTCCTCGACGGCGCGCTGGAAGTCATAGGTCGAGATGTACCCGCCGAACACCCGCATGGTGATTTCGTCGTCCTTGAACAGCGGCGTGCCCGTAAACCCCATGTAACTGGCGTTCGGCAGTGCATTACGCATGTTGAGCGCCAGCGTCCCGTACTGGGTGCGGTGCGCCTCGTCCGTGATCACGATCACGTCGTCGCGCTGCGTGTAGCCCTCGTCCGGATCCACGTCCTGATTGAATTTCTGGATCAACGAGAAGATGTGGGACTTGTGCTGGGCCAGCAACTGGGACAGATGCTCACCACTGGACGCGCGGCACGGGTCACGGTCATGATCCACCACGCCGCAACCGGCGAAGGTCTTGTATATTTGCGTATCCAGGTCGTCCCGGTCGGTCAACACCAGGAAGGTGAAGTTCCCGCCCAGCCTGCGGTGGACCTTCCGCGTAAACATCACCATCGAGTAACTCTTGCCCGCGCCCTGGGTATGCCAGAACACGCCGAGCTTGCCGTCTCGGTTCTTCCGGTCGCGCACCGCCTCGATAGCCCGGTTGACGCCCAGGAACTGGTGGTTGCGGGCCAGGATCTTCTTCGGCCCTCCGGCCGAGTCATCGAAGGCGATGAAGTTCTCCACGATGTCCAGGAAGTTCGTCTTCTCGCAGACCCCCTTGAGCAGCGTCTCCATATCCACCGCGGCAGGCTGTTCTTCAGCCAGGCGTTTCCATTCGTGGAAGTGCCCGAAGCGGCTCGTCACCGAGCCGAGCTTGGCATCCACACCGTTGGCCAGGACCACCAGCGCGTTGTGGTGGAACAGGTGCGGGACCGTGTCCTTGTAATCTTTAAAGTTCCGCTCGTAGGCAGCCCGGATGTCCTTGCTGACGTTCTTGAGTTCCATGAACAGCAGCGGCAGGCCATTGACGAACCCCACGATGTCCGCCCGGCGGCGGTACAGGTCGCCCCGCACCCACAGCTCCCGCACGCA
>JAABTK010000031.1 GCA_011389885.1 Gammaproteobacteria bacterium | reverse complement strand
CCGTTTGCCCTTCGGCGGTGATGTGGATGCGGATCATGGCTGGCCCCCCAGCACATTTTTCTCCCACAGCTCCGAGAGACTGTAACGCCCCAGCCATTCACCGAGCTGTTCCGTATCCAACTGCCGTACAAGGCTGGCCCCCATGTCAGTGGCGCGCCCTACAATCCTTATCTGCTCCGGTGAGAATCCGTCCACCAACCGGGTGGACTGTGTGGCCAATACGATTTGAGTGCTCTTTGAAGCCCGCTTGATCATGCCGGCCAACTCCAGGATCGCCCCGGGATGCAGGCCCAGCTCCGGCTCGCCCAGCACCACCACCCGCGGCAGCAGTTCCGGTGGTTGTAATAGAAGGGTGGCAAGCGCCATGAAGCGCAGCGAGCCATCGGAGCTGGTGGTGAAAGGACTTGAAACCCGCGATGCGAACGGTGGTTAGCTTCATGAGACTGGCCTATAAAAATGAAACCGGCTTTGTACCAGCGTCACATTTTGGCGGCCCTGCCGGGCGTTGTCGAATCGGGCGGCAAAGCCGCCAAGGCACAGGCGCCGCGGGAGACCCCCGACACCAGCCGAAAGGTTGCCATGGGGTCTCCGTTGTTGCTGTTCCTTGAAGTTCTCTCGCCGTCTCCCCTCGTTCCCAAATTCCATTTGGGAACGCAGTGCCGCAAGCTCTGCTTGCCGAAAGCGAGTTCGGGCGGCAGAGCCGCCCCTCCCGGGTTCCCAACCAGTTATTGTAGGGTGCGTTAGGCGCGCGGTACAGCCTTTGAAGGCATCTCAGGCCTTTGCGCGCCGTAACGCACCATTCCCTGGGTTAAGAGCCGCCGCCATGGTGCGTTACGCCCCGCGCCAAGTTTCCGAGTGCCGGAGTGATGGTCCGATTCCAGGGCGCGTCGAGTGTACCTGTTTTAATTGAGGCGGGGCTAACGCACCCTACGCAGACTCGCCGTCTCTACTCGTTCCTTTCCTCGTTCCCAAATTCCATTTGGGAATGCGGTGCCGCAAGCTCTGCTTGCCGAAAGCGGGTTCGGGCCGCCGAGCTGCCCCTCCGGGTTCCCAAGCGGAGCTTGGGAACCAGTCGAGTCACTCGGCCGGCAGAGCCGCCAGGGCCCAGGTGCCGCAGAAGACCCCGACACCAGGCAAAAGACTCTCGCCAAGGCGCCAAGTCCGCAAAGGGTTTTTCTTGGCGCGCTTTGCGTCTTGGCGAGAGAAGGGCTTGGCATCGGAACCAGACCAATTGTAGGGTGCGTTAGGCGCGCGGCACAGCCTTTGAAGGCATCTCAGACCTTTCCGCGCCGTAACGCACCATCTCCCGGATTAAGAGCCGCCGTCTATTATTCGAGCGAGAAAACTGTTTCTTGTAGTCTCGGGCGGCAGAGCCGCCAAGGAATACCCACAGCGCTAGGTTAGCTCACTCTTCTTCTTGTGCATTGTGGTCGGTGCAAATAAAACCATCAATGGACCAACGCCGCAAAGCGAACTCTACAAACCGCTCTTCCTGCCGATTACAAATCTGGCTGTATAGGTCGTAGTACCGATTCTTGGTATAGCGGGCATGGATATTCTCAACCTCTTGAAGAGCCATCTCCGCGTCTTTTTCAAGCAAGCGCACCTGCTGCAAATCAGTCGGCTGATCCGGGTTTGAATAAACCACCAGTTTTTCTTCTATGTCCAGGTCTTGTGAGGCGATGTTTATGCCCATTTCTAACAAGACAAAATTCCCTAGTCGTCGTTTGGTCAACTGATCCTGATATCTATTGTTTTGACCTTCGGCGTTTCGGTTTTTCTGGGCCCATACATGCTCAATAGAATAATAGTCGTTGGTCTTTCCCTCGTATCGGCCAAGCAAGATGCGGTCGATGGGGATCGTCTTTTTGGGTTGTATATCCGCCTCGTAACACATTAGGAAATAGCGCAGGCCGCCCCAATGGTAGAAATCGTCGTAACCACCTTCCTGTAAATAGAATGAGTTCTCAAGGGCCTCATTATTACTGTATTTTTGGACAAAATCACACAGCTCCCATTCCAACCATTTTTCGTGGGTATCGACCTTCACCTCCCCGGCATAATCTGGTAACAGGGTTGTCCACACGTCGTGGTAGTATGCTTTTGCCAATTCATAAAGGTCTCCTTGGCCGCTGTCGCTGCGTAAAGTGATGCCCTGCGCGACATAAACCCTAAAATTGAGGATGGCAACGAGTTGTAATAATCGCCTGGTTTCCTCCCCTTCCCCTTTTTTCTTGATCAGAACAGCCAAGATAAGCGGCATTACAGAGGCATGGGTGTTTTGCGAGCGCAAATCTTCAAGGGCATCGATGATTTCTTTTGGAATGCCTTCGTGCTGTTGTCCGAACAAAGCTGCATACCACATTGATGCCGGTTCCATGAACCTTACAAAATCGGTAATTTGCTTAACAATCTCTTGCTTTTCATCGCGCGAAGAAAGTGCTGTCTCTATATTCCAGTTGTTTTTCATCCAAAGGTAAACATCCTGACTGCTGCTCTTGCTTAGCCCTAAATGCACTACTGAACAGTAGCGCAGAAATGCAGACTCATCTTGGGAGCTGGTGCGACGTGCTGCCCGCAGATAGCGTAATACCTGCGACCAGCTCTCATTGACCTGATCGCGCAAGGTTTCCGCGCCGAGTTTAGCGCAACTATAGATCAGGTAATTTTTAACCTTCTCGAGTTCGCTTAGCTCCTTGCCACGGTTGTTGATTACCTCGAACATAATCCCCACTTCCGCGATATCTTGCGGACTGTAGACGAGGAAGCCGAGTCTCCTTTCGACTGAGTTCACCAGCGTATTAAGAAAGGTTTCGCTGTCTTTGGAATGCTTTGCTACCCAGTTTGTTATTCGCTCTTTTGCATCCAATAGTGCCTGATGAGAGTTGTACTCGATTGGTACTTGCTCCTTCGAATCATTGCCAATAATAACCCGAGAGAAATACGGCTGGATCTCCTTGCCGAGCAACATAACCGATTGCTCATTGCCTGGCTCCCCACGAATCACATAGGTCTCTTGCAGATAGCGATGTCGATCTGCGTCGAGCTTTTCCGAAGCTTCCGCGATACAGCGCATCAAGATCACCAGTGTGGTCATGCGCTGCTGGCCATCCACCAAGCCAAAACGGGGGATTCGTTGCTCCTCTTTGGGTTTGGTTAATACCAGGGTGCCCGTGTAGTGATTGATCTGCGTATCCGGTACTCGCATTAAGTGAAGAATATCCTGCAAAAGGTCATCGACGTTGGAGTCGCTCCAGGCATAACCGCGCTGATAATCAGGGACATAGAAAAAATTGTCACGAAAGATCTCAGGCAGGGTGAGCAAAGGAAAGCCAAGTTGATGCATTTTTTTCTCCTGTTTGGGTTTTCACCTGTATTTAGTGTGATTCATGGCGACTATCTTTTATGTCAAAATCGGATCATTGTTTGCCCAACGTAACAATCACCGCCTCCCGCGTCCAAAACAGCCAAAATCGCTTTTGCTCGACGATTTGAAAAACGACCTGCCAGCCGTCGGCGGCTTCTTTGTTGAGGGCGGCCTGCATGCGTTTGACGGGGATGCCGGAGGCGCCGAGGAAGATGGTGCCGAGGCCGCCTTCGGCGATGTGGATGACTTTGTACTCGGTATGCCCCATGCGGGGTGCTCCTGTGTTTTTGGCCGCCAGCCCTGATCCTGGGCTGGATTATAGCAGCCGGTGGCCGTTTTTGTGGGAACTGGGTCGCATTTTTTGCGATTGCGCGGGATTTTTCTGCATTAGCCGGGGGTTAATGGATCGCCGCGGTGAACCCGATGCCCCGCCCCTGGTGGTCGGCCTTGATGGTGCATTCTTGTTCGAGGCCTTGAAGCAGGGCTTCGGGGGTGAGTGGGTCGGGGGCGAGGCGGCGGGCGCGGAGGACGGCGTGGAAGTCGCCGGGGGTGAGGTTGTCGAGTTGGGCCAGGCGGTGTTGCCAGGGGGTGCGTTTGCGCAGGTTGCGGCCGTGGTCGGCGAGGATTTGTTTAAATAGGGTCCAGGCCTGCGGGGGGCGCAGGGCGTTGAAGCGGAGTTTGAGGTCGAAGCGGCGCAGGGCGGCTTGGTCGAGGGCCTGCATGAGGTTGGTGGAGCAGATGAAGAGGCCGTCGAAGGCTTCCATTTGGGTGAGGAGTTCGTTGACCTGGGTGACTTCCCAGCTTTGGCGGGCGGTGCTGCGTTCGCGCAGGAAGCTATCGGCCTCGTCGAGCAACAGCAGGGCGTCGTCGTTGGCGGCTTGGCGGAACATTTCGGCGATGCGGTGTTCGGTCATGCCGACGTAGGGGCCGAGGAGGTCGGAGGCGCGGCGCAGCAGCAGGGGTTTGTCGAGTTGTTCGGCGAGGTGGCGGCCGAAGGCGGTCTTGCCGGTGCCGGGGGGGCCGTAAAGGCAGATGCGGGCCTCGGGGCGGCGGGTGAGGCCTTGCACCAGGGCGTCGAGGTCGTGGTCGGTGTTGAGGATGTCGCGGCGGTAGCGGTTGACGGGGCCGGGGCGGGCGAGGGTGCGCTGGGGGTGGCCCATAGCCTGGAGGGTGTTGCCGATGAGGTCTTCGAGGTCTTGTTCTTGGGTTTGGCGGGGGGCGGAGGCGGTGTCTTGGGCGTGGACCGCGGACACGACGCGGGCGGCGCGTTCCACCAGGGCGGGGGCGATGTGGGGGTGTTCGGCCATTTGGCGGATCCAGTCGTCGGAGACCGCGAGGCTTTGGAGGTTGCGCTTGAGGATGCGTTCGCGGATGCGGCGCGGGGGTGTTTCGAGCGGCAGTACGAGGTCGAAGCGGCGGATATAGGCGGTATCGATTTGGCGGATGTCGTTGCTGATCCATAGCGCCGGCACGGGGTTTTCCTCCAGCAGGCGATTGGTCCAGGCCTTGCGACGGTCGTTGCGGCTGGTGCGACCGAAGAAGGCGAAGGGGAACGGGGGATCGGGGAACACGTCTTCGATTTCGTCGAACAGGATCAGGGCGTCGCTCTGGCGGGCGAGGATCTGTTGGCTGAGCTGGTAGGCGGAGAAGCGGCGCTCGCCGTGGATGGCGTCGCCCTCGGCGTCGGCCATGCCGATTTCGTAGAGTTGCAGGTCGAGCTGGCGGGCGAGGATGCGCGCGAGTTCGGTCTTGCCGGTGCCGGGGCGGCCGTGGAGCAGGATGTTGACGCCGGCGGCGCCGCGCTTGCGGGCCTGGGCGAGGTAGTCGCGCAGCACGGCGTATCGGCGGCCGAGGTAGTCGAAGTCGTCGGCGTCGAGGCCGGGGGCCTTGGCGGGGTGGAAGTATTCGCCCAGCATTTCCATGATGTCGGAGTGGGGCTCCAGCAGCAGGTCCACCAGACCATCCATGGGTTCGAGCTTGTGTTGCAGGGGCACGGCGCGGTTGCGCTCCAGGCGCAGCACGCCGGAGCGGGCCAACAGGCCGTCGAGGGCGAGGGTCTTGCGGAGTTCGTTGCGGGGCAGGTCGAGCAGGGTGCCGAGGATCTTTTTCACCGCGTCGTTGGTAAGTTCGCCGAGCAGGTCGGTGGTCTCGGCCAGGCCCTTGTGGGTGAGGCAGACGACGGCGAAGCCGAGCACCCGACGCTCGGTCGGCGCCAGGCCGAGGGCGTCGCCGAGGCGGTGCAGGTTGGTCTCCAGGGCGCCGCCGAAGTCGGGCCTCGCGGCGCTCAATTCGGCCTCGCGTTGCTTGAGCTGATCGAGGAAATCCTCGGGTTCGATGTTCTGATTTTCCAGTTTGCTCAGGCCCAGGGCGCGCAGGATGTCGCCATCGACGGTGAAGCCGCGAAAGTTGGTTCCCAATTCGCGCCAGGCGTCGAAATCGAGCAGGATCCGCAGCATCCAAAGGGCGGCGAGGTCCTGGTAGGGGTATTGGTTGAAGTTGGCGGGACGGACGCGGACGCGGCGACGGCGGGGCAGGGGCATGGCGGGTCTCCTCTGGGTTGCGGCTGGTGTAGAGGAGTGTAGCGGTCGGCGGCGTCAGGAAGAAGTGCTGTTTGGATGCCTGGCGACAGGAATTGACGCGATACTTTGCCGGTTTAGCCGAGCCGCTGACCCTGCCGTGCCCGCCTTGGCGTCAGACCCCGTCGCCTACGAAGGGGTTTGTTCGGCGCTCCGCGCCGAAGGTGGAGTTCGGGCCATGCCCCGGGATGAAGGTGACGGCGTCGCCCAACGGAAAGAGCTTTTCCCGAATGGAGCGGATCAGGCTCGGGTAATCGCCCCCGGGCAGGTCGGTGCGGCCGATGGCGCCGTTAAATAGCACATCGCCCACGAAGGCGAGTTGGTCGCCGCGGTGGAAGAACACCACATGCCCCGGGGAATGGCCGGGGCAGTGCAGCACCTCCAGCTCCTCCTCGCCCACCCGGATGCGGTCACCCGCTGCGAGCCAGCGGTCCGGTCGGAAACCCGGTATCGGCGGGAAGCCGAAGGCCGGGCCTTGTTGCTCCAGGGCGTCGAGCAGGAACTGGTCGGCCTGGTGGGGGCCGATGATCTCTACGCCCGCCCGCTTGGCCAGCTCCACCGCGCCGCCCACATGGTCGAAGTGGGCGTGGGTGAGCAGGATCTCGGCCAGCTCCACCCCTTGGCGTTCGACCTCGGCGAGGATCTTTTCGATCTCGCCGCCGGGGTCGATCACCGCCGCCTGGCGGGTCTTTTCGCACCAAATCAGCGAGCAGTTCTGCTGCAACGGGGTGACGGGAATGGTGACGTAACGCATCAGAAGAAGGAGATGGCGTCGTTGACGATACCGTCGAGCATATCCACCACTGCGTCGGCGGCCTGTTCGGCCGCCTCGGCCTCGCCCAGCAGTTGCGGCCGGCGGTAGCTCAAATAGATGTGGTCGGCGTCGTCCTGGGTTTGGTAGAGGCTAATGGTCAGCGGGCAGGCCGACAGGTTGGCCGGGTGGGCCTCGTACATCCGTTGCGACAGCATGATGCTGCAAAACTCGAACGATTCGGCATCGGTATAAATATCGGCCTCAAAGTCCAGGTCCTGGGCGGTGCGCTCCAACATCGCGGAGATTTGCATGGTGTTGGTCACCTTTAGCCCCTGGCCGATGATGGCGTTGTTGAGCGCCTCCTTCAAAAAGCCGTATTCACCCTCGGCCTTATAGACTACGATGGGCGCGTCGGCGGCGGTGATCTTCTCGGCGGCCTGGGCCAGGCCGGTGAACGCCGCCAGGGCGCAGATTAATAGGACTTTTTTCACGTCTTCCTCCTCTTGGGGGTTTGGGATATTTTGCCCAGAGACACAGCGGGCTCTGGGCTTTTTCGGGCATTGGGTTTGCGTGAACCACGAAGCTCACGAAGAATACGGCTAAAGGGAATCACCCTAGTGCAACCGCGCCTAAGTATCGGAAACAACCCCGGCGCTCGCAGAACGCAGAGCACGCGGAGAACCGCAGAGGGCGCAGAGAGGCGGTTCGATTTCATGCTCGTTCCCAAGGTCTCCTAGAGAATGCTTGTCTTGCAAGCCCCAGCTTGCCGAACGGCTCGGGAAGCTAGAGCTTCCAAAACAGGGGTCCCCAAACTGGGGCCTGGGGACCAGCGGCGCCAAAACCTCCCCCGCGCCCTCTGCGGTCCTCTGCGTTCCTAACAGCCGTGGTTTCCGCAATTTACGCGCAGGCGTACTAGGTTGTCGAAACCGGGCCGATATTGGGACGAAGAGTCTCGCGATTTTTGGCCTTAATCTCCGGCAACCGGATGGGCAAAGACGCTCTTGAAAACCATCAAAGATCCACCAATCTTTGAGCGCCGCGCCCATCAGGAGGCCCCTCTAATGGGTACGGCGCTGATAGATCGCGACTAAGGCCAATGACCGGGGGAGCGCCTTTGCCCATCCTGCGCTCTTTGCATCCTGCGCGGGGCGGTTCGCCGCTGGGGTAAAGCTGCAAGGGGGATTGGTCGGTCGCCCCTAAATCATTCGATGATCGACATAAACAGACGCTGCGCCCTCTGTGTCTCGGTGGCGGATCTAAGGGCCGATCTTGTCCCGCCAAGCCTGGGCGTCGGCGAGGATCTGCTCCTGGTCCAGGGTGGTGAGTTCGCGGTTGCGCAACACCTGCTGGCCGGCGATCCATACATCGGTAATTTGGTGGCGGCCGCTGGCATATACAAGCTGCGAGGTCGGGTGATACAGCGGTTGGGTTTCCAGCGGGCTCAGGTCCAGGGCTGCGAGGTCGGCGGCCTTGCCGGGCTCCAAGGAGCCGATCTCCTGCTCCAGCCCCAGCGCCTTGGCCCCGTTTAGGGTGGCCATGCGCAGCGCCTGGGAGGCGGGCAGGGCGCTGGGGTCGCGGCCGATGCCCTTGGCCAGCAATGCGGCGGTGCGGGCCTCGCCCAGCAGGTCCAGGTCGTTGTTGCTGGCCGCGCCGTCGGTGCCCAGGGCCATGTTGACCCCGGCGGCTAGCAGATCGCCCACCCGGCAGAAGCCGCTGGCCAGTTTGAGGTTGGACTCGGGGCAATGCACCACGCTGGCCCCGGATTCCGCCACCAGCGGGATCTCGTCGTCGCTCAGGTGGGTCATGTGGACCGCGGCCAGTGCCGGCGACAGCAGCCCGAGCCGTTGCAGGCGTTGCAGCGGGCGCACGCCGTGCTGCTCCAGGCTCATGCGGATTTCGTCGTCGGTCTCGTGGACATGGAAATGGATGGGCGCGCCCAACTCGTCGGCCAGGGTGCGCACCCGCTCCAGCGGGGCGTCGGACACCGAATAGGGCGCATGGGGGGCGAAGGCGGTGCGAATCAGGTGGTGATTGCGGTAGTGGTCATGCACCTCCAGGCCCCGGTGCAGATACTCCTCGGGGTCATTGGCCCAGGCGGTGGGGAAGTCCAGCACAATCATCCCCAGCACCGCCCGCATGCCGGCGGCGTCGCACACCCGCGCCGCGTCGTCGGGGAAAAAGTACATATCGTTAAAGCAGGTGGTCCCGCCGCGAATCATCTCGGCGATGGCCAGCCGTGTGCCGTCGGCCACAAAGTCGCGGTTCACCCACTGCTGCTCCGCCGGCCAAATGTGTTCGTTGAGCCAGGTCATTAGCGGCAGATCGTCCGCCAGCCCCCGCAGCAGGGCCATGCTGGCGTGGGTGTGGGCGTTCACCAGGCCCGGGAACAGCACATGGCTGTCCATATTCAGCTCCCGCTTGGCCTGATAGCGCGCCCGTGCCTCGGCCGAGGGCAGCACCTCCAGGATGCGCCCGTGCGCCGCCGCCACCGCATGGTCGCGCAGCTCGGGGTCGCCCGCGGTGACGGGCAACACCCATTGGGCGTGGATCAACAGGTCGCATTCTGTAGGCATTGGGCGGTCCCTCCTGGGGGATGGATAACGTAGAATAGGGAATTTGCCACGACTGGAGCCGAGATGGAAGCCAAACCCTTGGATTTGCCCGCCCGCGCCGACCACGCCATCCTCTGGCGCAATGACCGCCTGTACCTGTTGGACCAGCGCGTGCTGCCCGCCGCGGAGGCCTATTTGGAACTCCAAAGCGCCGCCGCCACCGCCGCCGCCATTACCGACATGGTGGTGCGCGGGGCCCCGGCCATCGGCATCACCGCCGCCTATGGCGTGGTGCTGGCCGCGCGCCAGGGCTATGCCGACGCGCCTTCGGATTGGAAGACCGCCATGACCCCGGGGCTGGACCGCCTGGCCCGCTCACGCCCCACCGCGGTGAACCTGTTTTGGGCCCTGGAGCGCATGCAGGCCAAGATCGACGCCCTGGGCGCGGACGACCCCGCGCCCGCGCTGCTGGCCGAGGCCCAAGCCATCCACCAACAAGACCTGGCCGCCAACCGCGCCATGGGCGACCTGGGCGCCCGCTTGATCGAGGCCCGCACCGCGGTCATCACCCACTGCAACGCCGGGGCCCTGGCCACCGGCGGCTATGGCACCGCCCTGGGGGTGATCCGCAGCGCCTGGCGCGATGGCCTGGTGGAGCGGGTCTACGCCGACGAGACCCGCCCCTGGCTCCAGGGCGCCCGCCTCACCGCCTGGGAGCTGCACAAGGACGGCATCCCCGTGTCCCTGCTCGCCGACGCCGCTGCCGCCAGCCGCATGGCCGCCGGCGGCGTGGGCTGGGTCATCGTGGGCGCCGACCGCATCGCCGCCAACGGCGACGTGGCCAATAAAATCGGCACCTACAGCCTCGCGGTGGCCGCCCGCCACCACGGCGTGCGCTTCATGGTGGCCGCCCCTACCGCCACCATCGACCCCCAGACCCCAGCAGGCGCGGACATCCCCATCGAAACCCGCGACCCCGGCGAACTCCTGTGCTGCGGCGGCCAACGCGTGGCCGCCGCAGGCGTAGACGCCTGGAACCCGGTGTTCGACATCACCCCTGCCGCCCTAGTCGATGCCATTGTCACCGAAAAGGGCGTGGTGATGCAGCCAGACGCGGAGAAGATCGCGGCGCTGTTGGCGGGGTGAGGGAGGGGGTTAGTGGTTGGTGCTTAGGGCGGCGGCATTCGTGGGAGCGGATTGCATCCGCGATGACGGCCTTTGATTTGGCGCAAACGCTCGGGCCAAGCCGCTGGCGCGGCTGATCGCGGTTGCAAACCGCTCCCACAAGCGATGGATCGATTGATTCATTGTTTTCGATACTTCGGCGCGGCGGCACTAGGCGCCATGGGCGGCGGCATTCGTGGGAGCGGATTGCATCCGCGATGACGGCCTTTGATTTGGCGCAAACGCCCGGGCCAAGCCGCTGGCGCGGCTGATCGCGGTTGCAAACCGCTCCCACAAGCGATGGATCGATTGATTCATTGTTTTCGATACTTCGGCGCGGCGGCACTAGGCGCCATGGGCGGCGGCATTCGGCCGAGACGCCTGCCATCGATTCGTCGAATAGCCTGCGCTTTTCAGTCATTGCTGTCGTCGCCTCGCCTTCGGTTCGGCCTGGATGGTCCTTTTCAATGCCCGTTTCTGTTCCGGTGAGCGGTCCGCCTACGGCTGGCCCGCAAGCAAGGTGACGGCTCAGTAGATGGGCACCAGGTGATACCCTTGGGCCTGGTAGCCGATGAGCGAAATGAAGCCGTCGCCGACGATGTCCATGGCCTCGGGGAGGGTGGCGTTGTCCACTTCAAACACCTCGGTGGCGATGCTGCACACCTCTTGGGTCACGCCCAGTTCGTCCAGTTTTTGGATACTCTTTTGAATGGAGGCCAGTTGGGTCTCGTATTCCATCTCCAACACGTCTTCGGGCTTTTGGGTCAGGAAGCGCACGGTGGGGCCGATGTAGACCACCTTAAAGTCCGGTTCCACGCCCTGGCGCTGCATGCCGGCGTGGGTGCCGGTGATGATGTCCAGGTACATGGCGGTCTTTTGGGGGTTGGTGATGTCCACCAGGAACAGGCCCTTGCCGGCCTTGACGCCGGCTAGGGCTGCGGTGTCTTTGTACTCCGCGGCCTGCAAGGGGGCGCTCAGCAGCAGGGTTAGGAGCGCGACTAGGGCGGTGAGGGTGCGGCGGTTTTGCATTTGGTTTTCCTCTTTACGGTTGGTTAAGACTCGCGGCCTATGGCGCGCCAGGCGCTGTCCCAGGTCTCGGCCAGGAGTTCGGGCAGGGGACGGGTGATGACGCCGTCGAGGCGCAGTTGGATCATGCGCATGGGGCCGCCGAAGAGTACGGCGGAGGCGATCATGGGGTCGCCGGGGCGGACTTCGCCGTCGTCCATGCCGCGACGGACCATTTCGCGCATGCGCTCGAAGGGCGCGGAGGAGCAGATCGGAGGCTGCTCGGGCATGAATTCGCGGTGTTTGGCGTAAAGGGCGAAGGCCATGGTGCGCGGGTCTTCTTCGGTCATGCGAAACAGCATCTCCACCACGGCGCGGCATTGGGCCTCGGCGCTGGTTTGCTCCTCGGCGATGTCGGCCACGGCCTGCTCGAAACGCTCCAGGATGGACGCCACCAGGGCCTGGGCGATGCCCTCTTTGTTGTCGAAGTGGTGGTAGATGGCGCCGATGCTGACCCCGGCGGCGCGCCGAATATCCTGCACCGAGGTGTTGAAATAGCCCTTTTCGCTAAACAGCCGCAGGGCGGTGTCCAGGATCTTTTGCGGCAGGTTTTCGGTGGTGCGAGGCATAGGCGTATGGAAACAGACCGAACGTTCGTTCTATAATAGCAGTCCGTTAAGACAAAGACAAGGTGAGCCGATGGAGTTTTTTCGTTTTGTAACCATGCCGATTTCGCCCGAGCGGCTTCAGCAGGCGCTGACCATTAAGACGTTGCCGCAGCGGTGCGCGTCAGTGGATCAGGTGCTGGAGGATCATGGCGAGACGGGGGAGATCTACTGTCTTTGGGGGCAGTTTCAGGTTCGGCGCGAACCCATCAATGGCGGGGTGCGCTTCTCCATGCCCGGGTGTCCGAATGCCCTGGCCTGGACGGTCACGACCAATCTGCCGCCGGATCCGCAGCGGGTGGTGATTCACGCCGCGATCAACCGCACCGAGCACGACCCGGACTTTATCGAGTCGGTCGAGCTGTTCATGGATGATTGGGTGCAGGGGCTATTGCAGTGGGGCGGGGACGACACCGCGAAAAGCTGAATGCCGGGGGGGTGAAGATGGCCGGTCGGGCTGCGGGCCAAGGCCCGCAGCCGGCGGGGCCGGCGGTTTAGAAGCGACCGCCGCGGCGGGGCGGACGGTCGCCGCGGGGCTTGGCTTGGTTTACCTTAATCGTGCGGCCGTCGAGGTTGGTCTCGTTGAGGCCCTTGATGGCGGCGTCCGCCTCGGAGTTGTCGGGCATTTCGACGAAACCGAAGCCTTTGGACTGGCCGGAGAATTTGTCTTTGATCAGATTGACTTCAGCGATATTGCCGTAGGTGGCGAAGGCTTCGCGCAGGTCGTCATCCGAGGTGTTGTAGGAGAGGTTTCCGACGTAGATATTCACGCTATTCGATCTCTTTTTGAGCTTGAGGCGGCGGTTGCCGGCGGGAACCAGGGTTCTCCGGCAGGCGTCTCATGCGTCCTTGGAAAAGGGCCGTCGGCGACAGGAACGCAATAATCGGCGACGGCGCATCGGTCGTTCCGCCGCCGACCGGCGCCCGGAAGAGGGCGCTTGGGTGCGGTTCAGGTGACGCGTGCATACGATGCAGCAGGAGGGTCATCCGGGAAAGGCTTCCAGCCCTGGAAGGGAAGGCGCTGCGCGCTTTGGAAGAGATCGAGGAAACGCTCGGGAGATCGATGAAGCCGGGCCTGAGTGCGACGGAACGGCTTAATCATCCCACCGCAGCGGGCCGGTTGCAAGCGAATTCTACAGCGCCGGGGGCGCCGGGTCAGACATAGTTGCCGTTCATTCGGGCGATCACGTTGCGCATCCGCATGCCCATGGAGCGCAGCAGTTCCAGGGCCTTGTCGGGCCGGTCATTGAGGTATTTCAGGAACACCTCCTTGTCCAGCTCCATCACCTGCACGTCGCTGGCGGCGATGACGTCGGCCGAGCGCGGCTCATCGGTGAGCAGGGCGATTTCCCCGAACATCTCGCCCTCGCTGATCATAAAGGGCTCGCGATCCTTGCCGGCATACAAGGCCTCGGCCTCGCCGTGGATCAAGACATAGGCGCAGTGGCCGTCTTCCCCGGCGCGGATGATGTGTTCGCCCGGATGGAAAAACAGCCGCCGGTACTCCTGCACGAAATCCAGCATCGCGTTCTTTTTCGCAAAGCTCATGAAGGAGTCGTTCAGGCGGCTGACTTGCAGGACCAGCGGCACCACCGGCTGCTCGGTGATGGGGGCGGCGAACTGGGGGCCTACCGCCTCGAACCCGGCCCATTTGAGCATGCGCGCCACCTTGGGGCTCATCAGGGCCACCACATGGGTCGCCTTGCGGGCATAGGCGAAATAGCCGGCCATGTGCATCAGCCCGGAGGCGATGGTGGGCGAGCGGAACTCGCGCAGGGCGCAGTACAGGCTGCAATCGAGGATGCAAGCCCCGGGCGGGAGGTGGGCGCGGAAGTCGTAGTCGGCGTCCGAAGGGATGCCGAGGGACGAATCGAGGGTCAGCCGCATGGCGCCCACCGTTTCCTGCCCCTGCATGGTGACGATCAGGTTGGCCGTGGTGGGGTAGGTGTCGAAGCGGTCGAACAGCCGCTCATCCACACTTGGCGGGTGGGTTTGGTCCTGCTCCGCCAGCACCATGTGGCGGACCTTGAACACCGCATCGATTTGCTCGGGGGTGGTGGCGAGGCTGATCGTAAGCGGCATCCGCAAGCTCCTGAGTGGAAATCTATGAACAACGCCACAGTATAGCCCCCAAAGCGGCGAAATGGGAGTGCCAACAAGCCAAACCAGCGGAGACCCCCAAGACGGCCGCCTTCATTTTAACGCCCACAACCAACCCTTCGCTTCGCTCCAAGCAGAGCTTGGGGGATAGGCATTACCAAGCAGAGCTTGGTAACGAGGCGAAAAGCCTAGACCTCCGAACCCGCCACGCCTCCGTCGGCGCGCCGCGAGCTATCGCTCAAAGGAGGCTGAGGCTTCAGCCGGGCTTGGGGGCTTCGTTCGGGCCGGCTAAGGCCTCGACCTCGGGGGTGGGAGGCGATGCCGGGGCGGGTTATTTGAGCTTTTCGATGCCCATGGCCTTGAGGACGTATTTTTCGAATACGGGGTCGTTGTCGCCTTTTTTCATCTTTTTCAGGAAGTACTTTTCGAAGCCGATCTTGGCGTAGTGGACCCACTTGCCTTTTTTCATCCAGGAGGTGTTGCGCGGGGGGATTTGCGGCATGGCCACGAAGGCCACGCCGGTGTCGCCCATGTCGGCTAGGCAGATGGCGTTCCAGGTGCCTTTTTGGTCGGGGGCCTGGCCGTCGATTACGTTTTTGATATTATGTACGGTGGCGGTGACCATGGATTCGATCATGTAGCCGGTCTTGGGCGTGCCGGTGGGCACGGTGGTGGCCTCTACCGGCGGGATGGCGATGTTTACGCCTACGGCGTAGATGTTTTGCCATTTGGGGTTGCGCTGATAGTCGTCCACCTTGACGAAGCCGCGGGGGTTGACCAAGTCTTCGCCGACCATGGCCACCGCGTCCACGCCCTTGAAGGCGGGCAGCATCATGGAGTACTTGAAGGGCAGTTCGTGCTGTTTAATCACCTCGCCGGCTTCGTTATGTTCGGCTACCTGCATTTGGCCGGCTTCCACTTTGGTGACCTTGGCGTTGCAAATCCATTTAATGTGATGCTGGCGCAGTTCGGATTCGAGCATGCCCTTGGAGTCGCCCACGCCGCCTAGGCCGAGGTGGCCGATATAGGGCTCGGAGGTGACGAAGGTCATGGGCACTTGGTCGCGGATCTTGCGCCGGCGCAGATCGGTTTCCATGATCATGGCGAATTCGTAGGCCGGGCCGAAGCAGGAGGCCCCCTGCACCGCGCCCACCACGACCGGCCCCGGGTCTTCGATGAAGGTCTTCCAGCCCTCGTAGGCCTGTTCCGCATGGGGCAGGGTGCAAACGGATTGGGTGTGATGCTTGGGGCCCAGGCCCTCCACCTCGTCGAAGGCGAGTTGGGGGCCGGTGGCGATGATCAGGTAGTCGTAATCCACCTGTTGCCCGCTTTGCAGGGTGAGGCGATTGTCATCGGGCGCGATTTCGGTCACCATTTCGCAGATGAAGGCGATCCCCTTGCGTTCGAGGCAGGGCTTCAGCTCGACGGTGATCTCTTTTTGGGTGCGCCAGCCGACCGCCACCCAGGGGTTGGAGGGCACGAACACGAAATGGGGGTTGGCGTTGATTAGGGTGACCTGGTGCTCGCGACCAAGCAGGGCTTTGGCGTCGTAGGCCGCGGGCAGGCCGCCGACGCCGGCGCCGACGATGACGATGTGTGCCATAGTGACGGGGTCTCCTTCAGGGTTTCGGGTCAGGGGCTTGGCCCCATGGGGGTCTTCTGGCAAACATTGTTTCAGGAAGGCCTTGGGTTCGCATTGAGAATTCCCATTAGATGAATCAACCGCAACGCATCCTGGTCGCCATCTCGCAGCATGGCTTCGGCCATCTGACTCAGGTCGCGCCGCTGGTCAATGCCCTGCGGCGGTATTGGCCGGCGGCCCGATTGAGGGTCTATAGCGGCCATTCGGCGGCGCGCGTGGCGAGCCGCATCCAGGGCGCCTTCGAGCATCTCGCGGCCTCTCCCGACCCCGGCATGGAAATGCGCGGGGCGCTGGACGTGGACGCGGCGGCGAGCCGCCGGGCCTATGCCGCCTGGCATACGGATTGGCCGCGCCGCATGGAGGCGGAAATGCAGCGCGTGGAGGGGGCCGATTTGGTGATCGGGGACGTGCCCTATGCGGTGCTGGCGGCGGCCCGCCGGTCGGGGATCCCGAGCGTGGGGGTGTGTTCGCTGAATTGGGCCGACATCTTCGCCCATTACTGCGGCGGCCGGCCCGAAACGGATGCCTGGGTCGGGCAGATGCGGGCGGCTTACGCGGCCGCCGATCTGTTCCTTCAGCCGGCCCCCAGCATGCCGATGGCGTGGCTGCCCAACCGCGAACCCATCGGGCCTTTGGTGCAATCGGGGCGGCGACGCCGTGACGAGCTTGGCCGCCGACTGGGGGCGCTCGACGGCGCGCCCCTGGTGTTGGTGAATCTGGGCGGGGTGCCGATGGCGCTTGGTTTCGCCGACTGGCCCGCGCCCCAAGGGATGCATTACCTGGTGCCGGGCGGCGGGGCGGCTTTGCCCCCGGGGTTTAGCGATTTGAGCCGCTTGGACTGGGGTTTTTCCGATATTCTGGCGTCGGTGGATTGCCTGGTGACCAAGCCGGGCTATGGCCTGTTTTCGGAGGCCGCGTGTTTGGGGTTGCCGGTGGTCTATGTGCGCCGCGGGGACTGGCCGGAGGAGCCCTATCTGACCGCTTGGCTGCATCAGTACGGGCGGGCGCTGGCCCTGCCGCGGGCGGCCTTGGAGGGCGGTGAGTTGGAGGCGGCGGTGCAAACGGTGTTAAACCGGCCCGCGAAACCGGCGGTGGAGGCCGGCGGGGCGGAGGCCGGGCTGCGCTTGATTCAAGCGTTGTTCCGATAAGGGGGGCGGCGCGGGCTGTCGAAATGGGCCGGGTTCCGCGGTTTCGGACCCCCTGGCTTTTGGATTACAAAAGCCGCATAGGGTCTAGGTCTAATGCAGACGCGCCTTAGTATCGGAAACAACCCAGGCGCTCTTGGAACGCAGAGCACACGCAGAACCGCAGAGCGCGCAAAGAAAAGCCAAAAACCGGGGTGTCTTTCGCTCGAATAACGGGCCGATTTCGACACCCTAGTACCGCCCTTGGGCAGTGCGGTTTGGAGCGCGTAAACCAAAACCGCAAGCCCGGGAGCCTGAGCCAGAGGTTGGCACGGCCTCGGCCGGACTAAAGTCCGGGCTCCGAGCCGTGGAGTCCGGACTTCAGTCCGGCAGCGCCGCGGCGGGGGGAAGCCGAGAACGGCGCCGGGCAGGCACACACAAGCCAGCAAAACCTCCTCCGCGCGCTCTGCGGTCCTCTGCGTCCTCTGCGTTCCAAAAGGCGTTGTTTCCGTTAGCGGTTGCGCCCTACTGGTATTCGAGCACGAAGCCGCCGCTGCTCAGGCGCTTGGCCTCTTGCGCCAGTTCGGCCCGGGTCAGGGCGTGGCGTTGCAGCCAGCCGGCGGGGAAGGCGAGGCGGATCTCGGGGCCTTCCACCTCCATCACCACCATGGGCTTGTTGGCCGGTGAACGGCTGCGGTGAAACAGCGCCGCTAGGCGCAGCACGACGCAAATCTGCTGTACGCACAGGCGAATGCTCTCGGGCAGTTGGGCGAAGATTTCCTGCGGAAACTTGCGTCGGTGGCCGCGGATCAAGGCCCCCAGCACCTGCTGTTGGCGACGGGAAAAGCCGGGCAGGTCGGAGTTTTCGATCAAATAGGCCCCGTGTTTATGGGACTGGCTGTGGGACACCGTGAGGCCCGCCTCGTGCAGGCGGCAGGCCCAGCTCAACATGGCCATGTACTCTTCGCCCATTAGGCCCCAGCCTGTGGCGGCCTGGGCCAGCAGGCTGGTGGCGGTGGCCTCCACCCGCTGGGCCTGGTCCGGGTCTACGCCATAGCGTGCGGCCAGGGTCTCCACCGATTGCTGGCGGATGTCGTCGGTGCGCTTGAGCTGGCCCACCATTTCGTACAGCAGGCCTTCGCGCAGGGCCAGGTCGGAGACCTCCATGAGTTGGATGTCGAGCGACTTGAACACCGCCGAGAGCACCGCCACGCCGCCCGCGAATACCGGCTTGCGCTCGCTGCTCAGGCCGTCCAATTCCAGGTCGTCTAGGTGTCCGGCCGCGATCAGCGCCTTGCGCAGTTTTTTCAGCGATCCGCGGGTGATGCCCTCTTCGGTCCAGCCCTGGTTGCGCACGACGGTGCGAATGGAGCGAATGGTGCCGGAGCTGCCCACCGCTTGTTGCCAGTAGCGCGAGGAGAAGGTGTATTTTTCCGGCCGCAGTTCCAGCCGGCCGGCCATTACGGCGTTTTCCATATTCTCTGCGGTGATGCGGCCGTCGGGGAACCAGGCCTGACTGAAGCTTACGCAGCCCATGTGCTTGCTTTCGCGCTTGAGCGGGGAGAAGCCTTCGCCGATGATCAGCTCGGTGCTGCCGCCGCCGATATCCACCACCAGCCGCTGGCCGTCGCCGGCGGCCAGGCCATGGGCCACCCCCAGGTAGACTAGGCGCGCCTCTTCGCGGCCGGCGACGACCTGAATCGGGTGGCCCAGGGCGCGCTCCGCGGCTTGCAGGAATTGATCACTATCGCGCATTTGGCGCAGGGTGTTGGTGCCCACCGCGCCCACCGCCCCCGGGGGCAGCGAGTGCAGGCGCTGGCCGAAGCGCTCCAGGCAGGCGAGGGCGCGTTCCGCCGCTTCCGCGGTGAGGTTGTTGTCCGCGTCCAATCCGGCGCCGAGGCGCACCATTTCGCGCAACCGGTCGATGACCTGGAACTGGCCGCCGTTGTCCACGCGGGCCACGATCATGTGAAAGCTGTTGGAGCCCAGGTCTACTGCGGCGATGGTCTCCGGGACGCTGTTTTCGGGCAGGGTGTAGCCGAACATGGGTCGCTTCTTCTTGGCTGAGTGAGGACGGGGGCAATCCTAGTGGTTTGTCGCGTTCGCGGCAATGCCCGTGCGGGGATTGGGCGCCGGGTGTTGCGCTGCGGTTGCGAGGCCACGGCTTTGTACGGTGCCCGCAAAAGCCGGCGCTGACGCCAGGCGTTTAAAAGGCATCGCAGTTTACGGCGCCGGCGGCGGCATGCAGCCGGGCGCCGGCCTGCACCTGAAAGCCGTCGCGCAGGCGGATCTGGGGCGCCCGCAGTTCGAGCCGGGTGGCGTCGCCGGTGACGATCACGGGGCCGGTGGTGGAGAGGTCGGTTGCGGACAGTCGGGCATGGGCGCCGCTGCTGAATCCGCTGCTAAGGGTTTCGGCCTGCGGCGAGCAGGCGTTGTCGGAGGCGTGGTCGATGAAGGCGGCGCCGACCTGACGGGCCCGGGTGAGGTTTAGGGTGCAGGTGGCGGCGGCATGGGTGCAGGCCCCGCTCCAGCCGATAAAGGTTGCGCCGGCGGCCGCGGCGGCGGTGAGTTCCAGTGCGGAGTCGGCGGGGTAGTCGGCGCTGCATTGGTCGGGGCAGGCCAGGGCGCCGGTGTCGGCGCTCACCGTGCCGGCGCCGTCGCCCTCCAGGTTCACGCTAACGCGATGGCTCGGGGGCGGTGTGAAGGTCTCTCCGGCGAGGCACCATTGCACCAGACGGCCGCTGTCTTCGAGGGCGAGGTCGGTGATGGTGAGGCGCCAGGTCCCGGCGAAGGCGGTGTCGTCGAATACGGCGAGGGGGGTTTGGGGGCGCAACCGCCCGCCGAGGGCGGGCGGGGGCTCGGCGCAGGCGTCTTCCGCGCGGACCGCGGCCTGGTCGTCAAGGGTGGCGTCGATGTCACTGCCGTCGCAGCCGGTGGCCGCGGCCGGGTGGCCCGGGGCGTCGAGCAGCAGGGCCTGGGTCGAGGCGGTGGTGTTTTCCAGGCTTAGGCGCAGGTCGCCCACCCAACTGTGTTCGATGTTTAGATACAGCTCCAGGTCGCTGAGCAGGCCCGCGGCATCGACGCTGATTTGATCGCTGATGCTGCCGTTGTCGGCTAGGGTGAGGGGGGCGCTGCTGCAATACTCGCCCATTCGGCCGAAATGCGCGGTGAGCTCCAGCGCTTGATCGAGGGCCAGGGTGCAGACGGGCTTGCTCCCGGTGCAGGCCCCGGACCAGCCGGTGAAGGTCGAGTCGGGTCCGGGGGTTGCGCTCACTTCCAGGGTTGCGCCCGCGATCAGGCTGTCGCTGCATTGGCCGGGGCAGGCGAGGTCGCCGCGGTCGGCGGTGACGGTCCCGGCGCCCCGGCCTTCGATCGCGGCAGTGAGGGTGTGCTCGGTGATCCGCTTGGCCCCCCTGAGGCACCAGCGGTTGAGCCGGCTTTCGGGGGCGGAGGTCAATTGACTGTCGGTGGCGTCGGTCACGCTCAGGCGCCAGGCGCCGAGGGCGGATGCGCCGTCGAATACGGATAGGGGCTCTTGGGGGCGGTGCGGGCCTTGGATGTCGGCGGGCTGATCCGCGGTGCAGGCGGTTTCGATCGGCGTGGCGGCGGCGTCGTCGAAGGTGACGCGCAGCGCGCCCTGCGAACAGCCCCAGCCGCCATCGACATAGCCGGGGCGGTCGGCCAGGGTCGCGGCGAGTGCGCTGGGGGTGTGCTCCAGGGCTACGATCATGT
This sequence comes from Gammaproteobacteria bacterium, assembly GCA_011389885.1. Taxonomy (GTDB): domain Bacteria; phylum Pseudomonadota; class Gammaproteobacteria; order Chromatiales; family Chromatiaceae; genus JABBTK01. Next base: position 26,872 of record JAABTK010000031.1, on the reverse strand, counting down.
CGCCGATGAGGTTAAAGTCCGCGTCCAGCTCCAGGGTGAGGTCGGTGAGTTCCACGTCCGCTTCGACTTGGATGCTGTCGCTGAGGGCGCCGGCGTTTTCGATCACGGCGTCGGGGGCGCTGCACTGGATGAGCGCATTGAGGCCGAAGTCGTGATCGGAAACGTCGAAGAAGATATTGCCTTCGGCGGCCACCATGATGCGGGCTTTGGCGGAGGAGAGGTGGCTCGGCACGGGGAGGGTTTCACGGCCGTCATTGGGGGTCGAGGCGAGCAGGATGTAGGGGAAGCTCAGGCCGCCGTCGAGCGACAGGCGGATGGAGACGTGGGTGGTTCCAATCGGGGTCAAGTCGGTGGCGGCCACATCCCAGCGCACGGTGAAGGTCGGCTGGGTGGCGGCGTAGAAGGTCTCGCCGCCGTTGGGCGCGGTCACCAAGAAGGGGCCGGCGGCGTCCTCGGTGTAGATAATCAGGCTGTCCGCCCCCAGGCGGCCGCCGCCTAGGTGGTTGTCGCGGGCGGTGACGCGAAACACCAAGCGGCGGTCGGTGGTCGGCAGCGTCACGCCTGCGGACAGGGCGCCGGCGGCCAGGTCTTGCAGGCGCGGGATACGGCGCTCGGGGCTGCTGCTGGGGCCGCGGCTGCGGATGATGGGGCTGAAGCCATTGTCGCCCGCGCCGAGGTCGAGGGCGGGGCCGAGGTCGAATTCCTCCCACACGAAGGTCAGGGGGTCATAGTCGTCGTCGCTGGCGGCGGCGCGCAAGGTGAAGGGGGTGCGCGCTGGGATGCTGTAATCGGGGCCGGCGTCCACGATCGGGGCATGCAGGTTGCCGCTGTGGCCGGGGGCGGCGCAGGCGCCGTCCGTGACTAGGTGCTGGAGCATCAGATCCAGCGAGGCGGCATGGAAATAGGCGTCGCTGTTGGCTTGCAAGTCGTTGCCGCCGCAGATGCCGGCATAGGCGAGAATGGTGGAGCCGCTGCCGGGCTCGTAGGCGGTCGGGCCGTAGCGCGAGCCCCAGGTGCAGGCGCCGCTGTCGATGGCGTTAAAGGTGTGCTCGCCGCCCACTTGGTGGCCGAGTTCGTGGGCCACATAGTCGATATCGAAGGGGTCGCCTTTCGGGGCGCGGCTGCCGGTGACCCCTTTGGCCTTGTCGTAGGGGTCGCACGAGGCGCCGACCACGGCGATGCCGCCGCTCTCCAGGCCGAACACATGGCCGAGGTCGTAGTTTTCGGTCCCGATCACCAGGTCGAGGTTGGCCTGATTTTCGCTTAGCATGGCGCCGGCGCTGCTGTTGGTGTAGGGGTCGGCGGCGGGGTCGGTGTAGATCAGGCGGTGGTTGTCGGCGATTAGCGTCAGGCGCAGCGAGAGGTCGCGTTCATAGATTTCGTTGACGCGGTTGATGGTGGTGGCGATGGCCGCCAAGGTGTCGGTGACGGCGTCGGCGTCGCTATTGCGGTCTTGGTAGGCGGTGTATTCGGCGGTGGCGGCCACCGCCGTGCGATAGCTGCGCAGCACCTCGCCGGCGTCGGCGGGGCGGCTAGCGATGCGGCTGGCGATGCGGCCTGGGGCGGGCTCTGCGGCGCAGGCCAGGTGCTTGTCCGGGGCCTGAAAGTCGCGCTTGCGGTAGCTGAGGTAGCGGCTGATCTGGCGTTGTCGGGCCGGGTCCAGGAAATAGCTTTCGCCATCGGCGGCGCTGACCATGGCGTGCAGCCCGGCAGGGCCGCCCCAATCCAGCCGCAGGGTGCGTTCGGGGTGCTGCACGCTGCGGCCTTTGAAGGTGCGCAGGGGATAGCCGCGGTCCGCGAACCAGGCCGCCAGCTCGGGGGCCATGATCGGGGATTCGGTGACCTCGAAGGTCTCGAAGCCGCCGTCCGGGGTCGGCAGGCTCAGCCGCAGGGGCTCTTCCCGGCGCGGGTGCGGGCTTTCGAGGGGCGCGTTTTGCAGCAGGGCGTCGAGCGCCGCCGGGTTCAGCTCGGCGGCTTGGGCATGCCGGGTCTGGATCCAGGGTTCGAGCGGGCGTTGCGCGGAGGGGTCTGCGGTTTCGGGCGCGGTGAGCCGCCAGAGCGGGTCCGCGGATGGGTCCGGCGCGGCCTGTACGGCGGGCTGTGCAAGCATTAGGGACAGGCCGAAAAACAGCACAGGCTTGAACGAGGGTATGGGCATCGTGGGACCGCTTTAGTTGGCGTGTTTTTTATGCGCCCTTGGGATTCCCAAGGGCGCTGGTTTTGGTTACCAGGGCGCAGGCCAGCCGTGGGGGTAGGGCGAATAGAGCGGCGGCGGCGGATGCTTGCGCCGGCGCTGTTCGCGCCTTTGCTCGAATTGTTCGCGCCTTTGCTCGAATTGTTCGCGCCGCTGCTCGGCGCGCGCCTCTAGCGCCTCGGCGGCGTCCCGAAACAGCTCGCGGCGTCGCGTCATCTGCTCCAGGAGGCTTTGGTTCCAGGGCGAGTAGGTCGGGTTTCGCGGGGCCTGGGGCGGGTTGTCCCGGGCCTCGCGCCGGCGCTGCTCGTCCAAGGCGCGGCGCTGCTCGCGCACCGCCGCGAGGTATTGCATCGGGTTGGGTCCGGCGGCGGCGACCCCGGGCGGCGGCGGGGCGGCGCCTGGTTCGCTGCGGGCGGGGGCGGCGGTCAACAGTGAGGCGGTAAGGAATAGCCCGGTAAAGACCGCGATCTGCGTGCGAGACATGACGCTCTCCTCAGTGCATAGACGGTTTGGGGTCGCCCCCGCTTTGGAGCGGCTCAAATCTCGGGCGGGAAGATTAGATTTTATCAATATTTGAAAACCGTAATAAAGTATTTTCGGCCTTGGTCATCCATCCGGCCAATACCCTGAAATAAGTGCGTTAGATAGGTCGCGTTGGCGCGTAGAATCAACCGCTTACGGCGGCGCGTTCGTCCTGAGCGGCCTAAGATGGCCGGAACGATGATCAAGGCCGTATTTTCCTAAGCATCGAGACGCTGACACAAAAGGTGCGAAAGGCGCTCCAAGGTGGCGTCGGACAGCGGGCCGTTTTCGAGGTCGGTGACGAAGAAGCTGTCCTGGGCGGTGGCCCCGATGGTGGCGATGCGGGCCTGATACAGCCGCACCCCGGTCTCGGCGAAGGCCTGGCCGACGATGGCCAGCAGCCCCGGGCGGTCGGTGGTGGTGAGTTCGAGGATGGTGCGATGCAGCTTGCGATCGATTTGCGCCTCCAGTCGGGTCTTGACCGAAAACGCCTTAATCTTGCGCGAAATGTACAGCGGCACCGATAGATCGACTTGCGCCGGGCGTGCCAGGCTGCGGCTGAGGTAGTCGATGATTTCGGCGTTGCGCTGTACGGAGGCCACCGCCGTGCCGTCGCCTTCGAGCACCTGGTAGCTATCGATGGTGTAGCCGTCGTCGGCGGTTTCCACCCGCGCCTGCACGATGTTCAGCCCGAGTTGGTTGAGCAACGCGGTGGTGATGGCGAACAGGTTGTCGTAGTCGCGGGTGAACAGAAAGATTTCGGTGCCGCTGCGGTCCGGCGGCGTGCGCACCTTGATCAGCGGCAGCCGGTCGCGATCGGCATTCAGGATTTGGCGGGTCTGCCAGGCGATCTCCAGCGCCGAGTGATTGAGGAAATACTCGATGCTGAGCTGAAACCACAGCGCCACCACCCGATCATGCTCATAGCCCTTTTCCTGCAAGATGGAGAACGCCCGGTACTGCTTTTCCTGCAACACCTCGTCCTGATTGGGCGCCGATTGCAGCCCGCGCAGCAGGGTCGTCTTGGCGGCGCTGTAGAGGGTCCGCAGCAGGGCCGCCTTCCAGGAATTCCACTTCTCCGGGTTGGTGCCCTTAATGTCCGCCACGGTGAGCAGGTAGAGGTAATTCAGGCGCGTAAGGTCGCCCGCCTCGCGGGCGAAGGCGGTCACCACCTCCGGGTCGTTGATGTCCTTGCCTTGGGCGGTCATGGACATCACTAGGTGTTTTTCCACCAGCCACGCCACCAAATTGGCGTCGTAGTCGCTTAAATGGTGGCGCTTGCAGAAGGTGCGGGCGTCGCCCGCGCCGAGCTTGGAGTGATCGCCGCCGCGGCCCTTGGCGATGTCGTGGAACAGGCCGCCCAGATACAGGAGTTCCCGCTTGGGCAGGGTCTTCATTACCGCGTGACACAGGCTGCATTCCTCGGCGTACCGGGGGTCGGCGAAGCGGATCAGGTTGCGCACCACCAGCAGGGTGTGTTCGTCCACGGTGTAGACGTGGAACAGGTCGTACTGCATGCGCCCGACGATGTTGCCGAACGCGGGCAGGTAGGCGGAGAGGACGCCGTAGCGGTTCATGCGGCGCAGTTCGCGGCTCACATGATCGGGGTGGCGCAGGATCTCCATAAATAGGCTGCGGGTGCGCAGGTCGTTGCGGAAGCGCTCATCGATGAGGGTCAGCGATTGCCGGATCAGGCGCTCGGTGGTGGCGCGCACGCCCTTGAGTTCGGGGTGCTGTTGCAGCAGGTGGAATAATTCCAGCAGGGCGAAGGGGTGGCGCTGGAACACCGCGTCATGCACTACTTCGAGGTAGCCGTTGCGGCTGTTGAAGCGGCGGTTGAGGTGCTCCACCAGGGCCGGCTGGTCCGCCAGCAGGATGTCCTCCTCGAACAGTTGCAGCAGGCGGCCGGTGAGGCGGGAGATTTGCAGCGCGGTGCGGTAGTAACGCTGCATGAATTGCTCCACGCCGAGGCTGTGCGGCGCGTCGGTGAAGCCGAAATGCGCCGCCAGGGTGCGCTGGTAGTCGAACAGCAGTCGGTCTTCGGCGCGGTCGGCCAGCAGGTGGAGGGCGAAGCGGTTCTCCCACAACAGGTTCTGCCCCTCCACCAGGGCCAGGTACTCGCGTTCGGTGAGGAATTCGTGGGCCACCAAATCGTGCAGGGTCTCGCCGCCGAAGCGGCGCTTGGCCACCCAGGCCACGGTCTGAATGTCGCGCAGGCCGCCGGGGCTGGTCTTGATGTTGGGTTCGAGGGCCGAGATGGAGTTGTCATAGCGCTGGTAACGCTGCACCAGCTCGTCGCGTTTGGCCCGAAAGAACGCCGCCGGGGGCCACATATTCCGCGGGTCCGCCAGCCGTTGCAGGCCGCGGAACAGCGCCTCGTCGCCGGCCAGCAGGCGGGCCTCGGTGAGGTTGGTGATGACGGTGACGTCCTTGCGCGCCTCCTCGTCGCACTGTTGCAGGGTGCGCACGCTCTGCCCCACCTTGAGGCCGATGTCCCATAGAAAGGTCAGAAACTCGCCGATGGCGGGGCAGTGCGGCGAGTCGTCGATATGGATCAGGATCTGCAAATCCACGTCCGAATGCGGCAGCAGCTCGCCCCGCCCATAGCCGCCCACGGCCAGTAGGGCGGTGTCCGGCGCGTCCGCCAGGAACAACCCCCAGGCCTGGCGCAACACAAAGTCCACCAGCCGGGCGCGCAACGCCACTAGGTTGCTGATTTCTTCTTCGTCCTCGAAGCGGCGGCGCAGGTTTTCCGAGCCCTGGGCCAGGTAATCCTTGAACAGGCCGATGGGGTGCGGCCCCGAGCCGGCCAGTTCACGCTGGAAGGCGGCCTCGTCGAACAGCTCGTGCATGGGGTCGGGGGCGATGTGGCGGATGGCGTTATCCTCGTGCCGGTGGGTGCGGTGACCGCAGTCGTCTCAGGCCCTTTCCTCGGCGCGCAGGGTGAGGATCTCGTGGCCGTGCTCGGTGATCAGCAAGGTGTGCTCCCATTGCGCGGAGAGCTTGCGGTCGCGGGTGACTACGGTCCAGCCGTCGGGCAGGGTCTTTACCTGATGCTTGCCGGCGTTGATCATGGGTTCGATGGTGAAGCACATGCCGGGCGCGAGCTCGATGCCGTCGCCGGCCTTGCCGTAGTGTAGCACCTGCGGTTCTTCGTGAAACGCCTTGCCGATGCCGTGACCGCAATACTCGCGCACCACGGAATAGTTATGGCTTTCGGCGAAGCGCTGCACCGCATGCCCGATGTCGCCCAGACGCCGGCCCGGCCGGGCTTGCTTGATGCCCTGCCATAAGGCCTGGTGCGCGACCTTGATCAGCCGCTGCGCCAGCACCGAAGGCTGGCCGGCCACGAACATCTTGCTGGTGTCGCCGTGGTAGCCGTCCTTGATTACGGTGATGTCGATGTTGACAATGTCGCCGTCTTTGAGCTTTTTGTCGCCCGGAATGCCGTGACACACCTGGTGGTTCACCGAGGTGCAGATGGCGCAGGGGAAGCCGCGGTAGTTCAGCGGCGCGGGGATCGCGCCTTGTTGGTCCACGATGTAACGGTGGCACAGGCGGTCGAGTTTTTCGGTGGTGACCCCGGGGCGGACATGGGGCTCGATCATTTCCAAGACCTCGGCGGCCAAGCGCCCGGCCACCCGCATCTTCTCGATTTCCGCCTGGGTCTTAATGATTACGCCCATTCCGCTAGAGTCCTCCGGGGGCGGCCCGTTGCGTCGCCGGCTTCGGCGCGAGGCCCCATGATTGTGATTGCAAACCGCTTATGGTATAAAACGCGGCTCCCGACCGCAAATGCGGTTTTTGGGAGACGAGCGCCCGGGCCGCAGTGACGGCCCGGGTGAAATCACACACATACATCGTCACACACGGCGGGGTGCCCCCCGGGGTTGCCGTGCGGGATGTATGGAGGCTCAACCCAAATCCTATTCGGAGTCAATATGAGCACAGTATCCATGCGCCAGATGCTTCAGGCTGGCGTGCATTTCGGGCATCAAACCCGCTACTGGAACCCCAAGATGCGGCCCTTCATCTTCGGGGCGCGCAACAAGATCCACATCGTGAACCTGGAGCAGTCGCTGCCCATGTTCAACGACGCGATGAACTTCATCGGCACCCTGGCGGCCAACGGCGGCAAGGTCCTGTTCGTCGGCACCAAGCGCTCCGCGCGCGACACCGTGCGCGAAGAGGCCGAGCGCTGCGGCATGCCGTTTGTGAATCATCGCTGGCTCGGCGGCATGATGACCAACTTCAAGACCATCAAGCAGTCCATCAAGCGCCTCAAAGAGCTGGAGGCGATGTTCGAGGACGGCTCGGTCAATCAGCGCTTTAACAAAAAAGAGGCCCTGACCCTGCAACGGGAGATGGAAAAGCTGGATCGCAGCCTCGGCGGCATCAAAAACATGGAAAAGCTGCCGGACGCGCTGTTCATCATCGATACCGGGCATGAAAAGATCGCCGTGGACGAGGCCCGCAAGCTGGGCATTCCGGTGATCGGGGTGGTGGACACCAATAACGATCCGGGCAAGGTGGACTATGTCATCCCGGGTAACGACGATTCGATTCGTGCGGTGCAGTTGTATGTGCAGGGCGCCTCGGCGGCCGTGCTCGAAGGCCGCGCCAGCGCCGCCCACCTAGGCGGGCAGGACGAGTTCGTCGAAGTGGCCGAGAGCGGCGCCGCCTGAGCGGACGCCCCTGCGCGACCGCCCCCCTCGATTCGCCCGCGTCGGCGCTGCGCCGGCGCGGGCGGTCGCACAACCCGGGGTCGTTAATCGAAGGCGATCGACGATCCGGAAAAACCCGATTGAAATAGACGAGGATTAGTATTCATGGCTATTAACGCCTCTTTGGTGAAGGAGCTTCGCGAGCGGACCGGGTCCGGCATGATGGAGTGCAAGAAGGCCCTAGTGGAAACCAACGGCGACATCGAAGCCGCCATCGAACAAATGCGCAAGTCGGGGCAGGCCAAGGCCGCCAAGAAGGCCGGCCGCATCGCCGCCGAGGGCGTGATCGGGGTGAAATTCTCCGCCGACGGCCAACAGGCCGCGATGGTCGAGGTCAACTGCGAAACCGACTTCGTAGCCAAGGACAAAAACTTCACCTCCTTTGTGGACGCGGTCGCCGGGCGCGCCCTGCAGACCGAGGCCGCCGATGTGGCCGGGTTCCTGCAAGAGCCGCTGCACGACGGCGAAGACACCACCATCGACACCGCGCGCGAGGCGCTGGTGGCGAAGATCGGCGAAAACATGAACGTGCGGCGCTTTGTGCGCTTCGAGGCCGCCGGTAACCTACTGGCGCACTACAAGCACGGCGAGCGCATCGGCGTGCTGGTGGAACTCAAGGGCGGCGACGAGCAACTGGGGCGCGACCTGGCCATGCATATCGCGGCCACCAATCCGGTGTGCGTGAATGAGTCCCAGGTGCCGGCCGAGATGCTCGACAAGGAGCGCGAGATCTTCAAGACCCAGGCCCTGGAAAGCGGCAAGCCCGAAAACATCCTGGACAAGATCGTGGACGGCAAGGTGCGCAAGTACCTGGCGGAGATCACCCTAAGCGGCCAACCCTTCGTGAAGGACCCGGACACCACGGTGGAAAAGCTGCTCCAGGGCGCCGGGGCCGAAGTGGTCCGCTTTGCGCGCTTCGAGGTGGGCGAAGGGATCGAGAAAAAACAGGAAGACTTCGCCGCCGAGGTGATGGCCCAAATCGGCTGACGGCGCAAGGCGGCGGCGAACCGGCGACCGAGATCGCTGTTCCCCGCCGCTGCCGCGGCGCGCAAATATCGCAGTGTTGGACATCGATATTTGTCGGCCGCGGCGCCTGGGCCTTATACTGCCCGGGCCTCGCCGCAACGGACGCGCCTGACAACAAGCTTTCGGACTCCTGCATATCCTGGTTTAGTGATAAGGCGAACCCCCACCATGAGCGATCCGCACTATCGGCGCATTCTTCTCAAGCTTTCGGGCGAGGCCCTCGCCGGAGCGGGCGGCTTCGGCATTGATCCGGCCTGCTCTGATCGGTATGCCGCCGACGTGCAGGCCCTGGTCCGGGCCGGGGTCGAAGTGGCCCTGGTGGTCGGCGGCGGCAACATCTTCCGCGGCGCCTGGCTGGCCCAGGGCGGATTGGTGGACCGGGTGGCGGGCGATCAAATGGGCATGCTGGCCACGGTAATGAACAGCCTGGCGTTGCAGGACGCCCTGCGGCGCCTCGGCATCAAGGCCGACCTCTATTCGGCCTTGGCCATTCAGCAAATCGCGCTGCCGTATTCGCGCCGCGCCGCGGTGGAGTCGCTGGAGCAGGGGCGGGTGGCGTTGCTCGCGGCCGGCACCGGCAACCCCTTCTTCACCACCGACTCGGCCGCCAGCCTGCGGGCCATCGAGCTGGGCGTCGAGCTTCTGATTAAGGCCACAAAGGTGGACGGCGTGTACTCCGACGACCCGCTGGCCAATCCGAACGCGGCATTTTATCCCCGATTGAGCTATGATCGGGCCTTGTCGGAAAACCTGCAGGTGATGGATACAACCGCCATCGTCCTGTGTCGGGATCACGGCATGCCTTTGCGGGTAATGAATATCAATAGTCCCGGCGCCTTGCAACGCTTGGTGCAGGGTGAAGACGTGGGCTCCTTGGTGGAGAGCGGAGATGAAGCATGATCGATGACATCAAAAAGGACGCGGCCGAGCGCATGGCCAAGAGCGTCGAGGCCCTCGGCGTGGAGTTGGCCAAACTACGCACCGGACGCGCCCATCCCAGCCTGCTGGATCATATCCAGGTGAGCTACTACGGCTCCGACACGCCGATTCGGCAGGTGGCCAACGTGGCGGTGGAAGACGCCCGGACCCTGACCATCACGCCCTATGAGCAGACCTTGGTCAAGGCGGTGGAGAAGGCCATCATGAATTCCGATTTGGGCCTGAATCCCAACACCGCGGGGGCCGTGATTCGGGTGCCCATGCCGCCGCTCACCGAAGAGCGGCGCAAGGACCTGGCGCGGGTGGTGCGCCAGGAAGGCGAGCACGCCAAGGTGGCGGTGCGCAACATTCGCCGTGACGCCAACTCGGACCTGAAAGGGCTGGTGAAGGAGAAACTGATCTCGGAAGACGACGAGCATCGGGGCCAGGAGATCATCCAAAACCTCACCGATCAGTATGTGAAGGAGGTCGATGACGGCGTGGCCAAGAAAGAGAAGGACCTGATGTCCGTTTGATACGGTCGAGGGACCAGATCGTGACCCCGGATCAGGACAGCCCGTCGCAGGCCGAGCCATCGCAACCGCGCATACCGCGGCATGTGGCCATTATTATGGATGGCAACGGCCGCTGGGCCCAAAGCCGCCAACTGGCCCGCCACGCCGGCCATCAGGCGGGCGTGCATTCGGTGCGGCGGGCGGTGGAGCAGTGCATTCGGCGCCAGGTCGAGGTGCTGACCCTGTTCGCGTTCAGCTCCGAGAATTGGCGCCGCCCGCAGCAGGAAGTCGGCCTGCTAATGGAGCTGTTCATGAGCGCCCTGAAGCGGGAAGTGAAAAAGCTCCAACGCAACGGCGTCCGCCTGCGCGTGATCGGCGACCGGAGCGGGTTTCCGGCCAAGCTCCAGGAGCGGATTCGTATCGCCGAGGCCGAGACCGCGGAAAACACCACCTTCACCCTGCTGATCGCCGCCAACTACGGCGGCCGCTGGGACATCGCACAGGCCGCGCGCGCCCTCGCCCGCGCGGCGCGCGACGGCCGGCTTGACCCCGAGGCCATCACCGAGCAGGCCCTGGCCGAGCACCTGTCCTTTCCCGATCTGCCGGCGCCGGACCTGTTCATCCGCACCGGCGGCGAACAGCGCTTGAGCAACTTCCTGCTTTGGCAATGCGCCTACGCCGAGCTGTATTTCGACTCCACGCTGTGGCCGGATTTCGACGAGGCCTGCCTCGATCAAGCCCTGGCCGACTTCGCCCAGCGCCAGCGGCGCTTCGGTCGCACCCCGGAACAGGTGGCCGGCAGCGGCGGGGCCGGCGGGTTGCTGGAGCGTCCCTACGGGGGCTTTTGAAGCATGCTCTGGCAACGGGTGCTGACCGCCTCGATTTTGGCCCCGCTGGTGGTGGCCGGCGTGCTGTGGCTGCCGACGGATTGGCTGCTTGCGGTGCTGGCCGCGGTGGTGTTGCTCGGGGCCGACGAATGGACGCGGCTGTGCCGCTTGCAAGGCGTATGGCCGCGCGTCGCCTTTGTCGCCGCCCTCGGCGGGCTGCTGGCCCTGCTGTGGCTGGGGCGCGAGGCGGCGCCCCTGTGGCCGGCGGTGGCGGCGGCCGGGGCGCTGTGGTGGCTGGTGATTACGCTGGTTCTGTGGCGTTTTCGGCGCAGTGGTTTTACCGGGGGCGACGGCCAGGCGTTTTGGGTATGGTCCGGGGGCATGGTATTGCTGCCGGCCTGGGTCGGCGTGGGGCTGATCCACCGCATCCCCGAGCACGGCCCGGCGGCGCTGCTGCTGCTGCTATTGATGATTTGGGCCGCCGATAGCGGGGCCTTTTTCGCCGGGCGGCGCTTCGGCCGAAACAAGCTGGCCCCGGGGATCAGCCCCGGCAAGACCCTGGAGGGGGTGTACGGGGCCTTCGCCGCGGTGGCGCTGTTGGCGGTGGCGTTTTCGCTGCTGCGCCCGGCGATGGCCGGGCCGGCGGCGCTGCTGCTGCTCGGCGCCCTGGCGGTCCCGATTTCGGTGGCCGGCGATCTGTACGAGAGCGCGGCCAAGCGCCGGGCCGACCTAAAAGACAGCGGGCGGCTGCTGCCGGGGCATGGCGGCGTGCTCGACCGCATCGATAGCCTGCTTGCCGCGGCCCCGGTGTTCGCGGTGCTTTACCCCTGGATAATCCGCTTATGATCGGCGTAACCGTACTCGGCGCCACCGGCTCCATCGGGGTTTCCACCCTCGACGTGCTGCGTCGCCACCCCGAGCGCTATCGGGTGGCGGCGCTCACCGCCAACCGCGACGTGGACGGCCTGTTCGCCCAGTGTCGCGAGTTTCATCCCGGCTATGCGGTGATGGCCGACCCGGCGGCGGCGCGCGCCCTCGAAACCAAGCTCAAGGCCGCCGGCCTGCCCACCCGGGCGCTGGCCGGTCCGGCCGGTTTGGAGCAAGTGGCGGCCTTGGGCGAGGCGGATTTCGTGATGGCGGCCATTGTCGGCGCCGCCGGGCTGTTGCCGGCGTTGGCCGCGGTGCGCGCCGGCAAGCGGGTGCTGCTGGCCAATAAAGAGGCATTGGTGCTCTCCGGCGGCCTGTTCATGGCCGAGGCGCAGCAACACGGCGCGCGCATCCTGCCCATCGATAGCGAACACAACGCGGTCTTTCAGTGCATGCCGCCGAGCCTAGCCGACGGGCTCGACCAAGCCGGCGTGCGGCGCATCCTGCTCACCGCCTCGGGCGGGCCTTTTCGGCAAAAGACCCTGGACCAACTGGCGGACGTGACCCCCGATCAGGCCTGCGCCCACCCCAATTGGGCAATGGGTCGCAAGATCTCGGTGGATTCGGCCACCATGATGAACAAGGGGCTGGAGGTGATCGAGGCCTGCTGGCTGTTTCAGGCCCGCCCGGAGCAGATCGGCGTGGTGGTGCATCCGCAGAGCGTGATTCACTCCATGGTCGAATACGTGGACGGCTCGGTGCTGGCGCAGCTCGGCCAGCCCGACATGCGCACCCCCATCGCCCATGCCTTGGGCTGGCCGGAGCGGACCGAATCCGGCGTGCGACCGCTGGATCTGTTCGAGGTGGCGCGACTGGACTTCGAGCCGCCGGATCTGACCCGTTTCCCCTGTCTGGAGCTGGCTTACCGCGCCATCGAGGCCGGCGGCAGCGCCCCGGCGGTGTTAAACGCCGCCAACGAGGTGGCGGTGGAGGCCTTTCTGGAGCAGCGCTTGCCTTTCCTGCGCATCGCCCAAATCATTGAGGAGACCCTTAATCGCGTGGCCCCGATGGCCATTGACGACCTGGAACAAACCCTCGAAGCCGACCGCGTGGCGCGGGAAACCGCCCACCAAGCACTTGCGCGCCGCGACTAAACCATGGAAAACCTGATCACCTACACCTTGGCCTTCCTGGTCACCATTGCGATCCTGATCGCGGTGCATGAATACGGGCATTTTTGGGTCGCGCGGCGGCTCGGGGTGAAGGTGCTGCGGTTCTCCATCGGCTTCGGCAAGCCGCTTTGGAAGCGCACCGGGCGCAAGGATGGCACCGAATACGTGATCGCCGCGGTACCCCTCGGCGGCTATGTGAAGATGCTCGACGAGCGCGAAGAGGCGGTGCCCGAGGACGAGCGGCATCGGGCCTTCAATCGGCAAAAGCTGTGGGTGCGCTCGGCCATCGTGGCGGCAGGGCCGCTGGCGAACTTCGTGTTCGCGATCTTGGTCTTTTGGCTGGTGTTCGTGCTCGGCGACACCGGTTTGCGCCCGCTGGTGGGCGAGGTGCTGCCGGACACGCCGGCGGCGGAGGCGCGGTTCGAGTCCGGCGACGAGCTGTTGCAGGTGGCCGGCTCCCCGGTGCGCACCTGGACTGAGGCCATTCAGGCCCTGCTGATGCAGGCCCGCGAGGGCGAGCCGGTGCCGGTGGCGGTGCGCAATGCCGAAGGCGGCGATGCGCTGCGGGTGCTCGCCGGCAGCGCGCTGGTGGAGCGCTCGGAAAACCGCGACCTGCTGCGCGCGGTGGGTTTGACGCCCAAGCTGCCGAGCCTGCCGCCGGTGCTTGGGCAAGTGCTCGAAGGCGAGGCCATGGATCAAGCCGGGCTACAAGCGGGCGATCGCATCCTGGCGCTGGACGAGCAGCCGATCACGGATTGGCGCGAGTTCGCCGATTACATTCGCGAGCGGCCGGGGCGGCTGCTGCCGTTGCGCTATCAACGCAACGGCGAGCAGCGCGAGGCCCAACTGCTGGTGGGGACCATCGACAGCGGCGGCGAGCGTATCGGGCGGGTGGGGGCGGCGGCCGAGCGCCCGGCGGACCTGTACGCCGACTATCAGGTGCTGGTGCGCCTAGGCTGGGGCGAAGCCATGGGGGCGGCGGTGGTGAAGACCTGGGATACCAGCGGCTTCCTGTTGCGCGTGCTTTGGCGGCTGGTGACCGGCAACGCCTCCATCGACAACCTCGGCGGTCCCATCGCCATCGCCGAATCCGCCGGCAAGTCCGCCGCCGTCGGGCTGACCACCTTTCTCAAGTTCCTAGCCTCAATCAGCATCATCCTGGCGGTGATGAACCTGCTGCCGGTGCCGGTGCTCGACGGCGGCCACCTGCTGTTTTTCGCCATCGAGGCGGTCAAGGGCAGCGAGCTGTCGGAAGCGAGCCAACTGCTGGGGCAAAAGATCGGCCTGGCCCTGTTATTGGCCCTCATGACCCTGGCCTTCTATGTGGATATTGCGCGGTTGTTGGGTTAGGCTGGCAAGATCATTTATACTAGGGTCCGGTCGGGTCGGAATGAGTCCGGTCAGTGGGCCGCCTGCGGGCGATCCGACACCCAATATGGCGCGTTCGTCCGCTTCGCGAGGCATCTGGACCGCCCCGTGACAACGGAAATTCCGGGTCCTGAAACCGAGATATTCCAAAAACAATGAACCCCAAACTCAATATTCTCCGAACCTTTCTGCTGCTGGCCCTGTGGATTCCGCTACTGGCGCCGGCCGCAACCTTCCTGATCGAAGATATCCGCGTGGAGGGGCTTCAGCGCATTTCGCCCGGAACCGTGTTCAACTACCTGCCGGTCAAGATCGGACAGCGGGTGGAGGCGGACGACACCGGCGCCATCATTCGCGCCCTGTACGAGACCGGCTTCTTCTCCGACGTGGGGCTGGAGCGGCGCGGCAACGAGCTGGTGATTTCGGTCTCCGAGCGCCCCGCCATCGGGCAAATCGTGATCGAGGGCAACGCGGCCCTGGAGACCGAAAACCTGCTGTTCGCGTTGAAGGAAATCGGCCTAGCCGAGGGCCGGGTGTTCAATCGCTCGGTGCTGGACAAGATCGAACAAGAACTGCGGCGGCAGTATTTCAACCAGGGCCGTTACGGGGTCAAGGTGGAATCCAAGGTGGAGCCGCTGGAGCGCAACCGGGTGGCCGTGAAGATCGACATCGCCGAAGGCGAGATCGCCCGCATCAAGCGCATCAACATCGTCGGCAACCAGGCCTTCTCGAAAGACCGACTGCTGGACGAATTCAGCCTCGGCACCACCAACTGGTGGTCCTTTATGTCCAAGGCCGACCGCTACTCCCGCCAGGCCCTCGGCGGCGACCTGGAAACCCTGCGCTCCTTCTACCTCGACCGCGGCTATATCAACTTCAAGGTGGAGTCCACCCAGGTCTCCATCACCCCGGACAAGCGCTTCATCTACATCACCATCAACCTCTCCGAGGGCGCTGTCTACACCATTGGCGACATCAAGCTCGCCGGCGAGCTGGCGGCCCCGAAAGAAGAAATCGTGCCGCTGATCCGCCTCAACCGCGGCGAGGTGTTTTCGCGCAAGGAGGTGGTGGCCGCCTCCGACCGGATCACCGGGCTGCTCGGTGATCGCGGTTATGCCTTCGCCAACGTCAACAGCATCCCGGAAATCGACGAGGTGAACAAAAAGGTCGCGGTGACCTACTTCGTCGATCCCGGCAAGCGCGTCTACGTCCGCCGGGTGAATATCGGCGGCAACGCCAACACCCGTGACGAGGTGCTGCGGCGGGAGATGCGGCAACTGGAGAGCGCCTGGTTTTCATCCGAACAGGTGCGGCTGTCGCGCGAGCGCTTACAGCGCCTCGGTTATTTCGAAGAGGTCAATATTGAAACCCCGGCCGTGGCCGGCTCCACCGACCAAGTGGACGTCAACATCAATGTAGTGGAGCGGCCGGCGGGCAACCTGATGGCCGGCGTGGGCTTCTCCCAATCCGAGGGCTTCGTGTTCAACACCAGCATCAGCCAAAACAACTTCCTCGGCAGCGGCAAGCGCGTAAGCCTGGCGTTCAACAACAGCGACTCCAACACCGAATACCGCCTGGCCTACACCAATCCCTACTACACCGTGGACGGCGTCAGCCGCGGCTTCGACGTGCGCTACCGTTCCACCGACTTCGCCGAGGACGAAGTGGCTGATTACGTCACCGACGTGGCCTCGGCGGGGATGAATTTCGGCGTGCCGATCAACGAGTTCGACCGCATTCGCTTCGACCTCACGGTCAGCAACACCGACTTCAAGCCGGGCGCCACCGCGTCCGCCGAGGTGTTGCAGTTCATGGAGGATTACGGCGACAACTTCCTCGACTACTCCCTCGGCATGAGCTGGACCCACGATAGCCGCGACTCCTATCTGTTCCCCAAGCGCGGCGGCCTGCAAAGCTTTTCGGCCACCGCCACCGTCCCCGGCAGCGACCTGAACTACTACAAGGCGGCCTATAAGAATCGGCACTATTTCCCGCTGACGGACTTTTTCACCCTATCGCTGAACGGCGAAGTGGGTTACGGCGACGGCTACGGGGATAACGAAAAACTGCCCTTCTTCCAAAACTATTACGCCGGAGGGATTCGTTCGGTGCGCGGCTACAAGGCCTATAGCCTCGGCCCCCGCGACTCCACCGATGACCCGCTGGGCGGTAATATGAAGGTGGTGGGCAACCTAGAGCTGTTGTTCCCGCCGCCCTTCGGCGGCGGCGAAAACACCAGCGTCCGCATGGGGGCCTTCGTGGATGCCGGCAACGTCTATGACACCGATATCGACACCTTCGACGCCGGCGAAGTGCGCTACTCCAGCGGCCTCGCCCTGACCTGGGTGTCGCCCATCGGGGTGCTGGGCGTCACCTACGCCGAGCCGCTGAACGATGAGTACGGCGACGAGACCGAGAGCTTCCAATTCACCTTCGGGCAAACCTTCTGAGCGAATTTCACCTATGCAGTGCAATATGAAATGCAGTTTCCTGGTTTGGCCGCTGGTCGCTTGGCTAGTCCTTGCGGGCTCGGTGCAAGCGCAATCGGCGGCCTTCGTAGACGCCACCAAGGTGGTGGAAAACTCGCCCCAATACGAGGCCGTGCGCCAGTCGTTGGAGACCGAGTTCACCGCCCGCGATCAGGACTTGGTGGCCAAGCAGAGGCAGTTGAGCAAGCTGGAGGAAAAGCTGCTACGCGACGGCGATGTGATGAGTCCCGAGGAGTTGCAGCGGCTGGAACAGGACATCCGCACCCGCCGGCGTAAACTCAGTCACGACAAGGAAATCTTTCGTGAGGACTTCAATCTTCGCCGCAACGACGAATTCAACAAACTGCGGCGGCAGGTGGCCGAGGTGGTGCGGGAAGTCGGCCGCGAAGAGGGCATCGACCTAATCCTCAGCGAGGGCGTGGTCTACGCCAGCAAAAAGGTGGATATTTCGGACAAGGTGTTGGATCGTCTGGAGGCGAAATTCAAGGCCGAAGGGCGCTAATTACCCGAGGACCAAGGCTTGGAATACAGTCTGGGAGAATTGGCCGCGCGCCTGGGCGTGCGCTTGGTCGGTGCGGCGGAATGTCGGGTGTCAGGCGTGGGTTCGCTCGACCAGGCGGCGCCGGGACAGCTGGCCTTTCTGGCCAGCGCCCACTACCGCAAACACCTCGCGGCCACGCGGGCATCGGTGGTGGTGCTGGCGGAGGACATGCTTGCGGAGTGTCCGGTCAATGCGCTGGTTGCGGATAACCCCCATTTGGCATACGCGCGGGCGGCGCGCCTGCTGAACCCGAGCCCGGAGGTGCGCGGCGGGGTTCACCCGCGGGCGGTGGTGGACCCCGCCGCCGCGGTGGACCCCACGAGCTGGATCGGTCCCGGCGCGGTGGTGGAGGCGGGCGCCCGCATCGCGGCGGGGGCGTTCGTGGGGCCGAATTGCGTGGTCGGGGCGGATGCGGTGGTCGGAGAAGACAGCCGCCTGGAGGCCAATGTCACGCTGTGTCACGGCGTCGAACTGGGGCGGCGGGTGCGCCTGCATCCCGGCGCTGTGGTGGGCAGCGACGGCTTCGGACTGGCCAATGACGGCGGCGTTTGGGAGCGGGTGCCGCAATTGGGCAGTGTCCGCATTGGCGACGACGCCGAGGTCGGGGCCAATACCACGGTGGACCGCGGGGCCTTGCAGGACACGGTGATCGGTCGCGGGGTCAAGCTGGATAACTTGATTCAAATCGGCCATAACGTCGAAATCGGCGACCACAGCGCACTGGCCGCCTGTGTGGGGATTGCCGGCTCTACCCGGGTGGGGCGGCATTGCACGCTCGGCGGCGGCGTAGGACTGGCGGGACACCTTGAGTTCGCGGACAATGTGCATTTTTCCGGCATGTCGTTGGTGACGCGCTCGTTTCAAGAACCCGGCTATTACAGCGGCAACCTGCCGGCCACGGACAATCAGAGTTGGCGCAAGACCATTGCGCGGCTGCGGCGCTTAGACGACTTGGCGCGCCGGCTGTCGGTGCTGGAAAACAGATTATCGGCGTATGAGAAAGCCCGGCCCCTAGACGGCGCCGATTTCGAATAACAGGCTCCGTGATCGCGGGTGTCCGCGGAAGGGTCGGTCTTCATCTCGGCGAAAGGGTCGCCCTGGATGGCCCAAGATCGCTTCCGCCGGCCGGCGAGCCGAGGCCAAGACACGACATGGTGGAGAAATCCTTTTGTACAGCATGGATATTCACAAGGTGCTCAAGCTGCTGCCCCATCGCTACCCGTTTTTACTGGTGGATCGGGTGCTGGAGTTCGAGAAAGATACCCGCTTGCTGGCCCTCAAGAACGTCACCTACAACGAGCCCTATTTTAACGGCCATTTCCCCGTGCGACCGGTGATGCCCGGGGTGTTGATCATTGAGGCCCTGGCCCAGGCCACCGGCCTGCTGGCCATGGAATCCAACCCGGAGACCGTGACGGAGACCTCCATCTACCTGTTTGTGGGCATCGACAAGGCGCGCTTCAAGCGCCCGGTGGAGCCGGGTGATCAACTGATGCTGGAGGTCGAGCAAAAGGCCCTTAAGCGCGGCATCGGCATCTTCAAAACCTGCGCCACGGTGGACGGTAAAATCGTGGCCACGGCGGAGATTATGTGTACTGTGCGGGATTTCGCCGAGTGATTGATCCGCGAGCAGCCATTGACCCCAAGGCCGAGCTGGATAGCGGCGTCGAGGTGGCGCCCTTTGCGGTGATCGGCCCCGGCGTGCAAATCGGCAAGGGCACCTGGGTGGGGCCGCACGCGGTGGTCAATGGCCCCGCCGCCATCGGGCGCGATAACAAAATCTACCAATTCGCCTCGGTGGGCGAAGCCCCGCAGGACAAGAAATACGGCGGCGAGCCCACCCGGCTGGAGATCGGCGATCGCAACGTCATCCGCGAGTGCGCCACCCTGCACCGGGGCACCGCGCAGGACCAGGGTTTCACCCGCATCGGCGACGATAATCTGCTAATGGCCTACACCCATATCGCCCACGATTGCGTGCTGGGCAACCAGGTGATTATGGCCAACAACGCCTCCCTCGGCGGCCATGTGCATATCGACGATTGGGCCATCCTCGGCGGCTTCTCGCTGGTGCATCAGTTCTGCCGCGTGGGCGCCCACAGCTTTTGCGGCAAGGGCATGGCCGCCACCATGGACGTGCCGCCCTTTATCACCGTCAGCGGCCACCCCGCCAAGCCCTTTGGCATCAACAGCGAGGGCTTGCGCCGCCGCGGTTACTCCGACCCCGCGATTCAGGCCATCAAACGCGCCTACAAAATCCTCTATCGCCAAGGCCTGCGCCTGGAAGAGGCGGTGGCCCAAATCGAACACCTGGCCGCCGAGCATGAAGAGGTCCGCCTGTTGGCGGATTTTCTGAAGGTTTCCGGGCGCGGCATCGTGCGCTGACCCGCGGCGCGCCTGTCCAATGCCCGGGATTCCCGCTTCAGCCCCGGCCGCCGCAGAAGGCCCCATCACCATCGGCATCGTGGCCAATGAGCCCTCCGGCGACATCCTCGGCGCCGGGCTGATGGCCGCATTTCGGCGGCAACAGCCGGGCACTCGCTTTATCGGGGTGGGCGGGCCGCGCATGGAGGCCGCAGGCCTGCACAGCCGCGTGCCGTTGGAGCGCCTATCCGTCATGGGGCTGGTGGAGGTGCTCAAACACCTGCCCGAACTGCTGCGCATCCGCCGGGAGCTGACCGCCTATTTCCTTGCCAATCCGCCCGACCTGTTCATCGGCATCGACGCCCCGGACTTTAACCTCGGGCTGGAGGCCCGCCTCAAGCGCGGCGGCATTGCGACCTTTCATTATGTGAGCCCCACCGTCTGGGCCTGGCGCCAGGGCCGGGTGAAGAAGATCCGCAAGGCGGTGGACGGGCTGCTGTGCTTGTTCCCGTTCGAGGCCGATTTCCTGCGCCGCCACGGCGTGGAGGGGTACTTCATCGGCCATCACCTGGCGGACGAAATCCCCCTGGAGACGGACCCCGGACCGGCGCGGGACGCCCTGGGCCTGGATCGAAATAGGCCGGTGCTGGCGCTGTTGCCCGGCAGCCGACGCTCAGAGCTTGGCCAGTTGGCGGACGACTTTATCCTAACGGGCGCGCGCTGTGCGGAGGCGATTCCGGGCCTGCAACTGGTGGCCCCGATGGCCAACGAACGCCTTACAGGGCTGTTTCAAGCGCGCCTGGCGGCTGTGGCGCCCGGGCTTTCGGTGGTAATGGCGGGGGGCGGCGCGCGGCAGGCGCTAAGCGCCGCCGACCTGGTGCTCACCGCCTCGGGCACCGCGTCGCTGGAGGCGCTGCTGTTGAAGAAACCCCAGGTGGTGGCCTATCGCCTGCACCCCTGGACCTACCGCATCGTGCGCGGGCTGAAGCTGGTGAAGACGCCGTTTTTCTCCATCGCCAACCTACTGGCCGGGCGGGAGATCGCCCCCGAGCGGTTGCAGGACCAAGTGAACCCGCAAGAACTCAGCCGCACCCTGCTGGGCCTGTGGCAGGACCGCTCGGGCTGGCGCGCCTATGGCGAGCGGGCGCTGGAGATCCATCGCGAGCTGCGCCAGGACGCCAGCGCCACCGCGGCGCGCCTGTTGCTGGAAAAGATTCGGGAGCGTAGGCCATGAACGGGCCTTGGCTCGGGCTGGAAAACCTCGCCGGCGCGGACGAAGCGGGCCGGGGTCCGCTGGCCGGGCCTGTGGTCGCGGCGGCGGTGATCCTGCATCCGCAGCGGCCGATTCCGGGCCTGGCGGATTCCAAGAAGCTGACCGCAAGGCGGCGCGAGGTCCTGGCCGAGCGCATTCGCGCCGAGTCCGCGGCCTGGGCCCTGGGGCGGGCCGAAGTGGCGGAGATCGATCAGCTGAATATCCTCCAGGCCAGCCTGCTGGCCATGCGCCGAGCCATTGAGGCCCTGCCGCTGGCGGCGGGTTATGCGCTAATCGACGGCAACCGCTGCCCCAAGGGCCTGGCCTGTCCGGCCGAAGCGGTGGTGGGCGGGGATGCCTCGGTGGCGCAGATCAGCGCCGCCTCCATCCTGGCCAAGGTGGCGCGGGACCAGGAGATGCTGGAGCTGGACCGCCGCTTCCCCGGCTACGGCTTGGCGCGGCATAAGGGCTACCCGACCCAGGCCCATCTGGCGGCCCTGCAAGCGCTGGGCGTGTGCGAGATTCACCGCCGATCTTTTGGTCCGGTGAAGCGGCTGCTTTAGCAACACGACCTATAGATAAAGCTCCGCCATCCAGGCCAGCATGGCCAAAGCGGCCACGGCGGTCAACAGGCTCCAGACCACCAGTCGGGTCTCCCAGGGCTCCCATTCCTCCATCGGCTCGGTCTCGCTGGAACGGTGCTTGAATGGCGACATAACGATCTCCTCCGAATGCGGCGCCGGTTCTGCGGCGGCCCTGTCGTCGCTCCCGGCTTCTGCGGCCCTGATGCGACGGATGCGGTTCCCTTCCCCGTAGCCTTTAAATAGCAAGCCCCGCGGCTCAGTGCAACCCCAACGCTAGCGAATTGTGAGAGAGTGGGTACAGATTCAGAAAAATCCTACAAGGATTCAGCCCACGGCCCGTATTCGCGTGCCGCTGCGCCCAGAAAGGGCATGGTTTCCGCAAGGGAACCGCCGCCGCATCCGCGGCCCCTCCCGCTGGGATGGGGACTGAACGGGGCATGGGTCATAAAGCCGGCCACGGCCCTCGGAGTGCAAAGGCCCCGCCTTTGCACAACTCGGCCAAGCCGAGCCTTATGCGTCTCAACGAACAAGGCGGCCGGAACCAGGAGCGGGGCTATAGGACGTGCCGAGGAACGCGGCGAATCGCTTCGGCTTTATGGTGCGCCTCGCAGCACTCGGCGCATCCTTGGCGCCCGAGTCATGGCCATCGCTTGGAGAGCAGGGTTTAGCGCGCATTCCACCCGCACGGAAGGCTCAAAACGTGAACCCGGCCCCAATAAACGGCCCACGCATCAGGCAAAAGAAAACACCTTGATACAAGAATAAGCCCGCGGTAGACTCACAAGGTCCAACCAAGGCCGCCTTGGGCACGAAAACGAAAACTACGCCAACCATCAAGAAGGTGTGATCGCCGAGGGGCCAAAGGGTAAAATGGTCCGCAGCACCATGAGGAACACTAGCCAGCAGGTTTCTATATATAGATGCCTGTATTTGGATATCTAGACCTGGAAACAAGGTCTCTCTATGTAGAGACTTGTTTATAGACCTAGGGATTTTTGAAAGCCCTGCTGAGCGGGCTATTGCATGTTATGTTTTTACCATATTCAGGAGGGTACTTTGAAAGCAAAAACCTGGTTAAGCTGCTTACTGCTGGCTTTTATTGCTATTTTTACGATCGCGAATGTTCAAGCTGAAATAACGTACGGTTGGGATGCTAACGGGAACATGACATCATCGCTTGATGATGCAGGAAATTCTGCCACATACACCTATGATGGCAAAAATCAACTGACACGAGTCGAAAGGCAACTTGCTGACGGTAGCAATATCGTTGTCGAATACGAATATGACTGGCAACGAAACAGAACAGCTAAAATAATCAACGGGATAAGGACGAATTATATCGTTGACTCAAATCGCCCTCTGCCTGTCGTTATGATGGAAACTGACGGTAATGGCCAGATCCTAGTCAGTTACACCTATGGGCCAACTAGCTACTTACCCATTAGCCAAACAAGAAATGGTGAAACCTATTTCTATCACTATGATGGCTCCGAAAACGTAAGAATGTTAACGGATTCAAGCGGGAATATCGTTGCAGAATATAGCTATGACTCCCAAGGTAATCTGCTTTTCGCTGTAGGTAGTATAGATAATAATTTTCTTTTTAGTGGTCAACAATATGACCATGATGCAGGACTTTACTATCACCGTGCTCGATACAGAGATACTAATACTGGTCGTTTCACACAAATGGATCAGTATTCAGGAAGAATGCATGAACCTCAAACCCTGCATAAGTATAACTATGCCCACAATGACCCTGTAAACCTAAGTGACCCATCAGGGAAGTTTAGCATCGGTCAAGTTATGACAACTGTTAATGTTGCAGCAAACCTGACAACTTCAGCGGTAACAGGCTATCGAATTGGGCAATTTGCTACCGGAGAACGCGAGCTTACAGTCACGGAGATTGGCTTTACTGCTCTAATTGCTGCTGGTGGTCCTGCTGCGAGCAAGTTAATTAATTTGATTGCAAAAACCAAAAAAGCAAAAAATGTGCTTTCTGCACTTGAAGGAGCATCTGCGACTGCATATCAAGCCGCCAATAAAATTAATAATTGGATTCCAAAGAACAAGCACATGCGCACGAATACTTCACAATCAAAAGCGCGATTTAATACAGACAGCTTTGATGAGGTTAGAGGGTGGGTGGCCGAAGCCCTAAGATCTACTAGAGCGCAATTTAGGCCAAATGGTAGTTCTCCAGACTCTTTTAGAATGGTAGTTGATATGGGAAGAGAAATAGGGACTAAAGGCCAGAGAAGAATTCGAGTTGTGGTGACAGATGAAGGCGATATTATTAACGCATTTCCGGTGCATACAAAATGATATTCTATAAATTTGATATAAATAAGTTCCCCAAGAAAATAACAGGCCCCTCTTCTTTAGAAGGGTTTATAGAATGCAAACACTTTTCTATATTCGTTGACGATTTGGAGGTGTTCAACGAACCCGAATTCTTCGTCTATGAATTCTTTTCGGCATTACATGTCTGGATGAATAATCAAGACAAAGAAAATAGTTTTTATTTTGCTTCAATGGATTATGAAGAAGAGCCGGTGATTGCATATTTGTACGATGAAGCTTCGGGCCACTACCGCTTTGACTCAGCACTAAAACATGCTGATGCGACTGTTTCATTTCAAGATATTATCGATTCTTACCAGAAATTCAAGGCTGATTTGAGCGACCAGCTATTAAAAAAATACGGATACTATTTGAAGTTAGAAAAATAGAAGGCTTTAAAATAGAAACATAACAATCACATGCACTCGGACAGCAAAAAGCGGCGCGGCTTCCGCTTCGCTCCAGCCACACCCCTTTTTGCTGCCGGTGATGTGAGGCGTTAGGGCACAAATAAATCATGCCAAGTTGTGTATTAAGGGTTAGCGGAACAAATTATAATCCCTTACCTGAGCTAGAGAAAACCCATTTAGTGCCGGAGCCGTATAAGGTGTGGCGAAAGGGGGATAAATCACTCAGGCGTTCGGGCACAAAACGACGCTTGTATGATTATGGTGGGTTCAGTTGCCAAGCGGCAAATACCAAAAGCGAAAAACTCAGCAAACAAATTAAAAAGGTCGTTAAGTTTCTCAAGGAAAACGAAGCTAACCTAATGAAAATATTCGAGAATGATTCAATAGAACATAAGACGCTTGATTTTCAAGTAAACTTACGACTAGGCAAAACAATATGGGGCCAGTTTGATCGCTTTCCGCCGGAACTTCTATATATGGCTGGCAAGCTAGGGATTGGGATAGAAATATCATTATATAAATCGTAGGTAAATATGAATTTAATCGAATTATCAAACAATTATGCCCTAACAAAATCTTCCAACCGACGCGCCAAAGGCGCGCGCGGCTGAAGCTTGGCGTTACTGCGACACGAAGTCGCATGATTTACTGGTAAACGACAGCCAAGAGGCTGCTTGATTTAACCATGGTATGGTGTTACCTGCCCCCGAACCGGGGGCGTTGCTGGCAACGGCGGGGTCTCAAGCACTCGGTAAGAGGTCGGCGGTGGGTGGCACACTGGCTCGACCCTTGGGGAATGGTCGGTATGGGCAACGTAAGTGAAGCCTTGGAGTTACGTATCGTGAACAAAGCGGGGCTAGAGCCACCATTCGGCCCCAGAGCCAAAACGGCATTGCCAGGCAGGTTGGTGAGTTTTGACGGCCAGCCAACACACCCGTAGCCCTGGTCGGTATACAGGGGCGCTCTAACCCGATCTATCTGTGGATCATGCGGAACGTGGTAAGCCTGTATCTCTCTCCCCTCGGGGCGTCGGCCTGCCGTGAGGCAGGAGAATGGGGGTGCAGGTAGAGGATGCTGGAAAAAGCGAACGCCCGGCTGTAATGGTCGGGATTGGGGTTCGAGCTTTGCCCCACCCGAAAGGGGAGCCCACTTCC
This sequence comes from Gammaproteobacteria bacterium, assembly GCA_011389885.1. Lineage (GTDB taxonomy): Bacteria > Pseudomonadota > Gammaproteobacteria > Chromatiales > Chromatiaceae > JABBTK01. Next base: position 1,596 of record JAABTK010000031.1, on the reverse strand, counting down.
TATGCAGGTGTGACTGAACGTCAACATCGGAGTAAACTTTAACGGAGGCTCAGTTTACAATGGGCGATAGGAGACTATCGCAAGCGTCCTTCGGTCCAGTCTTTAGGCTGGATGAGTCCCTGCGCCGGGGAAGCGTTCAGGTGGGCCGGGTGTTCGGGTTTTCCAGCTCGTTCTGTTGTCTCGGGTCGTCGCGTCATAACGGCGTTTGTCATGCTTGAGCCGTATACGGTGAAAGTCGTTCGTACGGTTCTGAGGGGGGAAGGGGCTGCGAGGCCCTGACCTACCCGGCGGCTTCAAAATATACTGATGAAACACGGTGTAATTAACATTTGCAAGAATTACATTGAAATGCTTGGAGGCCCAGAATCTGATAATGCGCTCCATTCATTAATCGAACTCCCTGCGGATGCTATACCTGTCATAATGGATTTGTACTTCGAGCAAAATGATAGCGATACAAAAAGAGACAGAATTCATTTAACGGGCCGATTTCGAAAACCTTGGGCGTACCCCCTTTTTGCGCATTAAGCTGAAGAATCCATGATCACGCAAAAGAGAAAAAGCTTATGGTCAAACAATTAACAGCCATTATCGAGAGGGAAGGTGATGGCTATGTGGCTCTGTGCCCCGAGGTGGACGTTGCAAGCCAGGGGGGAACCGTGGGGGAAGCGCGCGCAAATCTGAAAGAGGCGCTGGAGCTCTTTTTTGAGATGGCATCTCCAGACGAGATCGAGGCACGCGTTCACGATGAGGTCTATGTAACGCACGTCGAGGTTGCAGTTGGGTAAGCTCAAGACGCTTTCGGGGAATGAGGTGTGCCAAATTCTCCAAAGGCACGGATTCGCCGAGGTCAGAAGAAAGGGGAGTCACTGCATCATGCAGAAGCAGATGCCGGGAAGTACGATCACGGTGCCCGTGCCAGACCATAAAGAGCTCAAGACCGGAACGCTGATGTCCATCGTCCGGCAATCAGGTATACAACGCTCTGAATTCGAGTGACACAGAGAGGGCAGGGCTTGGAATACAGGTGAAAACTAGGGGAGGAGAAGAAAGGGACACCCAAAAATTTGACCCGCGCTTCCCTTCTGCTAAACTTGAACTAAGCCGTCCCAGAAGCAGCGGAGATCCAGACCATGACCCGAGCTAGAAATCAGCTAATCGATGCGGAAACAACGCCTTACTACCACTGTGCCGAAAGAAAGGGACACCCAAAAACTTGACTCCCGCCTCCCATAGGCTAAACTCGAACTAAGTCGTCCCAGCAGCAGCGGAGATCCAGACCATGACCCGAGCCAGAAACCAGCTAATCGACGCAGAAACAACGCCTTACTACCACTGCATCAGCCGGTGTGTGCGGCGCGCCTTCCTGTGCGGCGAGGACTCGCTCACCGGGAAGAGCTATGAGCATCGCAAGGAATGGGTGGTGGATCGGCTGGCGGAGCTGGGCGGGGCCTACGCCATCGACATCTGCGCCTACGCGGTGATGTCGAACCATTATCACCTGGTGCTGCGGATCGATGAGGCGGGGGCGGCCGGGTGGAGCCCGTTGGAGGTGATTGAGCGTTGGGAAAAGCTGTTCAGCATTCCGTTATTGGT
>JAABTK010000030.1 GCA_011389885.1 Gammaproteobacteria bacterium | reverse complement strand
TGGTGCTGTATGAAGAGGTTCATCCGCAATCGCTATACGGCAGCCGGAAGGTCGAAAATCGCTTTCTGGAGCGGCTCAAGGCCCTGCTGCCGACCAGCGCGGAGCCTATCATCATCGCCGATTCAGGTTTTCGCGTCCCCTTCTATCGCAAGTGTTCGAAGTTGCGGTTCCATTGGATCGGGCGCATCCTCAACCGCGACTATGTTGCTTTTGCCGAGGCCGAGCGGGAGCTGTGGGAACCCGCGACCGGGCTCTTTGCGCAGGCGACGGGCACGCCCAAACGCTTGGGCGCCGTCCGCTGGGTGCGCAGTAACCCCCTAACGGCGGAATTGGTGCTATACAAGCGCAAGCCCAAAGGCCGCCATAAAAAGACCCGCGCCGGCGATAAGGCGCGCTCTCGCCGCAGCACCAAGAACGCCAAGCGAGAACGATCCCCTTGGCTGCTGGTGCATTCGCCATCGCTCTCACGTTGCAGCGCGGCCCAAATCGTCGCCTACTACCGCTTGCGCATGCAAATCGAAGAGGCTTTTCGCGACAGCAAGAGCATGCCCTTCGGTGCGGGGCTGGAGGCGAGCTATTCTCGCTCCGGCGATAGAATCGCTAACCTGCTGCTGATTGCTCATCTGACCAACTTGGCCAACTGGCTCCTCGGTTCGGCGATGGAGCGACTCGGCATCTATCGGGATTTTATCGTCAACACGAAGACCTCAAGCCGGGTTTTATCCACCGTATTTCTAGGACGCATCGCAAATATGTTCTCGGATCTCAAGTTGCCCGCTGGCGAGTTGAAGCGTGATGTCCTGGATTTGGGGCGCTATTTCAGAGAGATAAACGGGGGTGAGCCCTGTGCTGCTGGGAGCTAATTCGTGGGGATACCTCAGGTACTGACCCCTTTTTCCAGACCCTTTTTTCCAAGTAGCGAGTTATACCACTAATTTTTGAACCGTTCCTAAGCGGCTAGATGTCCTATGTTCTCGCCACATGCCGAACAGCATCTCATTTAACTTTGGGAAGAAAAATTATGGCAGAGTACGAAGAAATCCAGAGAAAATATAAGAATCAAATTACTGTTTTTGTTTGGAAAAATACGCCATTTACTCAAATGGCATTGCCAGGTGGCCGTAGTCATGTTGGCCATGCTTCAATGGATATACGAAGTTACGACCCTGAAGAGGTTTTTATGTATATCAGTTGGTGGCCCAGCGAGTACAAAGACACTAAATACTATATTCCTTTTAGTTACAGGGAAGACTTGAGGAGAGAAATATCCGAAAACTCCAATGAGAACCTTGCGAGACGAAAGTACTTGCCACGAGAAAATCAAGTTGCGCTACCGCCTAAGTTTAGCAACAAATACACTAAAAAGCAAAACAACGATGATTTTCAAGAAACTGCCTATACTTTTGACTATCTTGGTAAAACAGATTGGAGCCTCGCAATGGTTGAAGGGTTTCAAAAATTTGGTCATTTTAATGGGAAAGTGAACCGGGTTTTTGGGACAAAAGAAGATAAAAGAATATGCCTCCCCATAATGAATGGAGCGGAAAGCATCTGGGGGTTAAATGGCTTCAAAATTGCAGAATGGTGGGTGAATAAACAAGATAAAGATGGTTATTCAATGTATTCAACTAGGTCAAATTGTGCTGGAACAGTGGTTCAAGGACTGATTGTAGGAGGGGCGGAAGCATTTTTCACAGCCCCCAAAAAAGGCTGGCTTATGCTACCGACTAATGTCCTTGACTGGACTTCTCAATTGGCAGCAAAAATAACATTTCTGAATCAAAGCATGAAATCCGCTTTGGCAAGGCCGATTCATTATCGAGGCCGTCCCCTAAAAGTCCGGAAACTTAGCCTCGACCACGACAATTTCGCGGATCTTTTAGGCGGTAAGGGAACTCCGTTCTGGACTGAATTTCGTCCCCTTCTTAAGTCTATCCAAGCGTACCAATTTTTGGCGTGGGATAGCCAATATGTAGAGAAACTGAAAAGGCTCGTCATGATTTTCGAGCAAAGTAATCAGATTCTAATAAAACATCCCTCTTCACCGGTTTCTGGCCGTTTAAAATCTATAATATACACCATTTCTCTTTTATTGCAATCCGATGATGTAGGAAAAACAGCTTCCTCACGGGAAAAAACATTACAGCGGAAGATGCTGGAAATAGGAGGCCAGAAGGAGGATGTTTTCGAACCGATACCGGTTACCGATGAAAATATTCTAAACTACAAAAATAACAGAGTTGAGCGCCGAATAAGAGCCAAAAATTTTAGAAAATAAAACACAACCCGCGTCAGGGCTCTTTCTTGCACTAGCCCAATCTCCCGACTCCTTGCCGATCCACAGATTAGGGTCACCAAAACAATAAGGGGTCAGTACCTGAGGTATCCCACGAATAAAAATCCGCGCAACACTGATGAGCGCGATATTCTTCATTGAAAACCGCAACGTTCATCCCTATGTCTCTATTATGCATTATGCAGAGCAAAAACCAAGGAGGCTGAGATGAAAGCGCTGGATTTACTGTTTCGCGTACTTTACGAAGAATTGCTGGATTTGCACCTGGCCCGCTTGAAATCACTGATCGCCGTTGTCGGGGCGCGCTAAATCTCCCCATGCTCTCGATCACTTGGATAGGGCGGGCGGTTCGACGCCAAGCGAAAATGAAGCACCGAATTAAACAGATTGACCGTTTGGCAGGCAACAAAAACCTGAATCTCCAGCTACATGAGAGGCTCCTTTTCGATTCACTGGATTCATTCACGCTGCCGGACTAAAGTCCGGGCTCCGCATAGGCTTGAGCCTCGCTGGAGAACACGAGGAGACATCCCATGCCGGACTTCAAGGTGACCCGCGCCCATCTCAAGCAGGCTTGTGACTCCGGCGATTGGGCCCTGCTGGACCGGCTGCTGGAGATCAGTCGTGCGCACATCAATGATGCGTCGCTCTACACGGATGGCTGGGGGGAGTGGTGGGGGCTGTTGTTGGAGTGCGTCTACCGGAATCAGGCGGACGGGGTGCGGGTGTTGTTGAAGCACGGCGCGAAGCGAAAGGTGAAAAGCTGGGGGGATTGCATCCCCGTCACGCCGCTGGAGGCCGCGGCCGACAAGCCGGCCATTTTGGCCCTGCTGCGGGCCAAGGGACGGCCGCACTATGCCCGCAAGAGCGATCCGCCCCTGCCGGAGGGCGAGACCGCGGCGGATCGGGCGATTAACCGCCAGGGCGCGGTGCGGGACCGTTGCGGGCTGGTGTTTCCGGCGGAAGGCTTCGATGATGACGACAACGGGGCCTAGTGTGCAATGGGGCCGAAGTAACGGAAACAACGTGGAGGTCGGGGCTTTACTGTGGATACACCGAGGAGTGGCAGTCCTTGGAGGACTGCCACTCCTGGGGTGGGATTGCTCGTTCCCGAGGTCTCCTTTTCCTCGTTCCCAGGCCTCTCCTCGGAACGCCGTCTTGACCGCGTTGCGGTCCGGCGCGGGATGCGGCGCATCCAAGACTGGTTTCCCAAGCGGCGCTTGGGAACCAGAAAAATGGTAAAGTGTTGCCGCAATTGCGCTGGGGTAGACCCGAATAATGACCGATATTTACAGAATTCACTTGGGACTTGGCCTATGAAATTCAGGATCGAAACTGAACAGGAAGAGGATGGCCGATGGATTGCCGAGGTTCTTGAAATCCCCGGCGCCATGAAGTACGGCGAGAGCAAATCAGTGGCGATTGCCCGTGCCGAAGCCTTGGCTTTGCGGGTGATGGCGGAAAGACTTGAAGAGGGTGAGCAACTTGCTGAGCCGATCAGCATCGTTTTTGCGGCATGACGCAGAGCTGGCCGAGCACCAAGGCAAAGCGCGTATTGGCCGCATTGCTCAGGAATGGATGGACCATCAAGCGGACTTCCGGCTCGCATCGAGTATTGCAGAAAAACGGTTTTTCCGACTATGTGTTCGCCTTTCACGATAGCGAAGAAATCGGCCCTCGCATGCTTTCGAGAATCGCGAAACATACCGGGCTTCGCAGGGAAGAGTTGTAGGTTGGGGTGAGTGTGCGAACCCCAACAAATCTGTTGCGCGAGGACGATGTGGGGTTCGTCCGATGTTTGCGCGCAGGCGGGCTAGCCGCCGGGAGAGCTATCGTTGGGCTGCGCCTGTTCCCGCTGGCGCAGTTCTTTGCGCAGTTGGGCGATTTCGGCGGCGAGGGTTCGAACTTCTTCCCGCAGGTCGGGCTCATGGGGGATGCCGGCGATGGTTTCGGCGGGGGTTTGGTCGTGGCCTTCGACGGTCTGCATGGCGTTGACGATGATGCCGATGAAGAGGTTGAGCATGGTGAAGGTGGCGACCAGGATGAAGGGGATGAAGAAGGCCCAGGCGTAGGGGAAGGTCTCCATTACGGGGCGGGAGATGCCCATGGACCAGCTCTCCAGGGTCATGATCTGGAATAGGGTGTAGAGGGAGCGGCCGAGGTCGCCGAACCATTGGGGGTAGGCGGCGGCGAAGAGGTTGGTGGCCACTACCGCGAACACATAGTAGAGGATCAGCAGCACCAGCACGATGGAGCCGAGGCCGGGGATGGCCGCCAGCAGGGCGCCGACGACGCGGCGCAGGGCGGGGACTACGGTGAGTACGCGCAGCACCCGCAGCACCCGCAGGGCGCGGACCACGGCGAAGGGGCCGCTGGCGGGGACCAGGGCGATGGCCACCACGGTGAAGTCGAAGACGCTCCAGGGGTCGCGAAAGAAGGCGGCGCGGTGGACGTAGAGCCGCACGGCGATCTCCGCTACGAAGGCCGCGAGGATGATTCGGTCGAGCAGGATGATGAGGTCGCCCGCCCTTCCCATCACCGCCGGGGCGGTCTCCAGGCCTAGCAGCACGGCGTTGACGAGGATCAAGGCCAGGATGCTGCGCTGGGTGCGGGGGTGTTCGATGAAGGCGCGCAGGCGATTGCGCAGCGGGGCGGCGGTTTCGGGGGCGTGCGTCGTCATGCGGTTTTCGGTTCCGTTTGGGGGAGAGATACGCGAATGGGGGCGAGTCGAGGGGGTTTCAAGCCGATGGCGGACGCTCGCCAGAGGCAACGGGGCGTTTGAAGGTCAAGGCTTTGGCTGGGCTTGGGGCTTCGTTCGCCCCGGCTAAAGCCTCGACCTCCGTTGGGGGAGGTTTTGGAGGTTGGGGCTTTGGCTCCGCGCCAGGAGTGGTAGTCCTCCAAGGACTGCCACTCCTCGGGTAAAAAGGCGCCGAGGCGCCTTTTTATCTAGCCGTTGCTGCCGTGGCGGGCGGTGACGCGCAGGCGCAGGGCGTTGAGTTTGATGAAGCCCTCGGCGTCTTTTTGGTTGTAGGCGCCGGCGTCGTCTTCGAAGGTGGCGATGGATTCGTCGAACAGGCTGTTGGTGTCGGACTTGCGGCCCACTACGATCACGTTGCCCTTGTAGAGCTTGAGGCGCACCACGCCGTTGACTACATGCTGGGTTTGGTCGATGGCGGCCTGGAGCATTTTGCGCTCGGGGCTCCACCAGTAGCCGTTGTAGACGATGGCGGCGTAGCGCGGCATCATTTCGTCCTTGAGGTGGGCCGATTCGCGGTCGAGGGTGAGGGATTCGATGGCGCGGTGGGCCTTGAGCATAATGGTCCCGCCCGGGGTTTCGTAACAGCCGCGGGACTTCATGCCCACATAGCGGTTTTCCACCAGGTCGTCGCGGCCGATGCCGTTGGCGCCGCCAATTTGGTTGAGCTTGGCCAGCACCTCGGCCGGGCTCATGCGCTCGCCGTCGATGGCCACGATGTCGCCGCGCTCGTAGGTGAGCTCGATGTAGGCGGGCTGGTCCGGGGCCTTTTCCGGGGCCACGGACCAGCGCCACATGGCTTCCTCGGGCTCGGTCCAGGGGTCTTCCAGTTCGTAGCCCTCGTAGGAGATATGCAGCAGGTTGGCGTCCATGGAGTACGGCGACTTGGAGCCGTCGCGCTTCATCTCCACCGGGATGCCGTGCTGTTCGGCGTATTGCATGAGCTTTTCGCGCGACAGCAGGTCCCATTCGCGCCAGGGGGCGATGATCCGAATGCCGGGGCTCAGGGCGTAGGCGCCGAGTTCGAAGCGCACCTGGTCGTTGCCCTTGCCGGTGGCGCCGTGGGAGATGGCGTCGGCGCCGGTCTCGGCGGCGATCTCCACCAGGCGCTTGGCGATCAGCGGGCGGGCGATGGAGGTGCCCAGCAGGTATTCGCCCTCGTAGACGGCGTTGGCGCGGAACATGGGGAAGACGTAGTCGCGCACGAACTCTTCGCGCAGGTCCTCGATGTAGATCTCCTTGACCCCCATCTGCTCGGCCTTCTTGCGCGCCGGGTCCAGCTCTTCGCCCTGACCGATGTCGGCGGTGAAGGTGACCACCTCGCAGCCGTATTCCTCCTGCAGCCACTTGAGGATGATAGAGGTGTCCAGACCGCCCGAGTAGGCGAGGACCACTTTCTTGACGCCGGAATCAGACATGCGATGCATTCTCCTGTTGGCCAGCCGTTGGCAAAGAAACGAAACCGGGCATGATACCGAAATCTTTGCGCCGAAACGAGGAAATTCGTACAGCGCGAACCGGGGCCGCGCGGTGACCGGCGGGGCTCGGGCCAGCGCCGCCGCCCCCGAAGCGCCCGCTTGGGGTCGATTTTTTCAATGCCGGACGGTTTCTGTTAGGATGCCGTTATTTCCCAAACACCGACCCAGGGGGCTTTCGTGGCTGTAGTCGAACTCACCAAAGACAATTTTGAACAAACCATCACCCAGAACGACTTCGTGATCGTGGACTATTGGGCGCCCTGGTGCGCGCCCTGCCGGAACTTCGCGCCCACCTACGAAAAGGTGTCGGAGGAATACCCGGACGTGGTGTTCGCCAAGGTGAACACCGAGGAGGAGCAGGAAATCGCCATGCATTTCCAGATCCGCTCCATCCCCACCTTGATGATCTTTCGTGAGAAGGTGATCATCTTCAGCCAACCCGGCGCCCTGCCCGAGGGCGGCTTCCGGCAACTGCTGGAGAAGGCCAATGAGCTGGATATGACCGAGGTGCATAAGCAGATCTCCGAGGAAAAAGACCAGCCGGACGCCTGATCCGCCGCCTTGCCCGTATTCAGAGGCCCTGTCCGCGGACAGGGCCTTTTGTTTGCAAACCCCTACGCCCTGTTGTCCGAGTTGAAGTGAAGACACCCCTATCCAACACCTGGAGACAGACCCTGCTCGCGCAGCCGCCCGGCTATCCCTGGGACCTGCGGGCGCTGCTCGCCGGCAAGCCCTCGGTGGGCATGCTGTTGGATCTGTGCGAGGAGAACTATCAGCGCATCCTGACCTTGGCCCCGGGCATCGCCGCCTTCCGCGGCAGCTGGCGCTCTCCCCTGCCCCACTGCATGGACCTGTACCTGGAGATTCTGGAACAGACGCCCTACACCACGCTGGCCCATTTGACCTATTTCTTCGACCACGCCAGCCATGTCCAGCCCGACCCGGACGCCACCATCCGCCTGTACCATGACTCCCGCCAAGCCGAGGTGCTGGAGCTGCGTCAAACCGCCCTGCCGTTGAACCGCGGGACGGTGCGCCCGACCCTGGAGCAAAAGTGGAAGGTCAATCTGTTTTTCTCCAAATGGCTGGAATTCTGCTTATGCCTCGGCCACCGCTTCGACGCCAACGATGTCGGCGACGCCGACCAACCCTCGGCCGCGACGAGTAGTTGCTAGCGCAAGTAGCGGCACAAACACCTAGTACGCCTACGCTCAAATAACGGAAGCAACACCACTTGGGAACGCAGAGGGCGCCGATGACCGCAGAGCGCGCGGAGGAGGTTTTGCTTGAGCGTCCCCGCGTTCCAGGGCGGGGATGCCGGTCCGCCGCTCTAGCCACGCCGCTTGGAGTACAGCCCTCGGGCAGTGCGGTTCTTCGTGTGCTCGGTACTCCAAAAGCGCCTGGGTTGCCAGTTGGTCAAACGGCGTGTCAAACGCGAATTTGAAACACCGCGATCCCCAAGCGCTAGCTTCCCGAGCCTTTCAGCAAGCTAGAGCTTGCAAGACAGGCATTCTCAAGGAGACTGCGGGAACGAGCAGGAACCGGCGCGGGGCGCGAGGAACGCGCAGGATGGGCAAAGGCGCTTCCCCGGTCATTGGCTTTGGTCGCGATCTATCAGCGCCGTGCCCATTACCGGCGCCTTGATGGGCACGGCGCCTAAAGGTTGGTGGATCTTTGCGGGTTTTGGTATGGCGCCCCCAGGGGTGCTTGGCGCAGCGCGCCGCGCCCAGTCCGGGTTGCCGGCGTCGGCATAAATCCCGCAGGGACGCGGCCGCTGTGTGGCCAGTTTCCGCGATTTTCGGCGCCCCGGCTTTCGAGTAAAAAAGTCGGATAGGATGCGCCGAGTGCCGCGAGGCGCATCACAAAGCCGAAGCGTTCTTTGCGTTCTTTGCGTTCTTTGCGTTCTTCGCGTTCTTCGCGTTCTTTGCGATCTTTGCGATCTTTGCGTTATAACACCCCTGTCCTGTCGCTTTTGGAACGCAAAGGCGCAAGGTTGTGTCGGGCGCAGGTTCTGAATACGCCCACTCCCGCGGGAACACGCACAGCGCGAAGGCTGTACTCCAGGCGGTTTGGCGGTGCCGAAGCTCGGGGACGGGGAAGCAAAAACCCCTCCGCGCCCTCTGCGGTCCTCGGTACCCTCTGCGCTCCTAAGGGGCGTTTTCCGCTATTTAAACGCGGGTTTAATCGGGGGTTCGGTTGCGCGAACACCTCGCAATGCGACGCCAAACCTTGCAAAATATCGTCGCTTTGTGGCTGCTGTTTCTCGGCATCGGAACCCTGACAGGACTGGATAACACCATGAATCTTTTCGAACTATTGGCCAAGGGCGGGGCCGTGGTCTGGATCCTGGGCGGCTTTTCGCTAATCGGGCTGGCCATTGTGCTGGAGCGGCTGTTCTACTTTCTGCGCCAGGCCGGGCTGCCGCCGGCGCTGGTTCCGGAGCTGAACCGGCTGCTGGAGGACCCGCAGGCCCTGGCCAAGGCGGCCGGACTGAAGGGGCCGGAGGGGCGCTTGCTGCACGCCGTGGTGGAGGCGGACCGCGACGGGGTGGCGGACCTGCGCACCGTGGGCGGCCGGGTGCGCTCGCTGGAGATCCAGCGCATGGAATTCGGCCTGGGCACCCTGGGGGTGCTGGGCCACACCGCGCCGCTTTTGGGGCTTTTGGGCACCATCACCGGCATGATTAAGGCCTTTATGGTGATCGAGGCCGCGGGCGGCAAGGTGGACGCCCAGGCCCTGGCCGGCGGCATTTGGGAGGCCATGATCACCACCGGGGTGGGGCTGGCGGTGGCCATCCCGCTGGTGATCCTGCTGCATGTGCTGGAGGGCTTTGTGGAGCGCCGCGCCCAGGCCATGGAGCGCACCCTGGCGCTGTTGCTGGAGCGGCGCGGCGGCGCGGTGGAAAACGCCGCCACGGAGCCTGCTAACCCCCACCATTGGGAGGAGATTACCGATGGCGTATGAGCCCCGGCGCCACTCCAATGTGGTGCTCAACCTCACGCCGCTCATCGACATCGTGTTCCTGCTGCTGGTGTTCTTCATGCTCACCGCCCACTTTATCGAGGACCAGGCCGTGTCTATCGACTTGCCCCGGGCCGAGAGCGGTCAGGGCGCGGAGGAGGACGGCTTCGTGGAGGTGTTGCTCACCGACTCGGGCGAAATCCGGCTGGGGGGCGAGGCGGTGGCCCCCGAGGCCCTGGAGCGCCGACTGCGAGCGGCCTTGGCGGCGCCGGGGAAACACGCGGTGCGCCTGCGCGGCGACCAGGCGGGTCGGTTGGGCGAGGCGGTGCAAATCATCGACGCCGCCCGCCGAGCCGGGGCCGAGGGCCTGGACATCCTCACCGAGGGCCGCTGATGTCCCAGGCCCCGCGCCTCCTGCTCGCCTTGATGATCTCGGCGCTGCTGCACCTCGGCGTCCTGTGGCAGATGCGCCAGCAACGCCTGGAGGCCGCGCCGACGTCGGCCGCAAGCGCGCTGCCGGCGGTGCGGCTGAACTTCCCCCAACCCGCGCCCGTGGAGACCGCCTCAAAACCCCTGACCGAATCAGAGCCCGAGCCCGAACCAAAGCCCGAACCAAAGCCCGAACCAAAGCCCGAGCCAAAACCCGAACCAAAGCCCGAACCAAAGCCCGAGCCAAAACCCGAACCAAAGCCCGAGCCAAAACCCGAGCCAAAACCCGAGCCAAAACCCGAGCCAAAACCCGAGCCAAAACCCGAGCCAAAACCCGAGCCAAAACCCGAGCCAAAGCCAAAGCCAAAGCCAATGCCCGAGCCAAAGCCAAAGCCAAAACCCGAGCCAAAACCCGAGCCGAAGCCCGAACCAAGGCCCGAACCAAGGCCCGAGCCCAAGCCCGAGCCCAAGCCCGAGCCCGAGCCCGAGCCCAACAGGCCGGCCCCTCGGAGCCCGACGGCGCCGCCCGCGGAACAACCGGCCATCGCGCCGTCGCCTCCGGCGGCGCAACTCAAGGCGCAATACCTGGCCAAGCTGATGCGCCGCATCGAGCAGGCCAAGTTCTATCCGGGCATGGCGCGCCGGCGGGGGATCGAAGGCGAGGTGGGCATCGGGTTCACGCTGGACTGCGCGGGCGGGATTCAAGCCCTGTACGACGACGACGGCGGGCACCTGCTGCTGCGCCGCGCAGCGCTCGATGCGGTGGCGCAGGCGGGACCCTTTCCGCCGCCGCCGGGGGGCGTAAGCTGTCCGTTCGAGGTGACTTACAGCATGGCCTTTAAGCTGAGGTAGGGCCGCCCTTTTCCAGCCACTCGCGAACCTCGGTGACATGCCGCCGGCTGACCTCCAGGCGTTCGTCACAGCCTTCGATCAGCACCATCGGGCGCCCCAAGCGGGCCTTCTCCAGGCCTTTGAGGAACCGCTTGGCCACCAGCGCATTGCGATGCACGCGCAAGAAGCGGTCGCCGAATTGCCGCTCCAGGGTCTTGAGCGACTCATCGAGCAGCTCTTCGCCGCCCTGATACCGCAAGGTGACGTATTTCTGATCGGCCCGCAGGTACAGCACCTGATTTAACGGCACCCGCATCAGCCCGCCGCGCACGCGCACGGAGATAAACGCCTCTTCCTCCTCGGGCGGCGACTCCTCCGGCAGCGCTTGGGAGCGCGCCAGCACCGCCGCCCGGTCCAGGGCCTTTTGCAGGCGCTGCTTGCGCACCGGCTTGAGCAGGTAGTCCGCCGCGTTCTTCTCAAAGGCCTCCACCGCGTGCTGGTCATACGCGGTCACGAACACCACCGCCGGCGGCGGCTCGCGTTCGTTCAAGCGCGCCGCGGCCTGCATGCCATCCATCCCCGGCATGCGGATGTCCAACAACACCAGGTCGGCCTCGGTCTCGGCCTGCACCGCCAGGGCCTGCTCGCCGTTGGCGGCCTCCCCCACTACGCAATATCCGCCGCCCAGCTCCTCCAACAGGGTTCGTAGACGCGCGCGCGCAGGCGCCTCGTCATCCACGATCAGGATTTTCATGTCGGCTCCTTCATTCGCACCGGAAATTCGATCTCGACTCGGTATTCATCGCCGACCTGGGCGCTGCGCAAGGTTCCCCGCTCGCCAAAACAACTGGCCAAGCGCTGTCGGACATTGTCCAGCGCGATTCGGTTGCCGGGCCGGCGCGACGCCACGCCGCGGGGCGGCAGGGAGTTGCGAATACACAGATGAATCCGACCCTCGACTAAGGCGCCCTCGACCCGCACCCGGCCCGTCGTCGCGGCCGGCTCGATGCCGTGATAGACCGCGTTCTCCAGTAACGGCTGCAAGATCAGCGCCGGCACCAAGGCCTGCTCCGGCAACCCCTCCGCCACCCACTCCACTTGCAAGCGCTCGCCCAGCCGCTTGCCCTCGATCCTGAGGTAGCCTTGGGCCAGTTCCAGCTCGTCGCCGAGCGCGGCATGGCAGCCGGTATCGGACAAACTGGCGCGAAACAGATCGGCCAAATCCTCCACCGTGGTCTCGGCCAACGCCGGGTCGCTGCGGGTCAATTGGGCGATGGTGTTCATACTATTGAATAGGAAATGCGGTCGAATCCGCGATTGCAAGGCCTGAAAACGGGCCTCGGCCTCGGCCTGCACCTGCCATCGCCATAGGTGGTAGAGGTAGCGATAGCGCAACGCCAAGGCCGTCACCACGCCGCTGATCACCAGGGTGCGGTAAAAGAACTGCGGCTCTAGCACCTGCGGCCAAATCTCCCCCGCGATGCGCCCGGAGACCGCCAAGGCGCTCACCGCAATGGCCTGAACCAGCAACCAGGCGAGCCCGCCCGCCAACGGCGGCGCCAAGCGATTCAGCCGCGAACGCACCAAGCACAGGGCCAAGGCCCCGGGCAGCGCGATCCACTGCACCAGCAACGAGCGCAGACTCAGGCCCTCGCTAAACCCCTCCAAGGTGGTCGCCTTCAGGGTGCCCAGGGTCAGCAGGATGGCCAACAGCTCGGCCCCCACGATCACCGCCAGCACCGTGCCCACGCCGCAGAAGTCGGGCAGAAAGCCGGTATCGCCGGAATCCTCGCCGGGACTATGCAATTTGCGATCCATGCTGCTACGCCCGGCCCGAAACTGCTAGAATAGCGCGTTCATTCATTCTGGAACCCCCTGCCATGAGCGATAAGAAACTCTGGTCCGGTCGCTTCAGCGAACCTACCGATGCCTTCGTGGAGGCGTTCACCGCCTCGGTCGAATTCGACCAGCGGCTGTATGCCTATGATATTCAAGGCTCCGTCGCCCACGCGCGCATGCTGGCCCGCAGCGGCATCCTCTCCGACGACGAACGCGACGCCATCATCGCCGGCCTGGAGCGCATCCGCAAACGCATCGAGGACGGCGAGTTCCACTGGTCCGTGGCCTTAGAAGATGTCCACATGAATATCGAGTCGGCCCTGACCGCGGATATCGGCGACGCCGGCAAGAAACTGCATACCGGACGTTCGCGCAACGATCAAGTGGCCACTGACGTGCGCCTCTATTTGCGCGACGAAATCCGCCTCCTGCGGGCCGAGATCGCGCGTTTGCAGCGGGCCCTGATCGACCTCGCCGAGCGCGAGGCGGACACCATCCTGCCCGGTTTCACCCATTTGCAGACCGCCCAGCCCGTCACCTTCGGGCATCACCTGCTGGCCTGGCAGGAAATGCTCGAACGCGACCGCGAACGCCTGGCGGATTGCGCCAAGCGGGTCAACATCATGCCCCTGGGGGCGGCGGCGCTGGCCGGCACCACCTATCCCATTGACCGGCATTACACCGCCGAGTTGCTCGGCTTTGACCGTCCGGCGGAAAACTCGCTGGACGCGGTGAGCGACCGCGACTTCATTATCGAGTTTAGCGCAGCGGCGGCGTTGACTATGATGCACCTGTCGCGTTTTTCGGAAGAATTGATCCTCTGGTCCTCCGCCCAGTTCGCTTTTGTCGAGCTTTCGGACAGCTTTTGCACCGGCTCCTCCATCATGCCGCAGAAAAAGAACCCCGACGTGCCGGAACTGGTGCGCGGCAAGACCGGCCGCATCTTCGGTCACCTGATGGGCCTGCTGACCCTGATGAAGGGCCAGCCGTTGGCCTATAACAAGGACAACCAGGAAGACAAGGAGCCGCTGTTCGACACCGTGGACAACCTCAAGGGCTCGCTGCGGGTGTTTGCCGACATGGTTCCGGCCATTCGCTGTCGCCGCGACAACATGCGCGCGGCGGCGCTGCAGGGCTTCGCCACCGCCACCGATCTAGCGGACTATTTGGTGCGCAAGGGACTGCCCTTTCGCGACGCCCACGAGGTGGTGGGCCAGGCCGTTGCGCGCTGCGTGGAAAAGCAATGCGATCTGTCCGAGCTGGAGATCGCCGAGCTGAAGGCGTTTTCACCCGAAATCGAGCCGGACGTGTTCGCGGTGTTGACCCTCGAAGGCTCGGTGGCCGCGCGCGACCATATCGGCGGCGCCGCGCCGCGCCAGGTGCGCGCCGCCGCGGCCCGCGCGCGCAAGCGGCTGGAGTCGGGCTAAGGGATCAAACATCATAGTGCTTATCCCAAAACTCGCCGGTGTTGACCTGCCGGCACTCAATGAAATCCTTTTTCAGTTGGCTCAGGTCGGCGCGTTGTAACAGCTCCTCGATGTCCTGTTCGGACAACCTAGAGTGGCGGGCGCGCCGATCATGGTCCAACGCATCCAATTCCACCAAGTCCATCAAATAGGGGTTCTCCGCCGCCGCCTGAATGCCCGAATTGTTGAGCTTTTCGTAGTATTCGTCGTCTTCTTCACTGAGCAAGGCGCGTAATACCGACTCGTAGACCCGCCACGGCTCCATCGGGCAAAGCTCCAGGTCGTTGATGTAGTCCTTCGCCGGGCCGGTCGCCTTCTCGAACATGGTGCGGCGCTGCTGATGCATTTTCAACAGCTCCTCCTCGCCCTTGTCGTCTTTGAACGGCGCGTACATCTGGTGGTGAATGCGCTCGGATAGCGCGATCAGCAGGGTCAAGAACATCTTCACCCGCGCCGCCTCCTTGTCGCCGTACGCCCGCGATAGCTTCACCGGCCCCGCCTTGAAGGCCACATCCTTACCCGGTTTCAGTTTTTTCTGTTGCTCGCCCATTAGGTTTCCCCGTTTGTCTACTGTCTTCGCCAAGCCCCGAGTCAAAACATCACAATCGGCCCCTCAAGGCCGGCATCGGGCAACGGCGTTTCGCTCAAGGGCGCCAAGCTGTCGGCATCGCTCGCTTGCAGGCTCTGCGCACTCAGGGTGTAGAGCGCGAAATCGTCACCCTGCCCCATGAACAGGCTGCGCTGAACCGGATTCCAGTAATAATCCGGGCTGGTATCCAGCAGGTGCTCCACCGCCCCGCGCAGGCTGAAACCCAGCGCCGGATCCAGATCGAACACCAAGGCGCCGTTAAAACCGTCTTCCACCAGCGCCCCGGCGTCCCCCTCCTCGGCATAGCCGTGGCGCGACACCGGCGTCACCAGTCGCCCGAGGGTTGGGTAATAGTTGAACGCCTTCGGCTCGTATAGGGCCGCGGAGTAGGTGCCGCTGCCGAGCGAGACCCGATCTAACAGCCGCGGCGCGGCAAAGTCTGCGACATCGAACAGGCTCAACTCCACCCCGGCCGGATCCACCGCCTGGCCGATGGCCAGCACCCGGTCTTCGCCCACCGGGTGCAGGTAGGTGGAAAAGCCGGGGATTTCCAACTCGCCCACCACCTGCGGATGGGCCGGATCGGACAAATCCAGGGTGTAAAAGGGGTCCTTCTGCTCGAAGGTCACCACATAGCCCCGTGCGCCGTCATAGCGCACCGCATAGATGGTCTCGCCGGGCCGCCCCAAGGCTTCGGATTGCCCCAGCACCTCCAGGGCGTCGCCCCGCTGCTCCAGGGTGAACAGCCGATTGAGCGGGAGGCGATCCCACTGCCCCACAGTGGTGGCGATGCGAAACACCCCCTGGTGCTCACTCATGGCGTAGCGATTGAGAATCCACCCCTCCACCTCGCCGGAGGCGGCGACCGCGGGACTGGGGCCGAGGCTGATTTTGTGAATCTCGGAGCGATCTTCAAGGCCCCCGGCGCCGTCAAACCGCAACCACGGGCCGGCATTGGCGGTGACGATGTACAGATTCTCGGTCGAGGCATAGACCGTCCCATAGTCGCTGATCAAGGTCGCGCTCTGTAACGGCGCCTCCGGGTCGCTCAAATCCAGCGTGACCACCGAGGTGGTCGCGGTGCCGTTCGGGACTTCGGGGCGGGCATAGTCTTCGCAGCGGCCCAGCACGCCGCTATGCTGCGTGGTCTGCAACTCGCCAAAGCGGCGGTCGGCGTACTCCGGGGCCAAATCCCGCAGCGGGCGGCTCAGCAGATCCCGCACAAAGACGCGCAGCGCGTCGCGCGCCGTCGCGCTCAAACGCCCCTTGGCGTCGTTGCGAACCGCCAGCCCCGGCATGGGCTGAAAGGCATACGCCGGCAGTGCGTTATCCACCACCAAGTGCAGGTGCTCATCGATTCGCCGGGCGGTGTTGAAAGAGCCTTCGAGCACCACCTCGCGCTCCAGCTTCGGGGCCTCGGGCTGGCTGATGTCGAACACCGAGACCTGCGTGGTCACCGCATAGACGCCCGGAGGAATCCCCAAATCCGCACCGCCGGGCGCGGGCTCCGCCCACTCGGTGAGCGTGCTCACCACCGCCAGCTTGCGGCCCCACAGCAACAGCCCGCGCGGCTCGCCGGGCAACGCCAGCGCCGCGACCTCGTGCGCCGCATCGGCCGGCCAAGCGTCCACCACCTGCAAGCGACCGTTGGCGATGAGGAAAATGTAACCGTCACTGGATTTGATCAAATCCAGCTCATCCACGCCCTGCTCCTGGACATTGGTCTCCGACTGCTTGACCCCGTCCCCGACGCCGCCCGGGGCGGCCGCAAAATCCACCCCCTCGCCGTCCTGGCTGGTCGCAGGCCGCCCCCACCCGGGACCGTGCAAGCCCGCGCCGGTCAGCTCCGCGCGGGCGGACTGAACGGCCGTGCGCACCAAGTACGAGCGCAAGGCCTCGCACCCATCGAAGGCGCGGGTCCAGCGCTCCGTCGCCTCCACCGAAACGCATACAGCCGCCGTGACGATCACCAAAACCAGTCGCATCATGTCCGAAACCCTCGCCAGAAAAAAAACCACCCGTAAGCCGACCCGAATCACGCCCAGCCGTGCCCTGCCTGATACGCGACTCTCTTGAGTAGCATAATCGATTTTGCGCCGCATTTCCGTGATCCAAGGACCATTTGCACATATCCGATCCCCTAGTTTCAGTGTTTCATTATATTCTTATTCCTCTATAGTCTAATGATCCGAAAGGATTTTTTTGCAATCCTCAGGTCTTTCCCGTAACATCACCACGGAGAAACGCGAATAGGGTTTTCCCGAGCGCCGAGGGGCGCGACCAACCACGGCCTTCAAGCCGTTCCGCTCCCCCTCAGCCGAAGACCCATCCAAAAAAACAACGTCCGCGACCCGGAAACCTCTCCGGCGCGGCCAAGCCACAGAGGAAGCAGTATGGGACGCAAGAAGTCTATTTTCGTTCTATCACTCGTCTTTGTCGCCGGCATCGCTTTCACCGGCCTCTTCCACACCGGTCTCGATGCGACCAACGAGCTGGAATTTTGCACTTCATGCCATTCCATGCAGTGGGTCTACGAAGAGTACAAAGACTCGGTTCACTACAAAAACGCCGCGGGGATCCAGGCCGACTGCGCCGACTGCCATGTTCCCAAGCCCTTCCTTCCTAAGATGAAGCGCAAGATCCTGGCTTACAAGGACGTGCTGCACGAAATCCTGGGCACCATCGACACCAAGGAAAAATTCGAGGAGTATCGATGGAAGATGGCCAACGCGGTGTGGGATCGCATGCGGAGTCAAGACTCCATGACCTGCAAGAGCTGCCACCAGTTCTCGCAAATGGATCTCAGCTCACAGAGTCGAACCGCCCGCAGTCGCCACAGCTCGGCCGTCGATAAGGGCGAGACCTGCATCGACTGCCACAAGGGCATTGCCCACATAGAGCCGTTCCCGCCGCTGGATCTTTGATCCGCTCTCGGCGTGGATTTGATTCGGTATCCAGATGTTAAGGATTGAGAAAAATCGTATGCGATTTTCGAAAGCCCTCGCGCTAACCGCCGGCCTGCTCGCCTCGGCCTCGGTTTGGTCCGCCAAACCCGAGGCCGCGGCCGAGTTTCGACTCGCCGCAGGCATCGGCGACACCGAAACCATCGAGCAACTGCTCGACCAAGGCGTCGATGTCAACACCGCCAATCAGTTCGGGAAAACCGCACTGATGATGGCCATTGAGAACGCCAACTTCGATACCATCGTGCTATTGTTGGCGCGCGGCGCGGACGTGAACGCCGCCACCGTGGCCGACTGCACCGCCCTAACCTTCGCCGCCGAGTTCGGCCACCCGGCCATCACCGCCCTGTTGCTGGAGCGCGGCGCCAAGCTCGACGCCCGCACCCGCGCCGGCTGGGACGCCCTGACCATCGCCGCCCGCTACGGCCTCACCGACATGGTGGAGCAATTGCTGTATAAGGGCGCCGACCCCGCCGGGACCGACGGGGAAGGACGCACGGCCCTGATGCATGCGGCCGAGAAAGGCCACCCGGAAACCGCGCAGATGCTGC
The DNA here is from genome assembly GCA_011389885.1 of Gammaproteobacteria bacterium. Classification (GTDB taxonomy): domain Bacteria; phylum Pseudomonadota; class Gammaproteobacteria; order Chromatiales; family Chromatiaceae; genus JABBTK01. Next base: position 29,661 of record JAABTK010000030.1, on the reverse strand, counting down.
TGCAAAACGGCGCAGAACCCAACGCCCAGGATGAACAGGGCTCCACGCCCCTGATCATCGCCGCGGACCGCGGCCATACCCGGGTGGTGGAACTGCTGCTCGACCACGGGGCCAAGATCGAAAAACCCGACCACTACGGCGCCACGCCGTTGATTTGGGCCGTGGGGCAAGACCACTACGCCTCCGCGCAACGGCTGATTTCTCGCGGCGCGGCGGTGAATCACGCGGATCACGACGGCATCACCCCCTTGATGGAGGCGGCCTCGATCCGTTCCGAGGATCTCGTGAAACTGCTGCTCAACAACGGGGCCGATCCGACCCTGACCGACAAGGATGCTCGCAGCGCCCTGGATATTGCACAAAAAAGCCGCAATAAACAGGTGATTAGCCTGCTGCAAAACGCCCTGAAAGAGGACGACAAGGACGCATGATTTGCCAGCGGACCCCGACCTTGGAATGCCCGGCCGTCGCGCCGGGGGCCAGAGCGGGGCGCTGGGAAAAAGATCGCGCCGCAAGCGGCGTGATCTTACAACGCAAAGTGTCCCGGGCCCTCGGGCTCGCCCCAAGCAGCATCGGATTCCGTCCGGTACCTTTGCCCAAAACCCGGTATGCCTGAAACAATCTGAAGGAGGTAATATGCCGAACAAACTCATCCGCAAGGCGTTTATAATCGCCGGCCTGACACTGGGCGCCTCTTCCGTCGCCTTCGCGGCGGAAAACACCATGACCGGCGCCGACGGCCAGATGCTGGCCAACACCTGCGCCGGCTGCCACGGCACCGATGGCGTCAGCGACGGTCCCGCAACGCCCACCATCGCCGGCTTTGATAAGGAATACTTTATCGAGGTGATGCAGGGCTACGCCAGCGGTGACATCAAGTCCACCATCATGGGCCGCATCGCCGCCGGCTACTCCGAAGAAGAGCTGGAAAAGATGGCCGAAGCCTTCGGCGCCAACGAATTCGCCAGCGCCACCCAGGACTACGACGAAAGCGCAGTGAAGAACGGCGCCAAGCTGCACGAGCATTTTTGCGAAAAGTGCCATGAAGACGGCGGCGTTTCGGGCGAAGACGGCAGCCCCATGGCCGGGCAGTGGACCCCTTATCTCAAGTGGACCATGCAAGACTTCCAAGCCGGCGACCGCGAAGCCCCCAAGAAAATGGCTAAGAAAATGCAGCAAATGCACGAACGCTACGGCAACGATGCGGTGCATGCGCTTCTTAGCTACTACGCCAGCCAGCAGTAAGCCAGCAGAGGAGGCAACTCAATATGAAGATTACTCGTAGAGGTTTTATCCAAACCGCAGGCGCCGCGACCGCCATCGGCATGGCCGGCGTTCCTTATCTTGCCCTCGGCGCCACCAAGCGCGTGGTGATCGTCGGCGGCGGCACTGCCGGCGCCACCGCGGCCAAATACCTGCGCATCGCCGACCCCGGCTGCGAAGTCACCCTGATCGAGGCCGACAAGCACTACTACACCTGCTACCTGAGCAACGAAGTGCTCAGCGGCGACCGCGAACTCGACTCCATTAAGTTCGGCTACAAGGGTCTCGCAGGCCACGGGGTGAAAGTCGTCAACGACACCGTGAAAGCGATCAACCCGACCGACAAAAAGGTCACCACCGCCGGCGGCACCGATTTTTTCTATGATCGTTGCATCGTCGCCCCGGGCATCGACTTCAAGTACGATTCCCTCGACGGCTACGACGCCGAGGTGGCGCAGAAGATCCCCCACGCCTGGAAGGCCGGCTCGCAGACCAAGACCCTGCGCGCCCAGCTCGAATCCATGAAGGATGGCGGCACCGTGGTCATCGCGGCCCCGAACAACCCCTTCCGTTGCCCGCCCGGGCCATACGAGCGCGCCAGCCAGATCGCCATGTATCTGAAGCGCAGCAAGCCCAAGTCCAAGGTCCTGATCCTTGATCCCAAGCAGAAGTTCTCCAAGATGGGCCTGTTCACAGACGCCTGGAAACGCCTGTACGGCTACGAAACCGACAACGCCTTAATCGAGTGGCGCGGCAAGCAGGAAGAGGCCGGGGTGGTCAAGGTGAACGCCGACGCCATGAGCGTCACCACCGCCTTCGGGGATGAAATCAAGGCCGACGTGCTGAACGTGATCCCGGACCAGAAGGCCGGCAAGATCGCCTTCACCGCGGGCCTGACCGACGACTCCGGCTGGTGCCCGGTGGATCTTCAAACCTTCGAATCCACCCTGCACCCGGGCATCCATGTGCTCGGCGATGCCAGCGTGGCCACCGGCATGCCCAAGTCGGGCTACTCGGCCAACTCCCAGGCCAAGGTCTGCGCCGCCGCCGTGGCGGCCCTGCTGAACGGCCAAGAGGCGCCGATCCCGGCCTATGTGAACACCTGCTACTCCATCGCGGGTGAGAACTATGGCTTCTCGGTGGCTGCGGTCTATCGCTTGGCTGACGACAAGTCCAAGATCGTCAGCATCAACGGCGGCCTGACCCCGGCCGATGCCAGCGACGAGACCCTGGCCCGCGAGGTGCAGTACGCCCACAGCTGGTTCAAAAACATCACCAGCGACATCTTCGGCTGATCGGTTGATCTCCTGCTGAAGGAAAAACAGGGCCGAAAGGCCCTGTTTTTTTGCGCGCAAAAAAAAGCGGGACCCGCCAAGGACCCGCCAATAGCCCTGTACGCCTGCCGTAAATAACGGAAACAACGACGCTTAGGGACGCAGAGGCCGCAGCGGAATTGGGGTTAAGGATTTCCGTGGCCGTTGACGGTTGCTTGATCCTGGATCAGCCCGCTTCGTCGAACCAAGGATTCCCTCCCCCGACGGGGCCGGGAGGCTCGGCTGAACTCATGGGCTTACGCCCTTCTCGCCGCAACCCTCCCCCCGACCGCCTCCGGGGGAAAGGGCCGATGACCGCCGAGCGGGTTCAGAAGCCTCGGCCATTGTGTAGCGTGCGATAACCGCCCGCGGTTTGGCTGTGTTTTTGCGGCGCTGGAAAACGCGTGTCCAGCTTTTAGCCGAAACCCTCTCTACGCCCTGCGGTTCTTCGCGGGCTCTGCGTTCCGCAAGGCCACTGTGATCGGTTATCTCCGCTACTTGTGCGCGGCTGCACTAAGCCTCAGTTCTGAGGCCGACGCAGGTGCTCCGGCGGCTCGGGCCGCTCGGGCCGTTGCGGATAATGGCGGTACGGGAACTGCGGGCGCATCGGCGGCTGCATCCCCGGACGGCCGCTACGCGCGAACTTCGGAAAGTCCGGGTTCTGCCAGCCCGGTTCCGCCACCTGGTCGGCAGGCGGAGGAAGCCGCGACACATAATCCAACACCGCCGACACCTCGCGCGGACTGAAGCGCTGGATCTGTTCCACCATCTCTTCATCCGCATTGCGCCGCTGGCCGGTGCGAATCCATTCAAACTGGCGCACCAGGTAGTTGTAATGCTGGCCGTAAATCGCCGGGGCGTGCTTATGCTCACTGCCCTCCCCGCGTTCGCCATGGCAATCCACGCAATTCTCTTTGTATAACCTCTTCCCGTAGTCCAACTCCATGCCCGGCCCGATGCCGTTTCGCGGATTCATCGGCAGGGCCGCGATATAGGCCGCCACGTCCGCGATCTCCTGGGTTCCGCCGAGCAACTGCGGCGAGGTGAACGGGTACATAGTGGGGTTATTTCGGTTGCGTGCCCGAATATCCGCCAATTGCTTAATGATTACGTCCGCCAACTGGCCCGCGATCTGCGGATAGGCCCCGTTCTCCATCCCCCAGCCTTCCGGGGTGTGACACACCGCGCAGGTGTGAAACACCCGCTTGCCATTCTCAAGATTCGGCTCCAGATCCAAGGCCTGTTCCACCTCAGCGGCGGCAATCGGCCCCGGCTGCGCCATAACAGACCCGGCGCCCATCAGCCCGAGCGCGCAAAAAACACCGGCAAAAAGCGCCTTTTTTCGGAAACTCACGTCGTTTATTCCTCCCCGCTGGAAACCTAATGATATTACGCCAAAGACTAACGGCAGTCCCCTACAAAATGCAAGAACTTCATGATTCCAATCACCTTTTTATTTTTTTATTATATTCGAATATCCTAATCTCTGGCAGTCGAATCCGGAACCGGGTATGCTGTTGCAAAGCCCAAGCACGCACCGGCTAACACCCCGACCCGAGGCCCTGACTTCACCCCCCCCGCGCCATGATCCCAAGACTCCATCGCAGTGTTCTCATCACCGGCTGTTCCAGCGGCATCGGTCTATGCGCCGCCCGCGGCCTGCATTCGCGGGGCTACCGCGTATTCGCCACCGCGCGTCGCGAGCAAGACGTGGAACGCCTCAATGCCGAAGGGCTGGAGTCCTTGGTCCTCGACCTGGATCAGCCCGAAAGCGTCAGTGCGGCGCTGGAGCAGGTGTTGGGGCGCACCGGGGGGCGACTCTACGCCCTGTTCAATAACGGCGCCTATGGCCAACCCGGGGCCGTGGAGGACCTGACGCGGGATGTGCTGCGCGCCCAGTTCGAAACCAACCTGTTTGGCTGGCATGATCTGACCCGCCGCGTGATCCCGGTGATGCGCCAGCAGCACGAGGGGCGCATCATCCAAAACAGCTCGGTGCTCGGCCGCACGGCCATGGCCTACCGCGGGGCCTACAACGCCAGCAAATTCGCCCTGGAGGGGCTCACCGACACCCTGCGCCAAGAGCTGCATGGCAGCGGCATCAGCATCAGCCTGATCGAGCCCGGCCCCATCGCCAGCCGGTTTCGGGCCAACGCCCTGCAAAAGTGGCAGGCCAATATCGATCCCGAGCATAGCTTTCATGCCGCGCAATACGAGGCCATCCAGGCGCGCCTCGATCAGGAAGGGTCCGCCGCCCCCTTCACCTTGCCGCCCGAGGCGGTGCTGAAGAAGGTGATTCACGCCCTGGAGAGCCCTCGCCCAAAGATTCGCTACCCTGTCACACTGCCAACCTATGTGTTCGCGTATCTGCGGCGAATCCTGCCCGACGCCCTGATGGATCGGATTTTGCGAATTGCTTCCGGCAGCGGGGCGCGATAGTTGGTATAATCCCCAGTTGCCGGAAAACCCTATGCGCAGTGGTTTTTAGCACTTGCACCGGCCGCTAATAACCGGCCTACTCAAATCCCTCGCAACCGCTTTTCGTATTTCCAAGGTAAGGTCCCCATGGGCAACACCATTCTGATCGTCGATGACAACCCGGACAATCTCGGGGTGCTGCGTCGGTTATTGACCACTCACGGCTACACCGTGCGGCCGGCCAATAGCGGCAAGGTCGCCTTGCGCGCATTGGAGCACAGCCCCGCCGACCTGATCCTGCTTGATATCCGCATGCCGGACATGGATGGCTACGAGGCCTGCCGCCGCTTGAAGGCCAACCCGGCCACCAAGGATATCCCGGTGATCTTCCTAAGCGCCCTCGACGAGCCGCTGGACAAGGTCAAGGCCTTCGAGATCGGGGGCGTGGACTATGTCGCGAAACCCTTTAACGACCAGGTGGTGCTGGCCCGCGTGCGGGTGCATATTCGGATCATGGAGCTGCAACGCTCGTTGCAGGCGCATAACCAGGAGCTGGAACGCCAGGTGAGCGCACGCACCGCGCAACTGCAAGCGGCCAACGCCGCCCTGGTGGAAACCAATGCGGGTTTGGAGAAGGCGTTGCGGGTCAAGGAGGACTTTTTGCGCATGATGAATCACGAGTTTCGCAATCCGCTAAACGGCATTCTGGGCATGGTGCAGTTGCTATCTTCACAACTGCGCGGCAAGGATGCAGACTACCTGCGGGTGATCGAACAGAGCGGTTGGCGCCTGCTGCGCTTGGTGGAAGCCATTTTGCAAGTAGCGGCCCGCGGCGAGGAACCGCACCCGAACGGGGGGCCGCTGCCCAAGCAAACCGACATCTCCGAGCTGTGCGACGAAGTGGTCAGCACCTTCAGCATTCCCGCCGCAACCAAGGAAATCCAAATCAAACGGAACTATGCCCATTTACCGAAGCTGGAAATGGCCATTCGCGAGGGCTCAATTCAACAGGTGCTGGGCAATCTGTTGGACAATGCGTTGAAGTACGCCCCGCCCGGCGGGCAAATCGGCCTGAACGCCCGCTTCGATGCCGACAGCGGCTACCTCAACCTAGCGGTCTGGGACAACGGACCGGGTATTCAGGACACGGACGCCGCCCGGGTATTCGACCCCTTCGTGCAGTTGGAGCCGATCGATACCCGGACCCACGACGGCGCGGGGCTCGGACTCACCATCGCCCGCAACCTGGTCAAACTACACGACGGCATGATCCAAGTGCTCCCTCGGCCCGGGGGCGGCGCCATGATCCAGGTGCATCTCCCGGCCAAGCTTGGCTTGCAGCCTAGGGTTAGCCGTTAGGGGCTAGGGGTTTCGAGCTAGTTCCGCCGCGCACAAGCAGACGCAGAGAACCGCAGAGCGCGCGGAGGAGTTTTTTTGCTGGCTTGCGCCTGCCCGGCGCCAAAGCGCCGCCTAGCCGCCTGGAGTACAGCCCTCGGGCTGTGCGGGTTTCCGGTTACGCGCCGGGGCCAAGGCGTGTACGCTTCGAGCCCGCGGTCATACAGGGGGCGGGCCAGCGAAGTGCATTCGCCGCTGAAGCGGCGGATTTCGGGTGCGGCGCTTATCCTTTACAATCGAAACGCCTCTTTGCGCCCTCTGCGGCGCCCTGCGTCCCGAAAGCGCCCAGGTTGCTTCCGACACCGAGGCGCAGGCGCACCGGTCGCGCCCCCAAGTCCAGGCGATGCGCCTCGTTCCTCGGCACAGCCTATTCCCGACACGGGTCGATCGGCGCCGAAGGCCCTCTCGTCAAGACGCAAAGGGCGCTAAGAAACAAACCTTTTCTTCTCTGCGCCTTCTGCGGCTCCCCGCGTGCCCTGCGTTCCGAGAGCGCCTAGGTTGCTTGCGACACCGAGGCGCAGGCGTACTAGGGAGTACGGCCCTCGGGCTGTGCGGGCGGCGCGCACACGCCAAGGCGTGTACTCCAACGCGCGGCCGTCGCTACGGTTCCGAGTCCGGGCTGACTATGCCGCAACCTCCAAAGCCACCCCGAGGAGGTTGCGGCTTTAGCCGGGACGACCCTGGCGGCGGCCCGGCTATGCCGGACTCAAGCCCGGGCTTCGGGCGCGGTGTTTCGGGGCCGCCTGTTGGGGGTTGCGCTAACGACAGCCGCCCGCGGTGGCGATGGAGCCGGCCGGGCCGCAATCCGCGCGCGCCTCCGGGCTCGGTCGCGCATAGCCTTCGGTGCGCGGGGCGGGCGCGGCCGGGCGCGAAGCCGGGGCGGCATTCGGCGTGTTGCGTTCTCGCACCAGGGTCATGGCCATGGTGAACACATCCTCCGACGCCTGTTGCTGGCACAGGGCGTGCAGCCGCTTCAGCGCCTCTTCCAGTTCGAGACCCTGCAAGACATCCATGGCGGTGGCGGCGCTCATGCCGCTAATGACGCCGGCCAGCCATTCGCGGTACAAGCGGAACTCGGACACCGCCCGCGGATCCTTGTTCGCCTGCCCGATAAAGGTCTCCATATAGGGCGCACAGCCCTGCACCCCATAGCCCCAAACCTGGGGCTCCGCCGCCTGCGCCGTGGGCAAAACCGCCAACAGCATCACAATCCGAAGAAAACAGCCCAATACGCCGGGCATTTTGAACTCTTGGGTCCTTGCCCTGTCACAGGCAGTATGATTGAATATCAGCATATTCTAATTTTCCAACTTTTGGAGGTCTGATGATTATCGACAGCTTCGCCTTTGCGGCTATGTTACTGCTTATCCTCGGTTTGGTGCGCGTGGTGCGCAGCCTGTGCGCGGATGGTTGCGAATAACCGCCGCAGACTGTTTCCCAGCCGGCAAATGGCCTATAGTGCATGGCGAACCTTAAGATAGACAACAGGAGGAGCGCAATGTACGGTTTCACAACCCTGGTGAGCGGCGATTTCGATGAGGTGGTGACGCGGGTGACCGCGGCCCTCAAGGACGAGGGCTTCGGCGTACTCACCGAAATCGATGTCCAGGCCACCCTAAAAAAGAAACTGGATCTCGACAAAAGGCCCTACAAGATCCTCGGGGCCTGCAATCCCAAGCTGGCCAACCAGGCCCTGGAGGCGGAGCCGGATGTCGGCCTGCTGCTGCCCTGCAACGTGGTGGTGCGAGAGGACGACGCCGGCGACGTAGTCGTGGGCTTCATGGACCCGCTGGCCGTGCTCGGCCTAGTGCAACGGCCTGAACTGGAAGCCCTCGGCAGCGACGTAAAGACCCGCATGGAACGCGTCCGCGATGCCCTGAGCGACTAAACCCTCGCCGGGTTTCGGGCCTATGCTCCCTCACGGGAGCCGCCGCCCTTCGTCCAGGCCTAGTTCCGCTGCGCTCAAAAAACGGCAACAACGCCCTTTGGGAACGCAGAGGGCGCAGAAGACCGCAGTGCGTACGGAGGAATTGATGCTTAATCGTCCCCGCGTTCCAGGCCGGGGAGGCCTGTCCGCCGCTGAAGCCTCGCTTGGCCGCATGGAGTAAAGCCCTCGGGCTGTGCGGTTCTGCGTGTGCTGTACGCTCCGAAAGCGCCTGGGTTGCCAGTTCGTCGAACGGAGTGTCAAACGCGAGTTTGAACACCGCTGGCCCCCAAGGAGACCTGGGGCACGAGCATGAAACACCTCTGCGCCCTCGCGGTCCTCGGCGTCCTCTGCGTTGCTAAGCGCCGTTGCCTTCGTCATTTCGCTGGTTTTTCTTCCCGCCCTTGCTTAGGGCCGCCATCCAGACCGCTTCTTGTTGCCGCAGGAAGCTGTTCATCAATTGAAAATGCCCGCTCATTACGTCCGCGGATTCCTTAGGGGCGGCTGCGGGGGCCTTGGTCCGGCGGGGAGCCGCCCCGGGTTCGGGGCGGTTCGGCGTCGGTCCGCTAGCGGCGCCCAATAGTTCGCGCACGCGCCCGGCCTCCTCGGCGCTCAAGCGGATGAAGGGCAGGTCCGTGGGCAGGAACGGCACGGTCGCGGGCGGCGGCGGGCGGTCTGCCTCGAACAGGGCCTCCAGGGCCAGATCCTGCCCCTGCACGAACAACCGCCCAAGGAGGATCAGCAGTTGGCGCAGGTCGTCGCCCTTGCGGTCGTTGGCGGCCACTGCGGTATGCGGCCGGCCGCGCAGGCTGTCGCGCACGAAGGCGCTGAGGTGGCTGCTCGGCCCCACCTCGACGAAGGCGCGAACGCCGTCTTGATAAAGCCGCTCGATGGCCTCGCGAAACCGCACCCGGCGCATGTATTGATCGGTGGCGGTGCGCAAGAAGCCCGCCCGGTCGGCCGGGAAGGGCTCGGCGGTGACGCAGGAGTACAGCGTAAACGCCCCCTCTGGGGCGATTTCGATATCCGCGAAGAGTTCGCCGAAGGCGCTGGCCATGGGGCGCATCAGCTCGGTGTGGTAGGCCCGGCCCATGGGCAAACGCACGCAAATCGCGCCCTGGGCGGCGAGCGCGGCCTCGGCCCGCGCCACCGCCTCTTCAACGCCAAACAGGATGAACTGATTGGTGCAGTTGTCCATGGTCAGGTAGAGCCCCGGGTCGGCGTCGGCCAGGGCGTGGACCTGCCCCAGGTCGGCCGCGCCCACGGACAACAGCACCCCGGCGGGGATTTCGCCCGAGGATTCCAGGCGCTGGTACAGGGCGTTCATCTTGCGGATATAGTTGCCCGCCTCGGCCTCGCTCATCTGCGGCAGGCCCGAGGCCGCCAAGGCCGCGTTCTCGCCGGTGCTGTGCCCGAGCAGGGCCTGCGCCCGCACCCCGAACCGCCCGAGCAGGTGAAACAGGGCCTGATCCGCCGCGAATACCGCCTCCGAGCCGAGGTCCATGGCCTGCAGGCGCGTCGCCAATAGGTCACGCTGCTCGGCGTCAAGGCTGGTGGGCGGCGGAAACAGGGCCTGGCTGGGGGCGAGGTCGCGCTCGGCGGCGAACAGGCGGTCCAGGAAATCGAACCCGCGCCGCACCACCGGGAAATGGATCGCCAGGTCGCGCAGCATCTCGGGGTACTGGGAGTTTTCGCCCGGAAACAGCAGCGCCGTTCGGCCGGTCTCGGGCTCGCTGGCGAAGAACACCCCGCTGCGGGTTTGCAGCGCAGCCTTGTGCGGGTCGGACACTGCCTTTTCCAACTGCGCCAGCTTCGTCGCGCAGTCTGCGGCGTCCTGCACCACCAGGCCGCAGCGCCACGGACCCTCGCTGCGCCGGCGCCAGGCCCCGGCGGCCAGCCGGGCCAGCCCATCCCCCGCCGCCAGGGCCTGCCGCCAGCCATCGATGCGGCGCGCCAGGGCCTCGCGGTCGGCCTCGGCGGCGACCAGCAGGGTCGGCCGCACAGTGTCCGCCGGTAAGCGGGGCCAAAACGCCGCTCCGGCGGCGTCCGGGCTTTCCGGGTATTCCTCCAGGATCGCGTGGGTGTTCACGCCGCCGAAGCCGAAGGCGTTCACCGCCGCCCGCCGGGGCGCGGCGCCGCCGTGGATCCAGGGTCGGGTCTCGGTGTTCACATAGAACCGGGTCTTATCCAACCCGAGATCGGGATTCACCTCGTCGCACAGGGTGGGCGGCAGCACCTTATGGTGCAGCGACAAGGCCATCTTGATCAGCGACGCGCTGCCCGCGGCCGGGATGCAGTGGCCGATCATCGACTTCACCGATCCCAGGGCCACGTCCGCCACCGGGCGGCGGCGTTGGCCCAACACCTCGGCCAGGGCCCGGATCTCGGTCTGATCGCCCAACGGGATGCCGGTGCCGTGGGCCTCCACCAGGCCGATGGATTCGGGGTCCGCGCCGCACTGCTCGTAGGCCCGGCGCATGGCCAGCACCTCGCCCTCAAAGCGGGGGGCCATTACGCCCTTGCCCTTGCCGTCGGAGGACTGGCCGACGGCCTTGAGCAGGGCGTAAATCGTGTTGCCGTCGCGCTCGGCGTCGGCGCGCCGCTTGAGCACTAGCATGCCCGCGCCCTCGCCGAGCAAGGTGCCGTCGGCGCCGCGATCGAACGGCCGAATGCGCGAGCTGGGGGACAGCGCCTGGAGCTGACAGAACACCATATACACCAGGGCCGAGGTGGAGGTGTTGACGCCGCCGGCCAGCATCACATCCGCCCGGCCCCGGCGCAGCTCTTCCATCGCCGCCTCGGCCGCGATCAGGGACGAGGCGCAGGCCGCGTCGATGATATAGTTCGGCCCCATCAGATCGAGCCGGTTGGCGATGCGGCCGGTCATCACATTGGGCACCAAGCCGGGCACCGCGTCCACATCAATCGGCGGCAGCTTGGCGCGCAGGATCTCCCGCACCTGGGCCAATTGCGCCTCGTCCACCGAATGCAGGGCGCGCAACAGCCCCAGGGTCTGGTCGATGACGACCCCCTGCTGAATGCCGTTGGCATTGGCCCGATGGGCGTGAATCCCATGGCCCAGGATCACGCCGCAGCGCTCGCCGTCGAAACCGTCGCCCAGGGCCGCCGAATCCAACGCCTGCCGCGCCAGGGCCAGGGCGTGGAACTGATCCGGCTCGCCGCCCTGCACCGCCTTGGGCATAATGCCCGCGGCGGCCGGATCAAAGCGCGAGTCTTCGTTCAGGAAACCGCCCTTGGTGGTGTAGATGCGATTGATATCGCCGCTGGTCGGATCGAAAAAGGTCTCCGCCCCCCACTCCGGCAACGGCTCGCGAATCCCGTCCACCTGGTGCAGGATGTTGCCCCAAAAGGCGTCCACATCCCGCGCCCGGGGAAACAGGGCGGACATGCCGACGATGGCGATATCTTGTTGGCTGTGCTGGCTCATGCTGTTGTGTTGAAATGGCTGCGGGACAAAGCCCGTTAGTTTACACCATAGCCGCCGTCGCAGTTGCCCCCAAGTATCGGAAACAAACCGATACCGAGCGCTTTCAAGGCGCCGGGCACGTTAAAACCACAAAGCGTGCAAAGTTTTTCGGGTGCAGGCGCGGATAGATCACGACCCGGCCCAATGACCGGGGGAGCGCCACTAACCACCAATTTGAACCACGAATGGACACGAATAGACACTAATTTTTGCTTCGCGTGTTCTCGGGATGTTGTTTCGCTTTGGCGTCCTTGGCGTTATTTTATTAAAGCGCTCAGCGCTCAGCGCTTAGCCGAGGATGGTGCGTTACGGCGCACGGCAATGCGGGGGTTGGATTCGGGTTTTGTGGTTGGCGCGCCTAACGCACCCGCAGCTATAACACAAAGGGCGCGAAGGTTTTTTAATAGTAAAAGGTGAGTGGTGAGTGGTGAGTGGTGAATGGTGAATGGTGAATGGTGAATGGTGAGTGGTGAATGGTGAATGGTGAATGGTGAATGGTGAATGGTGAGTGGTGAATGGTGAATGGTGAATGGTGAGTGGTGGGGGCCGAGGGCTGCACTCCAGGCGGCCCGGCGAGGCTAGGGCGGCGGACAGGCATCCCGCGCTGGAGCGCGGGGACGGTCAAGCAAGAATCCCTCCGCGCCCTCTGCGGTCCTCGGTACCCTTTGCGCTCCTAAAGCAGGTCTACTCGATAGCGCGCCGCTAGGGCTCGATAGTCTGCGGCCTGTTGTGTTTTGCCGCGTTTGTCCGCCCCTTGGGCCAGGATTTGCGCCTTCTGCACCAGGGTGGCGGCGGTGGCCTGGCGGTCTTCGGCGTCCAGCGGCAGCTCGCTCAGGGCGCGCGCTAGGGCGCGAACCCGAAACCGGTCCATGCCCCAGTGTTGGCGCGAGAGCTGGTCCGGGTGGCCGCCGTGTTTGATGATTTGCGGCTCGGCCACGAAGGCCACCGGCATGCGGGCGCAAATGCGCAGCCAGAGGTCATAGTCTTCACAGGCCGGCAGGGTTTCGTCGAATTCTCCCGCGGTTTCGAATACACTTCGGTGCAGCAACACCGAAGAGGGCGAGATGACGCACAGCGGCAGGCAGTGACGGTAGATCCAGCCGCCTTGTTTGGCGTGTTTTTTCATCGCGTTGACCCGTGTGCCGTTGCGGATCCAGATTTCCTCGGTATGGCAGACCCGCAGTTCGGGTTCGCGGCGAAGCTGCGCGATTTGCGCCGCCAGCTTCCCCGGCAGCCAAGCGTCGTCCGAGTCGAGCAGCGCGATCCAGTCGCCGCGGGCGGCGCGCAGGCCGAGGTTGCGCGCGGCGCTGACCCCGCGGTTGGGCTGGCGCAGGTAACGGCAATCGGGGTAGCGACGGCGCACCAGCTCGGCGGTCGCGTCGCTGGAGCCGTCGTCCGCCACGATCACCTCGCCGGGCGGCGCGCCCTGGGCCAATACCGAGTCCAGCGCCCGCCCGAGCACCGGGGCGCGGTTGTAGGCGGGGATGATGACGCTGATAGCGGCGGCGCTCGGGGGCGAGTTCAAACAGGTTTCCTGTGGTAACGAGAGTCGATTCGCATATTGTAGCAGCGCAGTTGGTAGCAGCGGAGGGGGTCGCAGCGCCGGGCTATCGGGGCCGATTCGCCCCCTCGCCCACCGGGGCGCTGCATTTCGGCTCGCTGGCGGCGGCCCTAGGCAGTTACGCCGACGCCCGCGCCGCCGGCGGCGAATGGCTGCTGCGCATGGAGGACGTGGACCGCCAGCGTGAGCGCCGGGGCGCGGCGGATGCGATCTTGCGCACGCTGGAGGCCTTCGGCTTTCAGTGGGATGGCGAGGTGTTGTATCAAAGCCAACGCGACCCGGCCTATGCCGCGGCGCTTGAGGCCTTGCAGCGGGCGGATCTGGTCTACCCCTGCTGTTGCACGCGCAAGGAGGTGCAGGCCATGGGCCGCTCGGGACCCGAGGGCGTGGTCTACCCCGGGACCTGTCGCGTCGGCCCGCGGTTCGCCCGCGCACGCTATGCGCTACGGCTGCGGGTGCCGCAGCGGGAGGCGGTGGCGCAGGATCTGCGGCGCGGCGCGGTGCGCCAGCACTTGGGGCGCGAGGTGGGCGATTTCGTGCTGCGGCGGGTAGATGGGCTGTTCGCCTACCAGCTCGCTGTGGTGGTGGATGATGCCGAGCAGGGCGTGACCCATGTGGTGCGCGGGGCCGATTTGCTGCTCTCTACGCCGCGCCAAGTGTATTTGCAGCAATTGCTGGGCTATGCCTCGCCCTGGTATTTGCACCTGCCGCTGGCTTTGGATGCGGCGGGCCGCAAGCTGAGCAAACAAGACGCCGCGGCCCCGGTGGATCCGGCGCGGCCATTGCCCGCCCTGTTGCAGGCCTGGCGGTTTCTCGGCCAGGCCCCGCCGCCGACAGAGATCGGCGACGCGGCGGGCTTTTGGGCCTGGGCCGAGGCGCGTTGGGAGCGGCGGCGGTTGCCCATGTAGGCGGGCCGACACCCCGGATAATGAAAGTTGTTTTGGGCTAACGGTCATGGAGTGATGCACCACCCCGGGAAATGAATCAGCCCAAGGAGTGGCAGTCCTCCAAGGACTGCCACTCCTCGGTGGATTCACGGTAAAACCCGATTTTTGTCTACCAAGGACATCGAAATGAGCGAGCGTTCCAAGGTCTGGTCCTGGGCCCTCTACGATTGGGCCAATTCCGCCTTCGCCACCGTGATCATGGCGGGCTTTTTCCCCATCTTCTTTCGCGAGTTCTGGGCCGTCGGGAGGGCGAGCACCGAGACCACCTTCCTGCTCGGCGCCGCCAACTCGGGGGCCAGCCTGCTGATCGTGGTGGCCGCCCCCATTCTGGGGGCCATCGCCGACCAGGGCTTTGGCAAGAAACGCTTCCTGGGGGCCTTTGCGCTGCTGGGCATCGGGGCCAGCGGGACCCTGTTCTTTATCGGCGAGGGCCACTGGCTGCCGGCGCTATTGTGCTACGCCACGGCGCTGATCGGGTTTTCCGGCAGCATCGTGTTCTACGATGCCATGCTGGTGGACGTGGCCCCCGAGTCGAAGTGGGACCGGGTGTCCGCCTTCGGCTATGCGCTGGGCTATCTCGGCGGCGGCGCGCTCTTCGCATTCAATGTGCTAATGACCCTCAAGCCCCACTGGTTCGGCCTCGCGGACGCGGCGGAGGCCGTCCGCTACGCCTTCCTCATGGTGGCCTGCTGGTGGATGCTGTTCTCCATTCCGTTGTTTCTGAATATTCGCGAGCCGGACGCGGTGACGACCCGACCGGCCAGCTCACGCGTGCTGAGCGGTTTTCGCGAACTGGCCTCTACCTTTGGTCATCTGCGGCGCTACCGCCACGCCTTCGTCTTTTTGGGGGCCTATTGGTTGTATATCGACGGCGTCGATACCATTGTACGAATGGCGGTGGATTATGGTTTGGCGCTGGGCATCGGGGCCAATGACCTGATCGCGGCGCTGTTAATTACTCAGTTTGTGGGGTTTCCGGCGGCGGTGGTGTTTGGCCGCCTGGGCGAGCGCTTCGGCCCAAAGCGGGGGATTTTCCTCGCCATTGCCGTATACTTCGGGGTGATCCTGTGGGCCTACCGCATGGCCTCGCCCTGGGAGTTCTACCTGATGGCCGGGGTGATCGGCTTGGTCCAGGGGGGCATTCAGGCCTTGAGCCGGTCCTTCTATGCGCGCCTGATCCCGCAGCACCGGGCCACGCAGTTTTTTGGTTTTTACAACATGTTGGGGAAATTCGCCGCCGTGATCGGCCCGGTGTTGATGGGCTGGACTGCGGTCTTGACAGGAGACGCCCGCGCGTCAATCCTCTCGGTGGCGGTGCTGTTCTTCGGCGGCGCCCTGCTGTTGGCGCTGGTGGACCCGCAGGAGGGGCAGCGGATGGCCCGGGATGCGGAGCGAAAGCGCGCCGACTGAGACCCGATCATCGTCACGAAAAAATCATTTTCCTTTCTTTCCCGATTTTGGCTAGTATAATCGGTAGAAAGGTGAGTTTTTGCAACGTCGCCGAAAGTGTCGCATCCATGCCGACCCCGTGGTCGGGATGGGAAATTCCATGTCATGTCTTAATCAGACTAATCAAGAAAATCCTAAGGGGGGCAGAATGAGCCAAATCAGGATCAAACAAACGACCATCATGCTGGCCATCGTCGCCGGCCTGGGCCTGGGCGCCCAGTCCGCCGTCGCCGGCTATGTGAAAGACTCTTCCAAGAACGTGTGGAAGAACAGCGCCGGTGAGTGCTGGGAATCAATGGGGCCGGATGAAATGCTGGCCGAGTGCGGCGACATCGCCGACTCTGACGGCGACGGCGTGCCGGACGACAAGGACAAGTGCCCCGGCACGCCGGCTGGCGTGAAGGTGGATGCCATCGGTTGCCCGCTGGACTCCGATGGTGACGGCGTGCCCGACTACGCCGACAAGTGCCCCGGCACCGCCCCGGGCACCCCGGTGGACCGTGACGGTTGCCCGCTGCCGGAAGATCGTCCCGAGCCGCGCGCCGTGACTCCGGCTACGGTGGAAGTTGTGATTGACCGCTTCGACTTCGACAAGTCCAAGCTGAAACCGTCCATGATGGACGAGCTGGACCGACTGGTGGCCCGTGTGAAGAAGACGCCGGCTAACGAGCAGTTGGTGCTGGTGGGTCACACCGACAGCGTCGGCACGGTGCAGTACAACCAGGGCCTGTCCGAGCGTCGCGCCCGTTCCGTGGCGGATTACCTGATGTCCAAGGGCATCGGCCGTCGCGACATCGTGACCAGGGGCATGAGCGAGAACAAGCCGGTGGCCACCAACGCCACTGAGGCGGGTCGCGCGATGAACCGCCGCGTGGAGATCCACAACGCCAACTAATGGCGAAGGCGAGCGGCTAGGGGCCTTAGGGTTCCTGCCGCGCAACAAAAAACCGGGCCTAGTGCCCGGTTTTTTTATGCCTGCGTCCCGCCGGACCAACCTCGGCCTCCGTTGGGGGATGTTATGGCGGTTGAGGCTTTGGCGGGGCTTGGGGGATTTGCTCGGTCCGGCTGAGGCCTCGGCCTCCGTTGGGGGTTGTTATGACGGTTGAGGCTTTGGCCGAGGTTGGGGGATTTGCTCGGTCCGGCTGAGGCCTCGGCCTCCGTTGGGGGTTGTTATGACGGTCGGGGCTTTGGCCGAGGTTGGGGGATTTGCTCGGTCCGGCTGAGGCCTCGGCCTCCGTTGGGGGTTGTTATGACGGTCGGGGCTTTGGCGGGGCTTGGGGGATTTGCTCGGTCCGGCTGAGGCCTCGGCCTCCGTTGGGGGTTGTTATGACGGTCGGGGCCTTCGGTGTGAAGGCAGGCGCAACACAGGCAGGCGTAGCGACTGGCCGAGCGGTGTGAACCCCCAAAGGTCGCCTTAACCGGGCGGCCAGCTCAGGGGGCGCCCGCCGAGCAGGTGCAGGTGGATATGGAACACCGCTTGGCCGCCATCCCGATTGCAGTTCATTACCGTGCGATAGCCGCTCTCGGCGATGCCCTCTTGCTGCGCGATCTGCTGCGCGACCCCGAACAGCTTGCCGACCAAGGCGGCGTCCCCCGCAGTGAGGTCGTTCATGGTGGCGATATGCCGCTTAGGGATCACCAACAGATGGCTGGGGGCCTGGGGATCGATATCCCGAAAGGCCAGCACCTCTTCATCTTCGTAGACTTTGTCCGGCGCGATCTCGCCCGAAACCATCTTGCAGAACAGGCAGTCGGTCATGATTCTCTCCTTTTCGATTTTTCGATGCGTGGTTCGGAAGCAGGTTATTGGGAATGCAGGGGACGCAGAGGACCGCAGGGCGCCTTGCGGTGGACGCGGCGGCATTAACCCCCTCCCTGCGCCCTCTGCGTGCCCAAAACCGAGGGCTTCCGGCATTAAAGGGTTGTCACCTGGCTGCGTTAAACCTCCTGCCGCCCGACGAAGGCGTGGGACAGGGTGCCGCCGTCCACCATGTCCAGCTCGCCGCCGAGCGGCACGCCATGGGCGATACGGGTGGTGCGGACACCGCAGGCGGCGGCCATTTCGCGTAAATAGTGGGCGGTGGCCTCGCCTTCCACCGTGGTGTTGGTGGCCAGGATCAGCTCTTGCACCTGGCCCTCACGCAGTCGCGCGTCGAGCCGATCCAGGCCGAGTTCCGCCGGGCCGATGCCGTCTAGCGGTGACAGCCGCCCCCCCAGTACGAAATACCGCCCGCGAAAATCCGTGGCCTGCTCGATGGCGAGCACATCCGCCGGGGTCTCCACCACGCACAGCACGGCGTCATCCCGGTTGGGGTTGGCGCACAGGGCGCAGATTTCAGCCTCGGTGAGGGTGCGGCAGCGCTCGCAGTGCCCGATGCGCTCCATGGCCTCGGCCAGCAGCCGGGCCAGCTTACGCCCGCCCTCGCGGTCGCGCTCCAGCAGGTGGAAGGCCATGCGTTGGGACGAGCGCGGCCCCACGCCGGGCAGGCAGCGCAAGGCCTCCATCAGTTGCGCAAGCAGCGGGCGCTCCGCCATCACCCGGGCTTAGAGCTTGAGGTCGAAGGGCAGGTTCATGCCTTCAGTCAGGCCCGACATGCTCTGCTGCATTTTGTCGCTCACGCGATGACTGGCATCGTTCATCGCCGCCGCGATCAGGTCCTCCAGCATCTCCTTGTCGTCGCCCATCAGGCTGTCGTCGATGGACACCGAGCGCACTTCGTGCTTGCCGTTCATCACCACCTTCACCAGACCGCCCCCGGACTCGCCGGCAATCTCCTCCTGAGCCAGGCGCTCCTGGGTCTTTTGCACCTCGGCCTGCATCTTCTGGGCCTGTTTCATTAAATTACCAATGCCGCCACGCATGGGCTACCTCCTCTTTAGGGTATTCGCGGGAAGGATCCGTCGGATTGACGGCCCCTGTTCAGCGCTATTCTACCGTTAATCGAGCGGACGCGCAGACCCCGCAACCAGGCGCGCGCCAAATTGCTCTTGCAGCGACCGACTCAGCGGGTCCGCAAGCATGATTTGCTCGGCCTCGTGCAACCGCCGCTCACGATCCCGGGCTGCCAGCCCCGCCGGGGTCACCGCGGTGACCTGGCCCGCTCGAATCCGTAGCTCCATGGGGCGGCCGAAATGGCGCTCCAGCGCGCTGCGCAGATTGTCTTCGGTTCGGGCCACGCGCAGCTGGCGATGGGCCTGGTCGAGCACCAGCTCGATGCGGTCCGCGGCCCACTCCCTGCAAATGCAGTTGGCCGCCAATTGCCGGGCCATGCCGCCGAGCCGCAGTGCCTGGACCAATTCCGGCCAGGCTGCGGGGTCGCCAGGGGCCGCGGGCGGATGCGCCTGATCCGCCGCCAAATCCGCCGCCTGAGGGGCTGGCTGAGGCTCGATCACCGGCTCGGGCTGGGGCTCAATCACCGGGGCAGGCTCGGGCTTGGCTTGCAGCGCCCGCGCCTCGGGCTGAGCATCCGCGGCGGCCTCGGGCGGCGTTGCCGCCGGCTGCGCCGCGGCGGGGCGCCTTTCAGTCTCGGCCCGGGGGGGCTGCGTTGGCGTCCCTGGGCGCTCTTGGGGCGTTGCACGCCCCGGGGCCGCGGACTCCAGGATACTCCTGACGGCCTTCGGACCCGTCTCAGCCGGCGCCGCTGCGCCTGTCGGCGGCGGCGAATGCCCGGCGGCCGGCGCGGATTGACGGCGCACAGGCGCCCCGGAGGGCGGCGGCGCGCCCGCGTCCGTCGGCCGAAAGGCCAGCATGCGCAGCAGCACCATTTCAAAGCCGCTACGCGGGTCCGGCGCCAAGGGCAGGTCACGCTGACCGATGAGCCCGATTTGGTAGAACAACTGGCAGTCTTCCGGGCTCATGGCGGCCGCGAGATCGCGCAGCGCGGCCTCGTCGCCCTGCGAGTCGTCCAGGGTCTCGGCGACCATTTGCGCCAGCGCCACCCGGTGCAGCAGGGCCAGCAGCTCCTGCAAGAGCGCGCCGAAATCCGGGGCGCGTTCGGCAATCTCCGCCGCCTGGGCCAGCACCGCGGCGGCATCGCCCGCGGCCAAGCCTTGCAACAGGTGCAGGGCGTATTCACCCTCCAGTGCGCCCAGCATGGCGCGCACATCGGCCTCCCGGACCTGCCCGGCGCCAAAGGCGATGGCCTGATCCAGCAGGCTCAGGGAGTCGCGCATGCTGCCGTCCGCCGCCCGCGCCAACAGGCGCAGCGCCGGGGTCTCGAAGGGTGCGGACTCGCGCCCCAGCACATCCTCCAAATGCGCTTGAATGCGATCCGCCGGGATGCGTTTGAGGTTAAATTGCAGGCAGCGCGAGAGCACCGTCACCGGGACCTTTTGCGGGTCGGTGGTGGCGAGCAGGAATTTTACATGCGGCGGCGGCTCTTCCAGGGTCTTCAGCAGGGCGTTAAAGCTGCTGTCGGAGAACATGTGCACCTCGTCGATAAGGTACACCTTGTAGCGCCCGCGCACCGGGGCGTAGGGCACGTTTTCCAATAGCTCGCGGGTCTGCTCCACCTTGGTGCGGGAGGCCGCGTCCACTTCGAGCAAGTCGGCGAAGCGCCCTTCGTCGATTTCGCGGCAAATGCTGCATTCGCCGCACGGCTGGGAAGACACCCCCGTTTCGCAGTTCAAGGACTTGGCCAGAATGCGCGCCAAGGTCGTCTTGCCCACGCCCCGGGTGCCGGTGAATAGATAGGCGTGGTGCAGGCGATCATTATCCAACGCATTGGTCAGGGCCTGCACCACAGGCTGCTGGCCAACGAGTTCTGCGAATTTACGGGGGCGCCATTTGCGCGCGAGTACCTGGTAAGACATGGCAGCCGAATTTCTCAATGATGGAACAGAAGCTTTGCAGTGTACCCGAAATGAGCGACGCAGTTCACAAAGCGGCAAGATTTTCGCAAATTCAGGCCCCGCCTGACATTTTTTCGAGCACACGCGTGGTATATTCGACCCGGATGCGGAAACAAGCGCCGGCAAGCAGGCAGGCCGGCGCCTGGAAACCAAGGGCAGAGCCGAGTGGAAGCATAGCATGACAGATCTTGATTGGAGAGGCGGCGCGGATGCGGTGGAACGCTGGCTCAAACGCCAAAACCAGACCGAGCACCGCAAGCAAGCGAGCCAAGGGCTGATCGAGGCCCTGCGCCAGGGCCAGCAGACCCAGCTCACGCCCCGCCAGCGCCTGGAGGCCCTGGAGGCCATCGGCCCGGCGCTGGGGCAAAACTTGGCCGAGCAGCACCAAAAGCTCACTGAGGTGCAATTCCCACTGGACCCACGCACGCGGCAGGCCGCCGCGGCGGCCGACCGCATCGCCCTGGGCGCCATCGGCGGTTATCAAACCATTTTGCGGCAACTCCACGAGGCCGCCCAACAGGGGCAAAAGACCCCGGGCGGGCTGTGGCAGACCCTGGCCCACCGTATTCTGTTCTACAGCTTTTTGGCGGTGCGAAACCACTCGCTGCTCGACCAGCCGCCGCCGAAACAGCTTTGGCTGCGGATCAATCGGCTGTATCTGCTGGCCAAAAAGCAAAAACAAGCGGATCGCATAATCGAGTTTCCGGGTTTTCCGGGGTACCTCGCCGCCACCTTGGACCAGCTCTACAAGCGAACCCTGTTGCTGTCCCTGATCCCGCTGCATGGGATCACCGCCGTGCAGACCGAGGAGCTGAAACACAGCCTGAGCCTGTGGGAGCGGGATATAGAAATCAAGGTGTGCCGCGAGGATATGGACCGCGAACAGCATCCGTTCCAAATCGACCCCATGTCCGATCGTCCGCCCAGCCCCGCCGCCGACCATTGCCAGCGTTGCGCCGCCGGCAAGTGCGCGTTAATGGATATGGGCAAGCTGGCCGCGCACCTCGCGCACCTATCCTCGCAGGCGCAACAGGAAAACCTCGAAACCCTGACGCTCAATGACGACGCGCGCATTTCGGTCGCGACCCTGGAGACCCTGCGGCAATTCTGGCGCCAGCGCCCGCAACGAAACGATCAGCGCGATGCCGAGCCAGACGCCACCGTCGAAGCGGTGTTTTCGATCCGCGGCATCTGCAAGGCCTTGGAGATGCCGCCGCCAGGGTCCGCCGCGACGCCTGAACCGGCGCAGACCCGGGGCATGGACTTTTTGCTCGACGATGAGCCAGGCCTGGCCCTGCATGACGATACGCCAGCGGCGCCCGATCACGAGGCCCTGACCCAAACGCCCAAGGGGCTGGCGTTCTCCATCGACGACTTCGAAGATCCCGCCCCAACGAGCGCCGGCCTGCCGGCGTTCGGCGATAAAGCCCCCGTTGCTCCTGCGCTGTCGTCGACCCGCCAGCCGCTGGATGACGACGCCCTGCTGGATCCGTGGAAGGCGCGTGACAGCCTAGCCGAACGCTTCTTCTCCGCCGAGGTGCGGGACCGCTCCAACTTCGGCCTCCAGTTGAAGATCGTCTTGCCCGGGACCCTCAAGCTGGGCGTAGGGGATATCATCGGGCTGCGAGAGCATGGGGCCGCACCGCCCGCGGTCTGCATGGTGCGCTGGATCCGCGAGACCGAGGCCCGGCATTTGATCTTCGGGGTGGAACGAATCGCCGAACAGGCGCGAGCCGTGACCTTGGGGGTCGCCTCCAAACAGCTTATAAGCCGTAATCTGCCGGCCGTAGTCGGGCGCCACCCGCGCTCGGGCAAGACCCTGCTGGTGCTGCCGTTCATTCAGGACGTGCGCCAAACCCCGCTGCTGCTGGAGTGCTGCAAGCGAGAACTGCCGATTGCGTTGGCGGGCCCGCCGGCGGAGGCCGGCAAGGGTTTCGAGGCCTATGAGTTCGGCGTCCGCAAGGCGGGGGAACTCGTGCCCGATCCGAAGGCGCCGTTGTTTAGCGTCGAAATCTTGGATGGTTTGGCCGCGGACGCGGGTTAAAACCGAATTGGAGGGGGTGGCGGCCCGCACCAGCCACACCCCGGCACACGAATCCACTGCTGCGGCTGCTCCCTTCCGGGCCTGACCGAGTTCACAGCTTATCGTTGCGGGGGGACCGATGCGGGCCGCCATTATGACGCCTTTCGCACTGCGAAAAGCGAACGTCGATTATGCGCGCCGAGCGGCCTCCGGGTCAACCCGCCAATGCGGTCAGCCAATCGGCATGGCGGCCCCGCTGCACATCGAGCCGAAGCGAGCGGGCGATGAAGACGGCCTCCAACTGGGCCAGCGCGAGGCCAAAGTCATCGTTAAAGATCAGGTAGTCGAATTCCCCGAAATGCCCCATTTCCGCCGTGGCCTGGGCCATGCGGTCGTTGATCACCGCCTCACTGTCCTGGCCCCGGCCTTGCAGCCGCCGCCGCAGCTCTTCGGGGTTCGGCGGCAGGATGAAGATGGAAAGCGCGGCGGGGAAACGCGTCCGCACCTGGCGCGCGCCCTGCCAATCGATCTCCAGGATCACATCCTTGCCGGCTTCGAGCTGGGAGCGCACCGCCGCCTCGGAGGTGCCGTAGAAGTTCCCGAAGACCTCCGCATGCTCCAAAAAGGCCCCCTCTTGCAGCATTTGCTGAAAGGCCTCACGGCTGATGAAGTGGTAATGCACCCCGTCGGCCTCGCCGGGGCGCATGGCGCGGGTGGTGTGCGAAACCGAAACAGCCAGCGCGGGGGCCTTTTCTGTAAGGGCCTCCACTAAGCTGGTCTTGCCGGCGCCGGACGGGGCTGAAACAATGAAAAGGGTGCCGTGGGCAGTCATCTGGAGATCCTTGGTTAGCTGGGGAGGCGGGATTATCGCAAATCGCCCCCAGCATGCAACCGCCGCGGCGACCCAAAGACCCGCACCAGCGGTTGTAATGGACGCCAGCGCCTCCAACTGTTACCAGAGGTTGTGTTCATATCAAAATTAACCGGAGTAACGCGATGAAAATCAGTACCGCCGTCTTTTCCGCAGTTATGCTTTGCGCCCTGCTCACAGGCTTTGGCGCGGCTTCAGCTCAAGACATCAGTCTGGAAGGCAAAAGCGACAAAAAGGCCATCGAATACCGCAACGCCATGATGGCGGTCTACGCCTGGAACATGGACTCGATGAAGGCCATGGTGAACGGGGACGCCAAGTTCAATGCCAAGGAGTTCGCCAAACACGCGCGTGAACTCGAACACGCAACCCGGCTGGACCTGCTGGAGGGTTTCCCGGCAGACTCCACCGACGGATTCACTGGGGCGCTGCCTGAGATCTGGACCGACTGGGCGGGTTTCGAGCGCAAATATCAAACGATGCAAGAACGCGCCGCGGCCTTGGTCGCCGCGGTGGAAAGCCGAGACAAAGACGCCGCCAGGGAGGCCTTTAACGAAGTCGGGCGCGCCTGCGGCGGTTGCCATGATCGCTTCAAGGACTGAGCGCGGCCTCGCTTGAGAAACCAACCGACCGCCGGATCGGCGGCTGGAATCTCATACCGCCGGCAGCGCTTTATTCGCCCTGCGCCCCCAAGGCGCCTGGGCGCAACCGAGCCCGCTTCAATCCCAGTGCGCGGCGGCGAAGGCCGCTGCGTCGAGGGCCCCGCCATAGTAGAAACCTTGCACCCAATCGCTGCCGCTTTGGCGCAGAAACTCCAGCTGCTCGGCCTGCTCCACGCCTTCCGCCACCACCTCTAAACCAAGGCTGTGCGCAAGTTGGATGATCGCCGCGACGATGGCGTTGTCCCTTTCACTCTTGCCCAGATCGCGCACGAACACGCGGTCGATCTTCAGGCGATTGATCGGAAATCGCTTCAGGTAGTTCAGCGATGAATACCCGGTGCCGAAGTCGTCTAGGTCGAGCCCGACGCCGAGGGCGCGCAGGGCCTGCAGGATGCGGATGTTCTCCACCGCATCCTCCACCAGCACCGTCTCGATGAGTTCCAACGTAATGCGCGAAGGCTCTATCGCATAGCGGGCCAGCACGCCCGCCACCTGTTTCGGGAAATCCTGGTTCCGAAACTGAATCGGCGAGATATTCACCGAGACCTCCAAGCGCGGTCGTCCGGCCCGATCCCAGGCCTCGATTTGGGCGCACACCGTATCCAGCACCCACTCGCCGATGGGCGCGATCAATCCGGTCTCCTCCGCCAACGAGATGAAATCCCCCGGGTCAACGCGACCGAGGTCGGGGTGGTTCCACCGCAGCAACGCCTCGGCCGCCGCCACTTGGCCGTCGCTCATGCGCACCAGCGGCTGATAATGCACCTCCAGGTTTTTTTGCTCCAAGGCCCGCCGCAGGTTATTTTCCATTGCCAGGTGCTCGAGGCTGCGGGCGTTGATCTCCGGCGAGTAGAGCTGAAAGTTGTTACGCCCGAGGTCTTTGGCTCGGTACATGGCCGAATCCGCGTTGCGGACCAATTCCTCCAGGCTCAGGCCGTCCTCGGGATAGAGGCTAATGCCCAAGCTGCAAGTGACCACCGAATATTCGGCCGAACCGACATCAAGGGGCTCGTTCATGGCCTCGCAGATGCGCTGCGCCACCGTCACCGCGCCCTCTTCGTGCTTCAGATCCGAGAGCATCACCACGAACTCATCACCGCCTAGGCGCGCCACCGTATCGTCTTCATGCACCACCCCGGCGAGCCGATCGGCCACGGTCTTCAGCACCCGGTCTCCGGCCTCGTGCCCCAAGCTATCATTGATGCGTTTGAAGCGGTCGAGATCGACAAAGATCAAGGCCAGCCGAATCCCGCCGCGATGGGCGTGGGCGATGGCCATGCCCAGCCGATCCTGGAACAAACGCCGGTTGGGCAGGCCGGTCAGCGGATCGTAATACGCCAAATGGCGGATCTTTTGTTCGTTCTCCTTGAGTTCACTGATATCGCTGAACACCGCCGCGTAATGAGTGACGCCGCCGTTATCGTCCGTAATCGCCGTAATGGTCAGCAGCTCGGGAAACACCTCGCCGTTGGCCCGGCGGTTCCAAATCTCGCCCTGCCAATGGCCATTTTCGCCGATGCTTTCCCACATCAGGCGATAAAACTCGGGGCCATGGCGGCCGGAGCTGAACATCGAAGGCCGCTCGCCGATCACCGCCTGGGGCTCGTAGCCCATCATGCGCGTGAAGGCCGGGTTGACGTTCACGATCCGTTGCGCGGCATCGGTGACGATGATCCCCTCCAGCGAGCTTTCAATCACCTTGTCCGCCAACTGAAGGTTGCGCCGGGAGACGGTCAAGGCCTGGTTGCGCTCTTCGAGCGCCTGCCGCAGCTCTTTGACGTAAACCAGCTCGATGCCGGACAAAATGTCGGAAAAACTAACGATGCCAATCACCTTGCCAGAGCCTGCGTCCAGCACCCCGACATGCCGAACGCGGCCCTCCAATAAGGTGTTCCGCGCCCGGTAGAGGCTGACATTCGGCGCCACCGTGATCAAGGGGCGACTGGCCGAATCGCCAACCGGGGCATCAAGCCGCCGCTCTGCGATCAGGCGAATTAAATCCCGCTCCGTGATAATCCCGCACTCGCCATCCGGGTAGATCACCAGCGCCGCGTCAACACGCTCGCGACGCATCAAATCGGCGCCAGCCCCTAAGGCCGAGTCGGCTTCGAGCACCAGCGGCGGCCCACTGATGGCGGTATCCACCGAGCGCAAATGCAGATAGTGCTCAATCCCTTGATTCATTACCACATCGGTTTGGGTGACCACGCCGATGGGCCGGCCCTGGTCCAACACCAGATAATGCCGCACCCGGTCGTTGCGAAACCGCACCGAGACCTCATGCAAGGGGATGTCGCCGTCCACCGTCTTGATCGGGCTGCTCATCACCTGACTGATTTGCCGTCCAACGCTTGCGGGATTGTAAAAATCGATGGCGAGCGAATCGCGTTCGGTCCAAATCCCAACCGGCTCGCCGTCCCGGGTCACGATGATCGAACTGCAACCCGCACCGTGCATCCTCGCCGCGACATCGGCCACGGACTCCGCATGATCGCACTGCAAGATGCGCGAACGGATCACTTCGCGAACGGTGAGGTTCTGGGATTCCAGGATATGCTGCTCTGCGACTGCAAGAAGTGACACAATGGGGCCTGCTGATCCAGATCAGCCGACGCAATCTATCCGTGCTCGGCGCCGACTGGGGGCTTTTTCCATTCCTTGGACAAGACAATTGGAAATTCAGAAGAGGCCAATAGTATAACGCACGCACCCGTGTTTCGTCTTCCTGGCAAAACACGCAAGCCGGGGCAAGCCGAGACATCAAAAACCATCAGGGCATCGGCCGCCGATAGGCCGGCAGCCGACATAAGTATACCTTTACGCTTATCGCCCCCCCATCATGCCAAACCGCTCGAACATCGCCTGTTGCTCGTCGCTCAACGCCTGCATAAGCGCTTCGAGCGCGCCGGCCATATTCTTCATCGCCTCCGCCTTGTTTTTCATAGCCTCAATGCGATCATCCAGGGTCGGAGGCCCGGAGCGCCCGGCCATGCTGGCATGCCGATTGGACATTTGCGCCATCAGGGTTTCTGTGAACGCGCCCCACGCCTCCTGTTGCTCTTCGGTGATTTGCAGTTGCTGGGCCATAGAGTCCAGGCGTTGCTGCATCATCGCCTCGGGACCGGCCATGCGCGCCCCTGGGCCAGGCCCCATGCCGCGTCCGGGCTGCTGCATCCCCATGCCGGGTCTGGGTTGCGACATCGGACCATAACCCATGGGACGCCCTTGGCCCGGGTGGCCCGCATAGCCTTGCATATAGCCAGGCCCGGCATTGCCGCGCGCACAGGGCTTACTGGTTTCACCGGCCTGCGGCTGCTCCGTTCCTTGGTCTTCAGCGGTCTTCGCCCCGGCCGTCTCGGCCATAGGCGCCCCCGTAATGCCGACCGCGGTGACGAAAAAAACACTTTGCACGAGTTTTTTGATCATACTCAACTCCTCAATTAAAGGAAAAAGCCGCCCCCTCCGAACCCGGCGCCTTAAGGCCCACTCGCGCAGGCCAGTGCAAGAAGGCTGGGGCCGCTTACGGTTTCTTGCTGATCCCGGATCCGTTACCATCTACAAACTACAATGCCTTATCGACCTTTTGCAACAGGAGATCGCCCTAAAATGCGTATCACAGTGAATGGCGAGCCCCACGAGGCCGATGCCGACGCCCGCCTCGCGGATCTTATCAAGGATCTCGACCTCGGAGACAAGCGGTTTGCGGTGGAGGTGAATGGTGAACTGATACCCAAGAGCCGGCATCAGGAGCACCCGCTGCGGGCCGCAGACAAGGTCGAGGTCGTGCAAGCGATTGGCGGCGGTTGACCTCTCCTTCCAGTCGCCGCAGAGGGCGCAGCGAGGAAAAGGTTTTTGCTTAGCGCCCTTTGCACCCTGGCGAGAGAGGGCCTTCGTTGCCGATCGACTCGCGCCGGGAATGGGCTGCGCCGAGGAACGAGGCGCATCGCTTCGACTCGTGGGGGAGCGAGGCGAAGCGGGCCATTGAACCGCGAATGGACGCGCATACTCACTTCGCTACAGGCGGGAACCTGACGCGCCTTGCGGGGGCGCGGCTAGACCATGATGCGGTTCCGCCCCGGGTCGGGGAGGGAACCCTTCATGCAACCAACCGCCCATGGCCACCCGAGTTTTTAACCAACACCCCCCTGCGCCCTCTGCGGTCTTAAAAACCGCTGTTTCCGGTATTTGTGCGCAGGCGCACCGGGCCGATTAGCAGGGGCTTTTTTGCGGGCATAAAAAAACCCCGCCTAGAAGACTAGGCGGGGTTTTGGAACAAGGGCCTGGCGGTGACCTACTTTCGCATGGGGAAGCCCCACACTATCATCGGCGATGCCGTGTTTCACTTCTGAGTTCGGTAAGGGATCAGGTGGTTCCACGGCTCTATGGCCGCCAGACAAAAACGGTTACGAGCCATTGGTGAGATCGCAGGGGCGCGGGATGTTGCGTCGCTTGCCGCACCCAAAGCATTTGGGTGTTATATGGTCAAGCCTCACGGTCAATTAGTATCGGTTAGCTTCACCCATTACTGAGCTTCCACACCCGACCTATCAACGTCGTAGTCTCCGACGGACCTTTAGGGGCATCAAGTGCCCAGCGAGACCTCATCTTGGGAGGGGCTTCCCGCTTAGATGCTTTCAGCGGTTATCCCGTCCGTACATAGCTACCCGGCAGTGCCACTGGCGTGACAACCGGAACACCAGGGGTACGTCCACTCCGGTCCTCTCGTACTAGGAGCAGCTTCCCTCAAGTCTCGAACGCCCACGGCAGATAGGGACCGAACTGTCTCACGACGTTCTAAACCCAGCTCGCGTACCACTTTAAATGGCGAACAGCCATACCCTTGGGACCGACTTCAGCCCCAGGATGTGATGAGCCGACATCGAGGTGCCAAACACCGCCGTCGATATGAACTCTTGGGCGGTATCAGCCTGTTATCCCCGGAGTACCTTTTATCCGTTGAGCGATGGCCCTTCCATACAGAACCACCGGATCACTAAGACCAACTTTCGTTCCTGCTCGACTTGTCTGTCTCGCAGTCAAGCACCCTTATGCCTTTGCACTCAATGCGCGATTTCCGACCGCGCTGAGGGTACCTTCGTGCTCCTCCGTTACGCTTTGGGAGGAGACCGCCCCAGTCAAACTACCCACCACACACGGTCCTCGATCCCGATCAGGGACCTGAGTTAGAACTCCAAACATGCCAGGGTGGTATTTCAAGGGTGGCTCCACGCAGACTAGCGTCTGCGCTTCAAAGCCTCCCACCTATCCTACACAAGCAGGTTCAAAGTCCAGTGTGAAGCTATAGTAAAGGTTCACGGGGTCTTTCCGTCTAGCCGCGGGTACGCTGCATCTTAACAGCGAGTTCAATTTCACTGAGTCTCTGGTGGAGACAGTGTGGCCATCGTTACGCCATTCGTGCAGGTCGGAACTTACCCGACAAGGAATTTCGCTACCTTAGGACCGTTATAGTTACGGCCGCCGTTTACCGGGGCTTCGA
>JAABTK010000002.1 GCA_011389885.1 Gammaproteobacteria bacterium | reverse complement strand
GCGCCGCGAAGCGCAGGCGAAGCGTACTACTTTCGCTACGCCGACGACTTTGTGGCCGGGTTCCAACACAAGCACGAGGCGGAAGCCTTCATGGAGGCCCTATCGGGACGACTGGAACAGTTCGGGCTGAGTCTGGCCGAGGAGAAAACCCGCTGTATCGAGTTCGGGCGATTCGCCCGAGCCAATGCCCAAAGGAAGGGAAAGAAGCCGGAAGAGTTCACCTTTCTTGGCTTCACCCACTACTGCGGCAAGACCAAACGGGGCTTCTTCAAGGTCAAGCGTCGCACCGCCCGCAAGAAGTTCGGCGCAGGCTTAAAAGCCTTCGACGAGTGGGCGAATAAGGCGCGGTGCAGGCTCACCAAGGGCGAAATGCTACGCCGCGCGAAGGCGCGGGTGGAAGGCCGCCTGAACTACTACGCCATCACGGATAACGCACACCGGTGCAATAACTTTGTCTATCGCGCGACGCATATCCTGTTCAAACGGCTCAACCGCAAGAGCCAGCGCAAGGCATACACCTGGGACCAGTTCAACCAAGCTCTGAAGAGCATCGGCTGGCCAAGCGTACGTATCCGCAAAGACCTGAATCCCTTTCGAAGCGCGGAGGCTCGCTGAAGGACTGATCGAGGAGCCGGATGTGGGAAAGCCGCTTGTCCGGTTCTGAGAGGGGGCGGGTATCAACTGGCGCCACGGGTGAGATATTGTGGCACCGCCGGGAAACCAGGCGGCTAACAGAGAACACAAACTTCACCCTATCGTGCCGGGAGTGCCTGTCCTACTCGAAACCTCCGCGGGGGAGCTTTGGATGTCGAGGCTTCAGCCGGACTTGGGGGCTCCGTTCCCTAACCCTAACCCTAACCTTACCCTAACCTTACCCTAACCTTACCCTAACCCCTAATCGATAACGCAACTAGGGGCAACTAGGGGACACCCATCAGCTCTTCACCGAAAACTATAGCGCATTCCGGGAGAAAAACCCTCCCTGCCGCGGGCGCCGAGGGAAGGATCCCGGCAGGGCGCCCCGTTGATCATCTTTCGGTGCGGCGCAACGCCGTGATCGTCCGCCCCCTTGCCCCCCCGCCCGCGGGATCCGCCGTCGCAGAATCCGGAGAATGAGCAATATATCACCCATAATGCCCCTGTTCCGGCAATATTATCGCAAAAAAGAACCGAATCGACATCACATTCGCAACCAAACACCCCGCCCGGCCGCGTAGACTCCTCAGGCATCGAACCCCGATTCAGCCCATTCGACCGAGGAGCCGACCATGAGACCGTTCGACCACCGCAAATACCGCCCCTTTCCCCCAGTGCCCAAGGCCGACCGCCGCTGGCCCGACCGCACCATCGCCCAAGCCCCTCGCTGGTGCGCGGTGGATCTGCGCGACGGCAACCAGGCCTTGGTGGAACCCATGAACGTGGATCAGAAACAGCGCCTGTTCGACTTGCTCACCGATGTCGGCTTCAAAGAGATCGAGATCGGCTTTCCCGCCGCCTCCGGTCCGGACTTCGCCTTCGCGCGCCGCTTGATCGAGCAACAGCGCATCCCCGAGGACGTCACCGTGCAGGTGCTCACCCAGGCCCGCGAGGAATTGATCGAAAAGACCTTCGAGGCCCTCGCCGGCGCGCGCCGGGCCATCGTGCACCTTTATAACAGCACCTCCAAGGTGCAGCGGGAGCAGGTGTTCTGCATGGACCGCCAGGGCATCATCGGCATCGCAGTGCGCGGGGCCGAGGCGGTGCGCCGCTGCGCCGAGCGCCATCCCGAGACCGAATGGGTGTTCCAATACTCCCCCGAGAGCTTCACCGGCACCGAACTCGACTTCGCGGTGGAGATCTGCGAGGCGGTGATGGCGGTCTGGCAGCCCACGCCCGCGCGCCCGATGATCATCAACCTCCCGGCCACGGTGGAGATGAGCACGCCCAATGTGTTCGCCGATCAGGTGGAATGGTTCGCCGACCACATCCGTGATCGCGAGTCGGTGATCCTCAGCATGCACACCCACAACGACCGCGGCTGCGCCGTGGCCGCCGCCGAACTCGCCATGCTCGCCGGCGCCGACCGCGTGGAAGGCACCCTGATGGGCAACGGCGAGCGCACCGGCAACACCGACCTCGTGACCCTGGCCATGAACCTCTACAGCCAGGGCATCGACCCGCGATTGGACCTCGCCCAGGCGGACCGCATCGTGGAGACCGTGGAGGCCTGCACCCGCATCCAGACCCACCCGCGGCACCCCTATGTGGGCGAACTGGTCTACACCGCCTTCTCCGGCAGCCACCAGGACGCCATCCGCAAGTGCCTCGCCGCGCGCGACGAAAACAAAGAGACCGCCCCCTGGGAGGTGGCCTATCTGCCCACCGATCCGCGGGACATCGGCCGCAGCTACGAGGCCGTCATCCGCATCAACAGCCAATCCGGCAAGGGCGGCGGCGCCTATGTCCTGGAGAGCCGGCACGGCCTCCAGACGCCCCGCTGGCTGCAGGTGGAATTCGGCCGCCTGGTGCAGCAAAAGGCCGAGGCCAGCGCCGGCGAACTCACCAGCGCCGCAGTCTGGCAGTTGTTCCGTGAGCGTTACCTGGAACCGGCGGGGCCGTACCGCATGACGGCCTACCACCTCGACCGTCACGACACGGAAAAGATGGAACTCGAAGTCGAGGGCCCCCAGGGCGCCGCCATCATCCAGGGCCGCGGCGCGGGCGCCCTGGAAGCGCTTTTCGAAGGCCTCGGGCGGCACACCGGCCTGCGTTTCGACGTGGAGGAATACAACGAACACGCCGTCAGCACCGGCACCGACGCCGAGGCCGCCTGCTACCTCCGCCTGCGCTGCGAAGGCCGCAGCGAGACCGGCGTCGCGATCCACCGCGACTCCGTCGGCGCCGCCATCCAGGCCGTGATCAACGCGGTCAACCGCCACCTGAGCGGACGCGCCGACCGCCAGGCCGCTTGAGCCCTAGATCAGAGACCACCCACCCCGGGGGCCCGCCCGCCTCCCGGGGTCTCCGAGACCGGATGCCGGCCGAGGCGATATTCAAAAAATCACCCCTCCAAGGGGCGACTGGATTCGCCACCGAACCCGGTGCAATCGCCAACCAATCCGCCCCGCTATTCGATCACTCGGAAACCGCCCCAACAGAACCGGACGACGGCGACGACTCGACGAAGGTCTGGATCGCCACCTTCCAGATGCTGCCGTCATGAGCCCCGAAATACAGGTGACAACCGTCGCTCGCCATGCCGGAAACCCGACGAAATCGCTTGAGGGTAAACTCATCGATGGTCCGGCCCGAATTCGGATCCACCGCCCTGATCTTCGAGCCCTTCCCATGCCATAGTTGCAGACCATCCCAGGCCAGACCATGGGCCGCGTCCCGGGCCGCCCCCATATCCGCGGGATAAGCCGCCGAGACGACCCCGGTGTTCGGGTTCACCCTCAAGAGTTGCTGCATCTCGGCATTCGGCCGATCGTAATCCTGGCCCTGCCAGATCATCCATAGATTCTCACCGTCATAGGCAGCCGCCGCATAACTGGCCGAGCCGTCGAGCTTCCTGTACTCATGAGAGAATTCACGGGGACTCCCGTTGCCGGCCGGATCGATCCCCGCATAGGCCCGCCCCCAAGCGGAAGACACCCAAAGACGCGCCCCGCCGAAGGCCGCCCCGCCGATGGCGACGAAATCCGGATCCCTGCCCGCCGGATTCGCCAGCGCAGCGATCAAATCCGCCTTGAACTCCGGCGTCGCCGGCCCCTCCACACCGCCGCGAACCGGATCCAGTTTCACCGCATAGGCATTCGGGGTCATATAGCTCAAGGCCCACAGAAACTCGCCGTCAAAGGCCAACCCGCCCAGATTCCTCAACGGGGCCGAGCCGATTTGGTGCATTTCCTGCTCGGAGGCGCACTCCGGGTTCAGCACGACCTCCCGCCGAGGCGCCCCAGTACTGACCTGCAGACTGAGCGGCTGCGCAGCATTCCGGTCATTGCATCGCCCGACCTTCTCGGTGAAAAACGCATTCCCGAATTCGTCGGTGCATTGCACCATGCCGGCAACGGCGTCCTGGGTTCCCAGAAGCACCGTCAGGGCAAGCCCCAATCCTCCGCCAAAAGCCCGCAAGATCACCCCCGGCCTCCAATCTCTCCCCATGACTGTCTCCCGTTTTCTCTCGACGCTTTCCGCCAAACCACCATTTTTCACAGAAAACCGCATCAAGGTAAAGGCAGCGCGTCACATTTCGGCCTTGGTCATCCATCCGGCCAATACCCTGAAATAAGTGCGTTAGATAGGTCGCGTTGGCGCGTAGAATCAACCGCTTACGGCGGCGCGTTCGTCCTGAGCGGCCTAAGATGGCCGGAACGATGATCAAGGCCCGCATTTCGAGCACTGGCCTGGATGCGACGCCTAGCTACGCCGACACCGCCGACAAGCATTGACGCTCCTAGGGCAAGCCCGCTATCTTTTCCCGATAGGCAATCGAACCACAGGCCAAAGGTTATGAAACTATTCCAGGTGACCACCGACGATCATCACGAAGATTGGTTTATCGTCACGAACACCCCTGAAAAGGCCAAGAAATTTCATGAAAATGCAGAAGGATACCTGACAGGGTAACCGTTCAGTCCCCTCTCAACGGAGAGGGGGTTAGGGAGAGGGGCTGGCGTATGCAGAAACACCATGACTTGATTATCAGTCGCTCCCCCTCCCCAGAACTCCCCCGACGGACAAGGGGCCTGAGCGGTTACCACCGAACCGCACCCTTCCGCAAAGAGACTCACGCGAAAGAAACAGCATGGCCAAACCCAAGAAAAAACTCACCCCGGCGCAAAAACGGGCCAAGAAAGAGCGTCAAAAAAAGTACATGACGGTCTTTATGAACGGAAAACAGGTCAGGGTCAGGAGACCGGAAACCATCGACGGCATGGATGTCGATGAATTCATCCGGCAAAACGCCGACCCGATCTGGTTGCACCAGAATGAACTCTGGGAGTACATGGAACCCGAACCCCAGAGCGTGGAATATAGCCACGACGCAGCTGACCCGGAAGACGATGATATTCCTTTCTGACGCCATGACATAGGCCGCGAATCGAATGGTCGACTGGTCGACTGGTTCCCAGGCTCTGCCTGGGAACCCGGTACACGAAGCTCCGCTTCGCGAGGGGCTCGGCAGGCAGAGCCTGCCGACTGCATTCCCAGGCGGAGCCTGGGAACGAGTGATTTTGGCAGCCTAGGGCGCTAGCCGCCGTACTCTGCCCGGCCATCGGCGCTAGAGCGCCCCGGGCTGGGTTCCCACGCTGGAGCGTGGGAACCATGCGACGGGCCTGCGCATCGACGTAGCGCTCGGGCGGACCGGGGCGTGTGGGGGGAATAGGTCGCCCGCTTCCGGTCTGCTATACTTTCCCGTCCGGGCAGCAACGGGGGCCGAGCCATGTCGCAGGCGTTACAGAATCAGATCACTCGAGATCAATACCTCGCGCTGGAGGAACAGTCCGGCTTGCGTCATCAGTTCCTAGATGGCGAGGTCTTCGCCATGACAGGGGGGACGCTCAATCATTCCAGGATTGCCCGCAATATCGTTTCCGCGGTGATGAACCGTCGAAGCCGGGTACGGCCCTGCGAGCCGCTGAACAGCGACATGCGGATTCACACGCCGTCGGGACTGGATGCTTACCCGGATGTTTCGGTGTTCTGCGGCAGTCCGGATCTATCGGACAACGATCGTACGCTGCATAATCCGGTGGTGATTTTCGAGGTGCTTTCCCCGAGCACGGAGGGCTTCGACCCCGGCGACAAGTTTATGCACTTCCGCTCTATCCCCGGGCTCAGCGACTATGTGCTGGTGGATGCTGAGAAGGTGCTGGTGGAGCGCTTCCGGCGTTCGGCGGACGGGGTGGAGTGGGTGTTGCATGAGTACCGAGGTCTGGCGGAGATCCTGCCTTTGCCGGTGATCGAGGCGGAGTTGCCGCTTGGCGAAATCTATCGGGATATCTCTTTGCCTGCCTGAACGGTTCGAGCGCGTCCGGCCCGCCACGCACCTTCGGCGTCGATATTCGTTATTGCTTCTGAGGGCGTCGGGGAGATCGGCAGAAGGTGTCGGGTTAACGATTGTCGTTCCTGAGTACTTTCATCCTGACGGAATAAACGGGTCAGCGAATAAAGGTAAATGGATGGGCAAAGGCGCGCCCCGGGTCATTTTTTTTGGTCGCGATCTATCAGCGCCGTGCCATCGAAGGCGCCCCCTGATGGGCGCGGCGCTGAAAGGTTGATAGATCTTTGAGGGTTTGCGGGAGCGTCTTTGCCCATCCTGCGGCTAGGATGCGGTGCTCGCTATGCGCGGGTGGCGGCGCGCCTTGAATACGAATCAAAAATCCGGCGCAATCTTGGTTTTCTCTCGTTCCCATGCGCCGTATGGGAATGCGGTCTTGACCGCGCTGCGGTCCGCGGGCAGTGGCTTTGAGGCTTCGTTCGGGCCGACTAAGGTCTCTACTCCGGGCGCGGGCATCGCGGATGCGATCCGCTCCCACGGGGGCTTTCCCCGCGTTCCCATGCGAAATCCCTCCGCGCTTTCTGCGGTCCTCTGCGGCCTCTGCGTTCCTGAATGGCGTTGTTTCCGGTTTTTGAGCGCAGGCCTGCTAGGGATGCTTTTGGGGGGGGTGCGGTAATCTTTCACGGTAAGTGCAGGCGGAGTGGCGTACACTTGGGGTCTCCGTTGCAGGGTCGTCGTTCGGCCCGGCGGTGAGACGATGGCCCGCTGGGGGCGGGCGAGACGAGGTTTTGCGATTATTGAATTCCATCCAATGACCGAGGAGAGCGTAGTGAGAACCATTAGGCCCTGTGTGCCCGTTGCTGGGGTGCTTTTGCTGGCGGTTGCGGGTTGCAGCAGCACGCCTGCGCCGGTGGCTGAGTTGTCGGCGGCTAAGACGACGTTTCAGAACGCCCAAAGTCAGGAGGCTGCGCGGTATGCGCCGGTGGCGCTGGATCGCGCGCAAACCAAGCTTACGGCCGCGGAGCGGGCGATGGCGGCGGAGGCGTTCGAGGAGGCCCGTTTGCTGGCGCTGGAGGCGCAGGCGGATGCGGAGCTTGCGCAGGCCAAGGCCGGCGCTGCGGAGGTGCAGCGGGCAGTGGCGGAGCTGGAGTCGAGCATTCGCATTTTGCGTGACGAGATCGAACGCGCGCGTTCCAATCGCTGATCCGAGACCGGGAGAAAAAACCAGATGAAATACGCGAATAAACCGCGGCAGGCCGTCGGCCTGACCCTGGCCGTGGCGACCCTGCTGGGGGGCTGCGGGGGCATGCCCAAGAGTCAGGCGCTGTTGAATGCGGAGCGGGCTTATGCCGATGCGAAGGCCGATCCTGAGGTGTTGCGATATGCCGCGACCGAGCTGGGTCGGGCCGAGCAGGCCTTGAACCAGGCGCAGGTCACCGAAAGCGCGGATGAAATGGAGGCCTATGCCTACATCGGCGAGCGCCGCGTGGGGGCGGCGCAGGCGGTGACCGAGAAGAAGCTGGCGCAGGAGGCGTTGGCGCGGCTCGGTCGGGAGCAGGGTCAGGTGCAGCTCGAAATGCGTGAGTTGGAGGCCAATCGGGCGCGCGCCGAGAGCGCGATGGCGCAACAGG
Organism: Gammaproteobacteria bacterium; assembly: GCA_011389885.1. Lineage (GTDB taxonomy): Bacteria > Pseudomonadota > Gammaproteobacteria > Chromatiales > Chromatiaceae > JABBTK01. Next base: position 77,539 of record JAABTK010000002.1, on the reverse strand, counting down.
AGCGGGAGCAGGCGGTGCGCGAGCGGGAGCAAGCCTTGGCCGAGACGCGCAAGCTGCAACAGGAGCTGAAGGCCTTGCAGGCGGAGAAGACCGCCCGCGGCATGGTGATGACGCTGGGTGATGTGCTGTTCGCCACCGGCAAGGCGGATTTGCTGCCCGGGGCGATGGACACCATCGACCGATTGGCCCAGTTCATGCGTGAATATCCGGGCAAAAGCTTGTTGATTGAGGGCCATACGGACAGCGTGGGTAGTGAGGAATACAACCAGCGCCTGTCCGAGCGGCGCGCGCTGTCGGTGAAGGACGCGTTGGCGAGCCGCGGCATTGATTCGCGGCGCATCCGCACCCTGGGCCTGGGCGAGACTAGACCGGTGGCGGATAACGCCACCGATGCCGGCCGGTTGAAGAATCGCCGGGTGGAGATCGTGATTCAGGATTAGGGCGAGTGGCGGAGGTTTTTATACCAAGAGGGTATAAGGATGTCCCGATACGGAGACCGCGCCATTTAGGAACGCAGAGGGCGATGGGCAAAGGCGCTCCCCGGTCTTGGCTTTGGTCGCGATCTATCAGCGCCGTGCCCATCACAGGTGTCCTGTTAAAGAACCACAGATGGACACGGATAAACACAGATTGGTGTTTGGAGGGAATATTCTAAACCACAGGTACAGCAAGTTTTAGGGCCGCTGATGGGCGCGGCGCTGAAAGGTCGATGGATCTTTGAGGGTTTTTGGGGGCGCCTTTGCCCATCCGGCTATCAGTGTCCATCCGTGTTTACCTGTGGTTCAAATTAGCGATTGGTGATTAGGTGAACGAAGCCCCCAAGCCCGGCTAGGCGCTAGTACGCCTGCGCACGAATAAAAGTGAATTTTCGCGTCCATTCGCGTCCATTCGCGGTTCAATGGCCCATCTCGCTTCGCGCCCGCATGAGTCTCCGCGACCGGGTTTTTTCAAATGTAAAACCTCAAGCTTTAGACGCTGCACTCCGCAGGCGCCAGGGTTGTTTCCGATATTTAGGCGCGGCTGTGCCAGCCTAAGGGGACGGGGCCTTTTGGGCGCCCCGGGTTGCGATTTCGCGGAGGCGGTTTAATTCGAAAGACCACAGCATTTCCCGCAGTCGGGCCACGAGGACCAAGGAGCGCCCGGCGTCGAGTTCGGTGAGGAGGCTGTCGATGTGCTGCGGGTTGCCGTCGTCGAGGGTGTCTTTGAGGCGCGCCCATTGGTTGGGGGTGAGTGCGTCGAGGGCGGCGTCGTCCTGATCGGCCTCGGGATTGGGGGCGGGTGGTTGGGGGGCCTTTTCGGCGGCCTCAATCCAGGTTAGCGGCAGGTTTTTGGCCAGGATTTGCAGCAAATCATCCCGCAATAGCGGTTTGCTCAGGTGGTCGTTGCAGCCGGCATCGAAGGTGCGGCTGCGGTCGGTATGGGTGGCGCTGGCGGAGACCGCGATAATCGGGACGGGGGCCAATTCGGGGTCGTCGCGGATAATGCGCGTGGCCTTGAGGCCGTCCATTTCGGGCATCACCAGGTCCATTAGGATTATATGCGGATGGGCGGCGGTGGCGGTGCGCACGGCCTCCCAGCCATTAGCGGCCTCCAAGACCTCGAACCCCAGCGGCTCTAACCATTCCCGCAATAGGTTGCGGTTGTCGGTGTCGTCGTCCGTCGCCAGCACGCGAAAACGGGCCGCGGGGGGGAGTGGCGACAGGGCGCGATAACCGGCGACTGCAAGCGGCGGCGCATGCTTCGGGGTGTGGTCCTGGCGCAGGACCGGCGGGGCCGGGATGCGGATGGAGAATCGGCTGCCGTGACCGGGGCGGCTTTCCGCCTCCAGCTCGGCGCCCATGAGCTTTAGGAGTCGGCGGGTGATGGTCAGCCCCAGGCCGGTGCCTTGGGCGCGATAGTTGCGCTCGCCGGCTTGCGCGAAGGGCTCGAACACCTGGTCGAGTCGGTCTTCGGGGATGCCGATGCCGGTGTCGGTGACCTCGATTAACAGATGGCCTTGATGATAGCTCACCGCTAATGTGACTTCGCCTTTTTCGGTGAATTTGACGGCGTTGCTCAGCAGGTTGATCAGCACTTGGCGCAGCCTGCGTTCGTCGGTTCGCAGTAGTGGCGGCAGTTCGCTACGGATTTCCATACGAAAGCCGATGCCTTTTTGGCGGGCGCGCAGGCTGAACAGCTCGACCTGGGAGTCGAGCAGGCCTTTTAGCTCCATGGTCTCGAACGACAATTCGACCCGGTTGAGTTCGATCTTGGTCAGGTCTAGCAGGTCGTTAATCAGGGTCAGCAGGTATTGGCCGCTGCGTTGCATCACCTCCAGGCGCCGGCGGGCCTCGGGGCCGACGTCGGGGCGGGTCTGCAATACCTGGGCGTAACCCAGGATGCTGTTCAACGGGGTGCGCAGTTCGTGGCTCATGTTGGCGAGGAAGGCGCTCTTGGCCTGGTTGGCGGCCTCGGCGCTTTGTTTGGCCCGGCGTAGTTTGCGTTCGGTCTTGTTATGCTTGCTCATGTCCTCTAGCAGGATCACCGCGCAGGGCTCTTGGCCGATGCGCAGGGTTTGGGCGAATAGCTGGCATTCGCGCTGCTTGCCCGAGCGTGCGTTCAGGGTCAGGCCCATGCCGTGGATTTGCCCGTGTCTGCGCAACCGGCGTTCCACTTGCCTTTCGTCCGCGGCGCTGACCAGGCCCATTTCCGACGCGGTTCGCCCCAGCAGTTCGTCTGCGGTGAAGCCGGATTTGCGGCATAGGGTTTGATTTACTTCGCGGAAGCGGCCGCCCTGGAGTTCGCTTAAGGCCACCATCACCGGGGCCTGTTGGAAGGCCTTGGCGAATTTCTCGCGCGACTGCTCCAGCTCCGCGGTGCGTTCCGCCACCCGTTGCTCCAAGCGCTGATTTTGGTTTTCCAGTTGTCGTTGCAGGCGATAGAGCTGGAGGTGGGTGCGCACGCGGCTGAGCACCTCACTGAAGTCGAAGGGCTTGGTGATGAAGTCCACGCCGCCGGCATCAAAGGCCTTGAGCTTGTCTCGGCTTTCCTGCAAGGCGCTGATGAAGATCACCGGCACGGGGGCTAGGGCGGGATCGGCCTTTAGGGTGCGGCAGACCTCGATGCCGTCTTGATCCGGCATCATGATGTCGAGCAGAATCAGGTCCGGCGGCCGGCGCCGGGCGGCCCTGAGCCCCAGCGCGCCACTGGGCGAGGCGCGCACCTGGTAGCCGCGGCCGCTGAGCAGATCGGACAGCTGCGCTAGGTTGGCGGGGTTGTCGTCCACCAACAGGATGTCGCCCGCGGCGTGGGTGGCGGGCGGCGGTTGGTCGCCTTTATTCGGCGGCTTCGAAGAGTCGTAGTAATTCATCATAGGCATAGATCTCCACGCGCTGGCGCAGGGCTGAGGCGATGGGGGCGTCTTTGAGTTCGTCGAGCATTTGTAGCAGGCGCTCGCGGTCGAGGTCGGGGATGGCGTCGGCGAAGGCCTTGCGCCATGCCGGGGGCAGGCGGCTGAGGCCGGCCGAGGACAGGGGGTAGGGGCTGGTGGTGTTTTGCGCCGGCCGATGGGCGGCGTAGCGGTAGCGCACGCCCAGGCGCCGTGTGAGCACGGCGAAGATTTCGTTACGGCAATAGGGTTTGTGCAGCCATTCGTCGAAGCCGGCGTGCAGCAGGTCGTCGCGCTTGTTGGCGAATACGCAGGCGCTTAGGGCCGCTATCACCGGGCGCGGTGTCGGGTTTGGCAAGGCGCGGATGGCTGCTGTGGCCTGGCGGCCGTCGAGTTCGGGCATTTGCAGGTCCATCCAGATTAAGTGCGGGCGCCAGTCGCGCGCGGCCTGCACCGCCTCGCGGCCATTGGCGCATTCGCGCACCTCAAAGCCCAGCGGGCGCAGCATCTCGACCAGCAGTTGGCGGCTGAGGGCGTCGTCGTCGGTGATTAAGAGCCGATAGCGCGGCTGCCCCTCGGCCAGGCCTGTGACTTGGACGCCGGGTTCGATTTCCGGCGTTGCGGGCGGCCGTGTCGCGGCGGCCGCGTCGATGGAAAAGCTGAAGCGGGAGCCTTGGCGGGGGCGGCTGCGCACCTGGATTTCGCCGCCCATGAGCTGTACATACTGGCGGGAGATGGTGAGTCCCAGCCCGGTGCCGTCGCGCCGCAGGCTGCACTCCGGCGTTTGGTAAAAGGGCTCGAAGAGGTGCGGCAATTGCTCTGCGGTGATGCCGATGCCGGTGTCTTCCACTTCAAAATACAGCCGAAGCGCGTGCGCCTGGGGCGGCGTTTCGGTCTCTGCGCGCAAGTAGATGCCGCCTTGTTCGGTGTATTTCACCGCGTTGCCGAGCAAATTTAGCAATATTTGGCGCAGTTTGCGGACATCTGCGCGTACCTGGCGGGGCAGGTCGTCCTTCCAGGTCAAATGAAAGCGCAGGCCCTTTTCGCCGGCGCGAAAGCCGAGCATTTCGCTCAGGCCTTCAAGCAACTGATGCAGGTCGAAATCCTCGGGGTGCAGTTCGGTCTTGCCGGCTTCGGTCTTGGCCGCATCCAGGACGTCGTTAATCACCGCCAGCAGGTGTTCTCCGCTGCGCTGGATGGTGGCGAGCGGTTTGCGCAGGGACGGATGCAGGTGCGGGTCGCCATCCATCAGTTGGCCGAAGCCGAGGATCGCGGTCAGCGGCGTGCGCAGCTCGTGGCTCATGTGGGCGAGAAAGGCGCTTTTGGCCTGGTTCGCGCTTTCCGCGCAGTCGCGGGAGTAACGCAGTTGTTCTTCGGTGCGGCGGCGTTCGGCGATTTCGTTCTGTAGCAGCAGGGTGTTGCGTTGCAGCGACTCGGCCATGCGGTTGAAGGCGGCGGTCAGGTCCCCGAGGTCGTTGTTCGGGCCGCCCGCAATGCGGTGGGTCAGGTCGCCGTTGGTCATGCGCTCGGCCGAGCGCATGAGCGCGCGCAAGGGGTGCGATAAGGTCTTCGATAGGCGGTAGGAGAACAGGGCGCCGATGAGTGCGATCAACAGGGTGCTGAGCAGCCCGGTGCGATGCATGGTGGCGTGCAGCTCGTTGAAGCTCTCCTCCACCAGGGTTCGCTGCCGCTGCAAGCGCTGGTGCAGCTCGCCGTCTTCCAGTTCTATCACTACATGGCCCGCCAAGGTGTTTTCCACCGCGACCGGGAAGCTGAGCCGAAAGCCGTAGTCCGCGGGCGTTAGCTGGAAATCTTGGTCCGTGGATGGCTTAGCGGGCAGGGCCAGCGGCGTGAGAAAATCCTGGTTGCTCAGGCTGCCGTCGGTCAGCAGAAGGCCTTCGGCGTCGGCGATCAGGACCCGGCGCACGCCGGGCCAGGCCGCCAAGTCATGGCGAATGATGCGCTCCAACTCGCCCACCCGCTTGTCGAACAGCGGGTCGAACAGCCGATGGCGGATCAAGGCCACGGCGCTGCGCGCATGGGTCTCCGCCAGGCGTTGGTGATCGGCGCGGGCCGCGGCGTCGAAACGCTCCCGGAGCCCCGAGACCTCTTGATGCAGGGAGAAATGGGTCATTAGCATCACCAGCACCAGTAAGGTCACATTGCCCAGGCCCAGCAGCAGGGTGTATTTCAGGGCTAGGCGCATGCTGATTTCGGTGCTGTGTTCAAGGGTCCAAATGCCGCAGCAGGGTGCGGCTTTGCGCAATGCTGGCGCGGTCCGCGGGGGTGAGCGGGTCGAAGCGCGAAATCAATCCTTTTTGCATGGCCGCCAAACCCTCGGGGTCCTGGTGCAGTTCCATTAGGGTTTGGGCGATGGTCTCCCGCAGCGCTGGATCGAGATCCGTTCGCACCGTTAATAGCCAGCGGATCATTGGCGGCGTGCGGGCGAACGCCCGCAGGCGCAGGCGCACCCCGCTGGACAGTTTGGCCCAGTCGTCGTTGTTGAAGACCCCGGCCTCGGCTTGCCCGAGCGCCACCCAGTAGCCCTGGGTGCGTTCGTCGCCGGCGAAGCGATAGCGCACCGCGTCCGGCGGCGGATGCTCGCTGTCCGCCGAGACCAGTCGCAACCCCCGGGCCTTCAGGTAGGCCTTGGGGATCGCGTAGGCCGAGGTGGAGCGCGGGCTCTCGAAGGCGAGCGTCCGGCCTTGCAGGTCTTCCAGGGTGCGGATGTCGCTGTGGGGCGCGGTGAAGAATACCGAATGCACCGCCCGTTCGCCCTTGCGCACCGGGACTAGCCAGGGTTCGAAGGACGGCGTCAGCCGGGATTGAATGAACAGGCTCTCCATCACCGCGTCCGCGGCGCCCTCACGGGTCAGCTTGGTTAGGGCCGTCGGATCCGCCGCCGCCACCAGCGACGGGACGATGCCGGCCGGCGCCAGGCGCGCTTTGAGTTCCTGAATCAGAGGCTGGTAAAGCTCAAAGGTGTAGCTCGGGTGCTGCGCCCGTTCATTGATTACCGCCAGCCGAAACGGCGTTGGATCATCGGCCCGTAACGGGGCCGAGCCGACCAGCGCGAACAGACCGATGGAGACGGCCAGATTGAATACCCATTGCATCGCGAACCTCCCGATTGCCCATCAGCGCAGTATAAGGCGACGACGCAACCGGATGATGACAGGCGGGTTGCCGGGATCTTGCATGGGCGGGGCCGCTCGTGCGGCCGTGCTCAAATAGCGGAAACAACACCATTTAGGAGCGCAGAGAACACAGAGCATCGCAGAGCGCGCAGAGGGGGGGTTGCATAATCGCCCCGGCGTTCCGGGGGGTGCCTGTCCGCCACTCCAACCTCGCCAGGCCGCCTGGCCCGAAGGTGGGAGCGGATTGCATCCGCGATGATCGGCCCGAATGTGGGAGCGGATTGCATCCGCGATGATCGGCCCGAATGTGGGAGCGGATTGCATCCGCGATGATCGGTCCTCGGCCGGGCGGGGTTGTCGCGGTTGCAGGCCGCCCCCGCGGCGGGTTTGCGGGGGCGGACGAAGGTTGCCGACGGGATTCCAGCGGCGCGGCGGCGCTTTTGCCATTGTATCCCCTGCGCAAATGCCCTAACTTCTAGCCCATCCAAACACTAATCAAGGGTAAACATTATGGCGGACGCGGATATTGGCCTCATCGGGCTGGCGGTGATGGGCCAGAACCTGGCCCTGAACATGAACGATCATGGCTTTAAGGTGGCGGCCTACAACCGCACCGCCTCGCGCACCGAGGGCTTTATGGACGGGGCGGCCAAGGGCACGGCGATTCGGCCCGCCTATACCATTGAAGAGCTTGCCGCACACCTGAAGCGGCCGCGCAAGCTGATGCTGATGGTGCGCGCCGGGGAGGCGGTGGACGCCTTTATCGATCAGCTACTGCCGCACCTGGAGCCGGGCGACATCATTATCGACGGCGGCAACTCCCGCTTCACCGACACCACCCGGCGGGTGCGGGCGCTGGCGGAAAAGGGCATCCGCTTCGTGGGCTCGGGCATCTCGGGCGGCGAAGAGGGCGCGCGTAACGGCCCCTCCATTATGCCCGGCGGCAACCCCGAGGCCTGGCCCGAGATTCGGCCCATCCTCCAGGCCATCGCCGCCGAGGCCGACGGCGAGCCCTGCTGCCAGTGGGTGGGCGAAGAGGGCGCCGGGCACTATGTGAAGATGGTGCATAACGGCATCGAATACGGCGATATGCAGCTCATCGCCGAGGCCTATCACCTGATGCGCGAGGGCTTCGGTATGGACGTGGAGGCCATTCGCGCGGTGTTCGCGCGCTGGAATCAAGGGGTGCTCGACTCCTACCTGATTGAGATTACCGCCGAGATTCTGGCCGAGCGCGACGCGGACGGGGCCCCGTTGGTGGACAAGATCCTGGACGCCGCCGGCCAGAAGGGCACCGGCAAGTGGACCGGCATCAGCGCCATGGACCTGGGCGTGCCCCTGACCCTGATCGGCGAGGCGGTGTTCGCCCGCTGCCTGTCGGCGATCAAGGCGCAGCGCGAGCGGGCCGAGAGCGCCTACGGCAAGACCGAACGCCCGGCCTTCGACGGCGACCTAGACGCCGCCCTGGCGGACCTGGAGCAGGCCCTGTACGCCTCCAAGATCGTCTCCTATGCCCAGGGCTATATGCTGATGCGCGAGGCCGCGGGGGAATACGGCTGGAACCTGAGTTACGGCAACATCGCGCTGATGTGGCGCGGCGGCTGCATCATCCGCAGCCGCTTTCTCGGCAATATCAAGGCCGCCTACGAGGCCAATCCCCAGCTGGAGAACCTGCTACTGGATCGTTTCTTCCAAGACGCCATCAAACTGGCCCAAGGCGGTTGGCGCCGCACCTTGGTGCGGGGGATCGAGCGCGCCATCCCGTTGCCCGCCTTCGGCTCGGCCCTGAGCTTTTTCGACGGCTACCGCAGCGCCCGCCTGCCCGCCAATATCTTGCAGGCCCAGCGCGACTACTTTGGGGCCCACACCTACGAGCGGGTGGACCGGCCGCGCGGGGCGTTCTTTCACACCGATTGGATCGGCAGCGGCGGCGCGGCCTCTTCCTCCAGCTACGAGGTCTGAATGATGCCTACAGCACCCTGCACCTATGTGATCTTCGGGGCCACCGGCAATCTGTCCCGGGTTAAGCTGATGCCCGCCCTCTACCACCTAGAGGAGGCCGGCAAGCTGCCCCAGGACAGCCGCATCCTGCTGGTGGGGCGGCGCGACTGGGACCGCGACCACACTATCGATCAAGTGCGGAGCTGGGTCTCGGCCAAGGCCCGCGGCGGCCTGGACGACGGCCTGTTCGGGCGCTTCGCGGCGCGCCTGGACTATTTCAAGGGCGACCTCGCGGAGGACGAGATGTACGCCCGCTTGCAGCGGCTGATCGACGGCGAAACGCCCTTCCCGCCGGATGTGGCCTTTTATATGGCCATCGCCCCGGACCAGTTCGGCCCGGTGTGCCGACGGCTGCATGGGGCCGATCTGTTACAGGAGCAGCACGGCTGGCGGCGGGTGGTGATCGAAAAGCCCTTCGGCTACGACCTCGAAAGCGCCCAGGCCCTGCAACAGGGGCTGGCCCGATACCTGAGAGAGGAGCAGATCTACCGCATCGACCATTACCTCGGCAAGGGCACGGTGCAGAACCTGTTGGTCTACCGCTTTGCCAACACCCTAATGGAACCCCTGTGGAACCGTAACTACATCGATCATGTGCAGATCACCCACTCCGAAACCCTCGGCGTGGGCAGCCGCGCGGCCTTCTACGAAGGCGCCGGCGCCCTGCGGGACATGATTCAGAGCCACCTGCTGCAACTGGTGACCCTAGTGGCCATGGAGCCCCCGGCGGCCATGGACGCCGAATCCCTGCGCGACGAAAAAGTCAAGGTGCTGAAATCCGTGCGGCCGATCCCGCAAAGCGCGGTGCATGCCCACGCCTTTCGCGCCCAGTACACCGAGGGCCGTATCGGGACCGAGCGGGCCTGCGGTTACCTGCAAGAGGAAAACGTGCCGCGGGAGTCGGTGACGGAGACCTATGCCGCGCTCAAGCTGTATATCGACAACTGGCGCTGGCGCGGCGTGCCCTTTTATCTGCGCACCGGCAAGCGCATGCAGCAGAGCCAGTCGCTGATTTCCATCTGTTTTCGCCACCCGCCGCAGCAGTTCTTTCAAGGCACCCAGGTGGATGCCATGCGTCAGAACTGGCTGTTAATGGGCATTCAGCCCTGCGAGTGCATTCGCATGGAGATGACCGTCAAGGAGCCGGGCCTGACCATGAAGACCCGCCAAAGCAGCCTGGAGGCCAGCCTGCGCAACCCGCACGAAACGGGTAACGACGCCTACGAAGAGCTGCTATTGGATGTAATCCGCGGCGACCGCTCGTTGTTTTTGCGCTACGACGAGGTGGAATACGCCTGGCGAGTGGTGGACCCCATCCTGCGTGTTTGGTCCACCGAGCGGGACTTTATCCACACCTATCCCGCCGGCAGCTGGGGGCCGGATGGCAGTCGGCGCCTGTTCGAGAAGGAGACCCAGCATTGGCGCCACAGCCTGGAACCCGAGGCGAATTTGGGGGACGACGAGTAGGGAATGCAGAGACCGCAGAGATGGCGCAGGGGGCGTTGCGTCCTCGGTGTCTTTGAAACGTTCGAACAGCGAGGGGCGACATGATGCAGTGGAAAACCCGACCGACGGCGCTGGCGGTGGCGGAATACGCCCGTGATCGGATTGTGGAAGCCGCGGAGGCGGCGATTGCCGCCCGCGGGGAATTTCGTATCGTGCTGGCCGGCGGCGGCACGCCCGAGGCCTGCTATGGGCTGCTGGCCGGGATGGCGCTGGAGTGGTCGGCGTGGCAGGTGTTCTTTGGCGACGAGCGTTGCCTGCCGCCGGGGGATGCCGAGCGCAATAGCCGGATGGCGGCGGCGGCCTGGTTGGATCGGGTGGCGATACCGGCGGGGAATGTCCGCCCGATCCCGGCGGAGGCGGGGCCGGAGGCGGGGGCGCGGCACTATGGCGCTTTGCTGGAGGGGTTGCGCCGGCCCCAGGGGCCGTTGTTCGATGTGGTGCTGTTGGGCTTGGGCGAGGACGGGCATACGGCCAGCCTGTTTCCCGGCCAGGCCCACCCGCCGGGACCGTTGGCGCTGCCGGTGCATGATGCCCCCAAGCCGCCGCCGGAACGGGTGAGTCTGAGCGCCGGGACGCTGGGCGACTGCCGCTTGCTGCTGTTTTTGGTCACCGGCGCGGGCAAGCGGGACGCGGTGGCGCGTTGGCGGGCGGGCGAGGCGATTCCGGCGGCGGGCATTCGACCGCTGCGAGCGGGCGAGGTGGTGCTCGACCCGGCGGCGGATGGAACCCCTTGGGTCCGTAACGGGGCTGAGTAGCCGATTCACCAACCGTCAGACGCCGCTCGAGCTTTTAAGGCAATAACCGCGCTGCGCCCGCGGCGTTCGATGCGTCCCTAGTACGCCTGCGCATAAATAACGGCAACAACGCCAGTCAGGAACGCAGAGGGCGCAGGCATTAAATTTAATGGGTATTGTGGGGATTTTGGCGTAGAATCGTGGGGACGAACGATTTCGGGGTTTGTCGAAGATCAAGGAAGGCGGATTCAGCGGCGATGCAAAATACCCGGGGTGTGTTCTGGGGCTGAGCAGGATCGGGGCGGGAGACGGATGCGCGCCGGATTCGGTTGCTCGGTAGCGGGCTTTTTGAAATCAGCGTATCCGGGAGGCGGTCATGGCGCATTTGGAATGGTCGAAGGAGTTGAGCACCGGGATCGATATCATCGATTCTCAGCACCTGCGTATCGTGCAGTACATCAACGAGCTGAATGTCGCCCGCGAGGAGGGCGATCGGGAATTGGCCGGCGAGGTGTTGGGCGAGCTGGTAGATTATACCATCTCCCACTTCGCGTTCGAGGAGAGCCTGATGGAAAAGGCCGAGTATCCGTTCCTGGATCCGCACAAGCGGGTGCATCAGCTTTTTGTGGAGCGGGTGAGCAGCTTCGTGGAGCGGCATCACAACGGCGAAGACGTGACCGAAGAGGTCCACTATATGCTGACCAAGTGGCTGTTCAATCACATTAAGAACGAAGACCGGGATTACGCGTCGCAGGTGCTGCGCAATATGCAGGACATCCGCAAGGATGGCTCCTGGGTGTCGCGCACCCTAAAGCGTTTTTTCCGCTAATCTTCAGCCTTGGTCCGCCGGCGCCGGGATGACGCCGCTTTGCCTCTAGGCCCGAAACGCAGCTGGGTCTCAGGCTGCAAGCCTGGGGGGCGGGTCTTGGATGCCCAGCTTGCCGAGCCATTCGGCAAGCTGGGGCCTGCAAGACAGGCATTCCCAGGGAGACCCTGGGAACGAGCCTAAACCCCGCGCGCCCTGCGTTCCCCCTCCCGCTCTGCGTTCCCAAAGCGCCTAAGGTCGCTTGCCTCCGCTCCTTGAGCGCGGCGGCTGTACGCCTGGCGCCTTGCGAGCTGACATAGCGCGATTCGGGTCGGCGTCTACAGGATGAAGCGGCTTAGATCCTCGTTGCCCGCGAGTTCCGAGAGGTTGTTGTCCACGTACTGGGCGTCGATGGTGACGGCCGAGTTGGGCGCCTCCGAGGCGGTGTAGGAGATGCTTTCGAGCAGCCGCTCCATCACCGTGTGCAGCCTGCGGGCGCCGATGTTTTCGGTGCTTTCGTTCACCTGCCAGGCGATTTCGGCGATGCGCTTGAGGCCGTCCGCGGTGAATTCCAGGCCCACCTGTTCGGTGGCCAGCAGGGCTCGGTACTGGGCGGTGAGGGAGGCGTCGGGCTCGGTCAGGATGCGTACGAAGTCTTCGGTGTTTAACGCCGTCAGCTCGACCCGAATGGGCAGGCGGCCCTGAAGCTCCGGGATCAGGTCCGAGGGTTTGGACAGGTGGAAGGCCCCGGAGGCGATGAACAGGATATGATCGGTGCGCACCGAGCCGTGCTTGGTGGAGACCGTGCAGCCTTCCACCAGCGGCAGCAGGTCGCGCTGCACGCCCTCGCGGGAGACGTCGGGGCCGCCGTATTCCGAGCGGCTGGCCACCTTGTCCAGCTCGTCCAAGAACACGATGCCGTTTTGCTCCACCATCTCCAGTGCGCGTAGCTTGAGGTCCTCTTCGTTCACCCGCTTGGCGGCCTCTTCGTCTTCCAGGATCTTGAGTGCGTCCTTGATTCGCAGTTTGCGCTTGCGGGTGCGGTTGCTGCCGAGGTTTTGAAACAGCCCCTGGAGTTGATTGGTCATTTCCTCCATGCCGGGCGGGGCCATAATCTCCACCCCCACCGAGGCCCCGGAGACCTCGATTTCCACTTCCTTGTCGTCCATTTGGCCGTCGCGGATGCGCTGGCGAAACTTTTCGCGGGTGCCGGAGCTGTCCTTGGGCGCGGGCTCGGCCTCCTGTTCCCAGCTCGTGGGCGTGCTGGGGCGCGGCAGCAGGGCGTCGAGCAGCCGCTCTTCGGCGGCCTCGGCGGCCTTGTCGCGGACCTTTTCCATTTCTTGTTCGCGGACCATTTTCACCGCCGAGTCGGCGAGGTCGCGGATAATGGACTCCACGTCGCGCCCGACATAGCCCACTTCGGTGAACTTGGTGGCCTCCACCTTAATGAAGGGGGCATTGGCCAGGCGCGCCAGGCGACGGGCGATTTCGGTCTTGCCCACGCCGGTGGGGCCGATCATCAGGATGTTCTTGGGCGTGATCTCGGGGCGCAGTGCTTCGGGCTGCACCTGGGAGCGTCGCCAGCGGTTGCGCAGCGCGATGGCCACCGAGCGCTTGGCCGCGGCTTGGCCGATGATGTGTTTGTCCAGCTCGCGAACGATCTGTTGGGGGGTGATTTCGGACATGTTCGGGATGCGCCCTTGGGTCAGGTCTCGGGGGTTCGATGGGGGTCAGCCCTCGTCGTCGGTTTCCAGCTCTTCGAGCACCAGGTTGTGATTGGTGTAGATGCAGATGTCGGCCGCGATGGAGAGCCCGCGCTCCACAATCTCGCGCGCCCCCAGCTCGGTGTTGTCGAGCAGGGCGCGGGCCGCGGCCTGGGCGAAGGGGCCGCCGGAGCCGATGGCCATCAGGCTGCCTTCGGGCTCGGGCTCGATTACGTCGCCGGTGCCCGAGAGGATCAGCGAGGCCTGGGCGTCGGCCACGCACAGCAGCGCCTCTAGGCGCCGCAGCATGCGGTCGGTGCGCCAGTCCTTGGCCAGCTCCACCGCGGCGCGGGTGAGGTGGCCATGATGCTTTTCAAGTTTGCCCTCGAAGCGCTCGAACAGGGTGAAGGCGTCGGCGGTGGCCCCGGCGAAGCCCGCTATCACCTGGCCCTTATAGAGCCGGCGCACCTTGCGTGCATTACCCTTCATTACGGTGTTGCCCAGCGAGACTTGGCCATCGCCGCCGATGACCACGCTCCCGCCGCGGCGGACCGAAAGAATCGTCGTGCCCCGGATCGGTTCCAATTTCAGCTCCTGTGAAGGCCAGCAAAACGCTTAAGTTTACACCAAATGGGGATGGATTGAGAGATCCCAACGGCGGCCGAGCGATTCAGTCCGCTACGGGCGCCCGTTGCCATTGGTTCATAATCCGCAGCGCGGCGCAGGCGGCGCCATAGCCGTTATCGATATTCACCGTGAGCAGGCCGGGGGCGCAGGAGCCCAGGGCCGAGTGCAGGGCCAGTTCGCCGTCCGCGCCTACGCCATAGGAGACCGAGGTGGGGGCGGCGATCAGCACCGCATCCACCAGGCCGCCGAGCACCGAGAAGAGGGCCCCCTCCATGCCGGCCACTGCGATTACGATGGGGAAACGGCGGATTTCCTCCAGCCGTTCCATCAAGCGCCACAGGCCGGTGACCCCCACGTCCTGGATCAGGGTGGTGCGGACGCCGTAAAAGGCCAGGGTGCGTGCGGCCTCGGCGCACACCGGGGCGTCGGAGGTGCCGCCGCTGACGATGGCCACCGGCGTGGGGCGCGGCTGGGGTTTGGGGTCGAGGAATACGCCGGTGCGCGACAGGGGGTCATAGTCCAGGCGGGCGGTGAGTTGCGGCGGTATGGGCGCGAGCTTTTCCGGGTCCAGCCGGGTGAGCAGGCAGGCGGTGTCGCGCTGGGCGAAGCTCTCCAGGATGCGGGCGATCTGTTGCGGGCTCTTGCGGACGCAGAATACCGCCTCGCTCAGCCCGGTGCGCTCGGCGCGGCGGAAGTCGAGCACCGTGTCCTGAGTGAACGGCGGGTTGGGATTAAGAGGCGACAAAGGCGCTCCCCATGCGGTAGGGCTCGAACCGCACCCGGGCCGGCAGGCCCTGATCGGCGGCCAGGGTCTGAATGCGGGCGAGCCAGGCGGTTTGATCGCCGTTAAGCCGTTGCAGCGCCTGCGGGTCCAGCTCAATGGCGATTTCGTCGGGGCGAATGCGGCAACGCACCGCCGCGGGTTGCAGGGCCTGTTGCAATTGCAGCTCCACCTGATGCACGAAGCGCAACTGTTCGGGCCGAATGCGGATGCCGGTGTGGATGCGGCTGGCGAGGCAGGGCGAGGCGGGCAGTGCCGCCAGGTCCGGGTATCCCAGCTCGCGGGCGAGGCGGCGGATGTCGTCCTTACGCAGCTCCGCCTCTACGAAGGGGTGGCGCACGCGGTGCTGTTCGGCCGCCTTAAGCCCCGGGCGGTAGTCGTCCAGGTCGTCGAGGTTGGCCCCGGAGGCGATGACGCCCGCACCCTGAGCGGCGATGGCGGCATATAGGTTGTCTTTGCAGTGAAAGCAGCGGTCGTAGGGGTTTCGCCGGTAGTCGGGGTCGTCGAACTCGCCGGCGTCGATGATTCGCAGGTCCCAGCCCTCGCGGGCGGCGACGGCCTGAACGCGGGCGGTGGCCTGCGGCGGCACCGCCGGCGACACGGCATGAAACAGGGTCGGCGCCGGCGTCGGGAGGCGGGCGGCGATTAGGGCCAGGGTCAGGCTGTCCACGCCGCCGCTCACCGCCACCCGCAACGGGGCCAGGAGCTGGAGTAGCGTTTCGAGCCGGCGGGTTCTTACATTAAGCGGTTTCATCGTCCCTATTTTGCTGCAAAATGCTCGTTTCCGCCATCTGTGCGAGACGGCGGCGTTCGGCGTGTCCGGCCACGCCCTTCAGGTCTCGGTTTTCGGCCTTGGCGGTGGGGCCGTCGGGTCGCTCGCAAACCTTGACCCCGAGCATGCGGCCGCCCACCTCGACCCGCGCCTCGCGCCGCCGCAGCACCCAGCGGCGGGTCTCGCGGTAGCGCAGGCCGATGGTGGCGGTTTCGCGAAAACAGTGGTCGAACAGCGCCTCCTGCGCCTCGGGGCGGCCCAGGATCTGGACCTGTTGCACCAGCCGTCCGGCCTTGCCCAAAGCGGCCAGGCTGATCACACTCAGCACGCCATCCTGGGCGCGAATGCGCTCCAGGCCGGCGGCCAGGTCCTCGGCGCTTTGGTCGTCCGCCTCGAACAGGATCTCCAACACCGAATCCGCTTGCCGATAGCCCTGCGGGGGCGCCTCGGTCTCCAGCAGCTGGGCCTGGACGCAGTTGGGGATGCCGTCGAGTCGGCGTGTGCCGAAGCCATAGCCCGTGCCTTGCAGCCGGCCTGCGGGGGCGCTGTTTAGGCCCGGGGTCAGGGCGCGCAGGATGGCCGCGCCAGTGGGGGTGATGCGTTCGCCGGCGACGCCGTCGTCGAACAGCGGCAGGCCTTCCAATAGCTTGGCGGTGGCCGGGGCCGGCACGGGTAGCCAGCCGTGCTCGCTATGCACGCGGCCGCCGCCGCGGGGCAAGGGTTCGGTGCTGAGGGTGCGGATCTTTAGGCGGTCGAGCAGGAAGGCGGCGCCGACGATATCCACGATGGAGTCCCAATTGCCCACCTCGTGGAAGCTGACGGCATCCGGTTCCACGCCATGCACGAAGGCCTCGGCCTCGGCCAAACGGCGGAAGATGGCCTGGGACTGATCCCGCACCTTTAGCGGCAGCGGCGCCGCGTCCAATAGGGTGCGGATGTGGCTGTAGTGGGTGTGGTGGTGGGCCGGCGACGCGGTCTCGGGCAATCGCACCCGAAACCGGCGCCCGTGCAGGTGGCCGGGGGCCGTTTCCAGGTCCACGTCCAGCCCCGGCGGCGGGTTCAGGGCGGCGATTACGGCCCGCAGTTCCGGCAGCAGAGCGGGCGCTAAATCCAACAGGGCGGCGCAGAACATGTCGCCGGCCAGGCCGCCGATGGGGTTTAAATGCAGGTGCATGGGCGGTCAGTTCCGGATGCTTTGCGCCAAGCTATCGATATCGACTCTGATCCGCATCTTTATTCCTTGTTTGCCGGGGTGCCTGGGGGGCGATTCCAGCCAGGTCTCTAGGTCGGCCAGGCCCTGGAAGTCCAAGAGGTCCAAGCTGAGCTGTTCGAGTTGGAACAGGGAGAGGTCCGCGAGACGGCGGGCATAGCCTTCAGCCGTGGCGCCGTGGCGGCGCTTGAGCTGGCGAAGGACCAGTTGGGCAGCCTCATCCTGGCGTCCTTCTTGGCATCCCTCTAGGTGTCCTTTGCCAAAGACATCCTTGTAGAACGCAGTCTCTTGAAGGCTAATATCGTTGAAGTTCAACATGGCGCGAATGCCCTCTAAGCTCAGCTGAGGCAGTTTATAGACGACGAAGATTTCGATCAGTTCCAGGACCTGCCTGAGGTCGAAACTGGAGGGCCGCTCATCGAGCCTCTCGGAAAGCTCGCGCGCGGCCTTGGGGACTTCGGCTTCGTCGAGGCGAAAGCTGGTTTCTTTGACCTCGATGGATCTTTGACGATAGGCGCCATCCGGCGGCAGAGGCAACCCGGCCAGCTCGAACGCGAGGGCCGGATGCTCAGGAAAGACCTGGTAGAAAAGCTTATCGGTTTTCATGGGGTTAGAATGGGTATTTAAGCGCAGGCGCATTAGGCCCAGTCCGCCGGGCGCTTTTGGTCCTCGCGCAGGTCGGGGGTGAAGTATTCGTCGGCGTAGTCGAGGTCCACGGCCTGGCCGTGCTGGTCCTGCAGCGGCAGTTCGTAGTCCTTCCAGCCGCGCAGGCCGGTCTTCAGGGAGTACACGTTGCGGTAGCCGAGCACCTGCAGGGAGTGGGTGGCGAGCACGCTGCGATAGCCCGAGCGGCAGACCACCGCCACCTCCCGGTCGCGCGCCCGCACCAACTCCGGCGTCGTCTCCTCGAAGTCCCATTCGCAGGCGGATTCGAGGATGCCGCGGGGCACGTTGAGCGAGCCCTTGATATGCATGGCGACGAATTCGTCGGGCTCGCGAACGTCGATGATCAGCAGCTCGGGATTGGCCTCCAGCCGCTCTTGCAGATCCCAGGGCATGACCTCCTTGATGTCGGTCAGGCAATTGCGGATCAGTTCGATGAACTTCATCATGACGGGGTTCCTCGGATTACGGGTTTGGTCCAGGCGGGGGTTTTAGCGACGAACCGCGCGTCCGCCTGCGGTGAAGCTTTGCCTGCCTGGGGGCGGGCGGGCATTGATCGAACGCAAGCCTCAGCCGCGGGCGCACAGGTCTTGCTCCACCGCCATCACCGCGGCCTCTACCCGAGAGTGGACGCTCAGCTTGCGCAGGATGGCCTTTACATGCAGCTTTACGGTGCCGTCGGAGATGCCGAGGTTGCGCGCGATGACCTTGTTGCTCTGGCCGTCGGCCAGCAGGCAGAGGATTTCGCGCTCGCGCGGGGTGAGGTCGGCAAAGGCGCCGCCGGCCTGTTCCTGCGCCTGGGCCTGGGTGTCGCCTTGCACCACGGCCTTGGCCAGGATGCCGGTGAGTTCCTTGGCCACTACGGTGTGCCCGGCCAGTATGTCGTCCAGCGCGGTGACCAGTTCGTCGGGCTCCATGTCCTTGAGCAGGTAGCCCTGGGCCCCGTGTTGCACCGAATTGATGACGTCCTCCTCCTCGCGCGAGGTGGTGAGCACCGCCACCGGCATGCCGAGCTTGCGTTCGCGGATGCGCCGCAGCACCTCCAGGCCGTTCATCTCCGGCATCCGCATGTCCAGCAGCACCACGTCGGGCTGGAGTTCTTCGACCTTGTCGATACCCTCCTGGCAGCCGGCCATCGCGGCCACCACGTCGATGCCGCGGCGCTCCAGCAGCTCCTGGAGGCCGATTCGGAACAGGGCATGGTCATCGATCAACAGGACGCGCATCAAACCGCCTTCTCTTGGGGCTTCTTGGAGCGGGCATTATAGGTCAATTCCACCCGCGTGCCTTCGCCGGGCTCGCTTTCGATGCGCATTTCGCCCCCCAGGCGCCGCGCCCGCTCCTCCATGATCGATAGCCCGATGTGCTCTCCGGGCTTGCCCTTGGGCTTGGCGTCGTCGAAGCCCACGCCGTCGTCCTCGATCAGCAGCAGGTAGCTGTCCTTCTGCCGACAGGTGAGCAGCACCCGCACCGTATGCGCCTGGGCGTGCTTGCGGATGTTTACCAGGGATTCCTGCACGATGCGAAAGATTTGGATCTCTTCCGAGGCGCTGAGGTCGATGTGGCGGCAGTCGCGTTGGAAGAAGATCTGAATGCCTGTCTCCTGGCGGAAGCGTTGACACAGCTTTCCCAGCGCCGGCTCCAGCCCGCGTTGATCGATGGGCGCGAGGAAGCTGTTCAGCAGTTCGCGCAGCTCGGTATGCGCCTCGTCCAGGCCATTGCGGATGCGGTGCAGCTCGCTGCGGGCGCTTTCCGCCGCGCCGGTCTTCACCAGGGTCTCTTCCATCATGCGCACCTGAAAACGCAGGCTGGCCAGGGTTTGGGCCAGGGAGTCGTGCAGCTCATGGGCCATGGTGGTGCGTTCGTCCATAATGGAGAGGCGGCGGGCCTCCCGGTCCGAACGCTGCTTGGCCACCGCCATGCCGAGATGGTTGCCGATGGTGGCCAGCAGGTCGAGCAGGTCCTCGCGCCCGCGAATGCCCGGACGATCGACATAGATCTTGTAAAAGCCGAGGCGCTCGCTGTGATACATCAGCGGCACCTCCACCGCCTCGACCTCGTCGCGGCCGAACAGGCGCCGTCGCGTGGCGCTGGAGCAGGCCCGAGGGTCCTGCTCGCACAGCACCTCGCCATGGGATTGGACCTTGCCGCAGCGGCACAGAAACAGCGGCAGTTGTTCCTTTTCGCTCAACACCCGGTCGTCGGCGCCGATGCTGCCCACCAAGCGCAATCGACCCTCCGGGTTCACTAGCTTGACGGTGGCCGAACGCCCGTTGAGCATCTTCTTCAACACCCGCAGGTTGCGGATCAGCAGGTCGTCCAGGGTCTTGGCCTGGTTGATGCTGGCGGCCACGTCGTACAGGATCTTCAGCGACGCCGTTTGTTGCGCCAGGCGCCGGGTCTGGCGGGCCACCCGGTTGTCCATGTCTTCGTAGACTTCGGTCAGCTCATCGCTGAGGCTGTCGATGTCGCGCATCACATCGCCCAGCACGCCGACGTTTTGCAGCGGCAGGTTCACCCCCGGTTCGCCCTGGCAGACGTCCGCCACCGACTCCTCGAGCCGCACCAAAGGTTGCAGCAACTGGCCATGCAGCCGCTGGGTCCCCACCAGCGCGGCCGCGATGGTCACCAAGGCCAGGGACAAGGCCGGCATGGCCAGTTCCTGCGCCGGGCGCAAGCCGGCCGCCAGCGCAATGCCCACCAGCAGCTCTGCCGCCAGGCCCAGGCTCAGCACCAGAAAAGGACCCAACAGCCGCGCATGCAGCAGCATGCGCAGGACCGGTGAACGCTCGGCCGGCGGATCGGCCGCAGCGGTGCCGGGCGCGGTGGTTTCGGGTTGCGGGTTTGGGTTGTTAGGCATTTCGCGGGGCGAAGGAGTGGGCAAAGGGTTGAGGCGCATACCGGGGGTGCTCAAGGCTCATGAGCCAACATCATGCCGCCGACAGCGGCTGGGAGCAAGTGGCGCCGAGCCGGCGGGTCCGGCGCCGAGCGCGCAACGGGGGCCTCTTAGAGGCTGCCTGAGAATGGGGGAACCTACCACGGAAAGGCCCTTTTGGTCAGATTTTCCGTTCATTTTTTCAGCCTTCCATCACGCCTCGAATCGCCTCCCGGCGCCGCTGCTCCAGGGCCTGGCCCAGGGCCGGACCGCCCAGGCCCGCGGCCCGCAAGGACTCGGCGCTCACCGCTTGCGCGGCCTGCAAGGCCCGTTGCAGGCGTTGCCCGGAACCCGCGGGCGGTTGCAGGCAGGCGCCCCAAACCGTCAGCGCCTCCCCAAAGCGCTCGGGGTGCTGGAAGGCGCGGGTGCGCTTGAACAGCCCCGCCGCGGCCGCGGAGTCGCCCCCAATGGCGGCGGCAAAGGCGGCGGCCTGGGTTTGGGTGGTGCGGAGCAGGTCCAGGCCGTCTCGTTCCGCCCGCAGCCGTCGCCCCAGCGCCTCGATTTCGTCGTCTGCCACGGCCCCGAAGAAGGCGGCCGCGAAGCGTCGCGGCCACCGCGGCCCGCGGGGGGCATCCGCCGCCGCCAGGCGTCGCAACCCCGCCAGGCCGGGATTGGCGCCGTCGCGCCCCTGGGGTCCGCCCTTGGCGGCGACCAATTCGGGGATCAAAGGCCCCAGTGCGTCGCAACTCGACAACACCTCGAAGAAGCGCCAAGGCTGGTCGCTCTCCAGGGCCTTGCGCATCTCTCGCCACAGGCGCTCAGGGGATAGAGTGTCCAATTCCTCCGCCCGGGCCATCTGTTGCATCAGGGCCTGGGTGGCGCGGGCCACCCGAAAACCCCAGCGGCCCAGCTGGGCCGCAAAGCGCGCGCAGCGCAGCAGCCGCAACGGATCCTCGGTGAAGGCCGCGGTGACATGCCGCAGCAGCCCCTGGTCCAGGTCGCCGCGGCCGGCGAACGGATCGATCAGGCGCCCGTCGGCATCCAATGCCATGGCGTTAATAGTGAGGTCGCGGCGGGCCAGGTCTTGCTCCAGGGTCACTTGCGGCCCGGCCTGCACCGCGAACCCCTTGTAACCCAGTCCGGCCTTGATCTCGGTGCGCGCCAAGGCGTATTCCTCGCCGGTTTGCGGGTGCAGGAATACCGGAAAGACGGCATCGGCCCGGCGGTAGCCGGCGGCGAGCATCTGTGGTTCGGTAGCCCCCGTCACCACCCAATCCCGCTCGGTGAAGGGCAGGCCCAGCAGTTGATCGCGCACCGAGCCGCCGACGCGGTAAATCTTCATTTCGAGCCCCTCTGCAATGCCGCCGGCCGCGCTTGCGGGGCATCGGGCGGCGGAACTTGTGCCATACTGAAGCCACAACAAGAAATCCGAAAACCGAAAATTATAAAGTTGGAGGAGGCAAGCATGTACGGCATGATGTTCGATTTCCTGCGGCAATACGCCGCCAAGTCAGGCCAGGCCCCCGAGTCGGGCGGCGAAAAGCTCTATTTCCCGGTCACTTGCTATCCCGACCGCGAGTTTTTCGAGCAGGCCCAAGCCTTGGCCGCCGACCGCGGTCTTTCGCTGTCCGATCTGCTGGCGGACCTCGGGCGTTTTGTCGCCCCCCGGTTGCTGGACTATATTCGCGAAATTGCGGAGCGCAGCAGCAGTAGCTTCGAGGTGTTGGAGCGGGCCGAGGAGCAGATCGCGCACATGGTGCGCGATGACTGCCCCGAGGCCCGCCCGCCGCTGGTGAACAGTTATCGCGAGTCGGCGGATCTGTTGGTGATGCACTATCAATCGGACCGCATGCTCTGTCCCCTGGCCCGCGGCATCATCCTCGGCTTGGGCGACGCCTTCGGGGAAAGCCTGAACATCGACGAAAGCCAGTGCATTCAACAAGGCGCCCGGGACTGCGTGTTCCGCATTAGGCGTTAGCCGCGACAGGGTGCGAAGGCGTTGGCCGGCCAGCAGGGGGCGGATAACGACTCGCCCAGCCCGGCGTCCTGCAAGCGCTGACGGGCCTCCAGCAGGCGCCCCACCAGGCCGGGTTCGATCGCCGCATAGGCGGCATCGTCCTCGCGGCGGTTGACTACGATGCCCAGGAGTTCGGTGATGGCGTTGCCCACCGAGTTTTGCGAGATGGTCACGATCAGGCGGCCGTAATCGTCCCGGTACAGGATCTGCTTGTAGGCGGGGCGCCAGCGGATCTCGTTGGCGAACAGCGGGTCCTGGATCACCCGTTCCCGCAGGTCCCGCGCGACCCGCAGAAAGTGATTGCTGGCCAGTAATACGTCATTGATCTGATTGGGGAAGTTGGCCCGATCCGGGATCTTTTCCTCGCCCGTGGCCACCAGCGAAAAGAAGGTGCGATAGAAGTCCAGAAAGCCGCGCAGAATCTGTTCGTACTCGAACCAAAAGTATTGATCCTTCAGCTTCTCCGGGCCGTCGCTGAGTTCCCAGCTCGGCAGCCCCTGGGGATAGCCCGTGAGCTTGAGGCTGGAGTCCTCGGTGGAGATGGGCTTAAGGATCTGCAGGTCCAGCACCTCGAGGAATTCGTGATAGACCTCGCTCAAATGGCGCAGAAACAACGAATGATGACCGCTGTCGGTCAGGTTCGGGTCATTGGGGTCGGCCTGCGGGGCCTGTTCCAGTTCGTCCAGCGGGAACACTATAAAATGGTTATGGATCATGCGAATGCTCGGCACCCCGGGCTTGTTCAGCGGCCAGGTGGAATCCAGGCTGGCCTCGCCGCAGACGATCAAGTGGCGCTCCGGATCCGGGTACTGTTGCAGCATGTAGTCGCACAGGATTTGGGTCATCTGTTGCCAGACCTTTTTCTGCTTGCGACTCATCTGATCGCGCCGCACCGGCCGCCCCAGCGGGTCCAGGATGCGCCGCGAGGTGTCGAGGATGATGGAGGTGTCGAACTCCGTGCTGTGACCGATCAGCTTGCGGTACATCAACAGGTCCTCGGGGGTGCGGAACAGGCCGTTCTCCTCGGCCAGGTTCTTCAGGTTCGCCGGGCTGTTGAAAAACTCCACCGGGGCCATGCCCTCGGGGATGGACAGCGAAAGTCGGGGGCGCGGGGTGGTGATTTGACGGGCGGCTTGTTTCATCGCGTAGGCATACCTCTTTTTTCTGTAGTCGCTATGAATTATGCAAGAAATATACCTTTTTATCAAAGGGTGTTTGTGTTGTACTCCTTCGTCAGGCAAGCCGAATCCCCTCGACGACGGCTTGATTTGATTCGCAACCTACGGAAGAACGCTCGATGTCCAGTCGCTGTATGACCCGGCCTGTGCGGTGTCGGCGAGCCGCTGAGCGGCCCTTGATCCGGTGCGCAGGCATGCGCCGATTCGTTCGTGCATCGGTCCTTTGCTGCGCCGCCTTGCTTTCCGCTCCGGGTCGGGGCGGAGAGCTGGTGCTCGATGGCAGCCTCGGGCCGGCGGGGCCGCTGGTCGGTCCCGATTACCTGATCGGGCCGGAGCATGGCGCGCGGGCCGGCGAAAATCTGTTTCACAGCTTTCAGCGAATCCGCCTCGACGCGGGCGAGAGCGCCATTTTCGGCGGCCCCGAGGGGATTCGCAATGTGCTGGTCCGGGTCACCGGCGGCGAGACAGCGGTCATCGACGGCGCCCTGGGGACCGATCTGATCGACGGCGGCGATTTGTGGTTGATCAACCCCGCCGGGTGGTTGTTTGGCGAAACCGCCAGGCTCGACGTGCAGGGCTCCTTGCATGTCGGCGCCGCGGCCGCGGTGCGTTTCGCCGACGGCGCCCGGTTCGCCGCCGCCGCGGTTCCGTCGCGGCTCTCCGTGGCGCCGCCGGCGGCCTTTGGTTTCCTGGCCAGCGAGGGGGCGGCGATCGGCTTGCATAAGCCGCAATTGCAGGCCCCCCAAGGGGCCGGCCTGGTGTTCGCTGCGGACCGAATCGGCATGCAGGATGCGGCCCTCGCCGCACCCGATGGCGAGATTAGGCTCCGGGCGGGCTCGGGCCAGGTGCGCATCGTCGGTCACCCGCAGACCGCGGACGGATTGGAGACCCCGAGCCTCGATGTCAGCGGCCAAAGCGGCGGCCGTATCGAGATCTCGGCGCGGCGGATTGCGCTGCACGATGCCTTCTTGGCCTCCCAGGTATTCGGCGATGGCGGGGGCGGCGATATTGAACTATCCGCCGCCGCCCTCAGTCTCGCCGGCGACACCCGGATCCGCGCGGACAGCTACGGCACGGGCGCAGGCGGTGATATTCGCATTCAGGCCGAGGACTTGCGGATGCGCGACCAGGCGCGCATTCGCACCGCGGCCCATTGGCAAGGCGCCGCGAGCGATATTCGGTTGCGGGCGCCGGGTGATCTGGCGATGCAGGACGCGGCCCTGATCGAGGCCTTCAGCCAATCCGGGGCGCCGGGCGGCGTCATCACGGTCGATGCCGGGGCCCTGCGCATGGACGACTTGGCCGCCTTCCGGGTGGCGACCTATGGCCAGGGACGCGCCGGGGGTATCCGAATCCAGGCCCAGGCATTGGCCATGGCCGGCGACGCCACCCTCGACGCCTCCGCCTTCGTCACCAGTGCGGGGGATGCCGGTTCCATCAGGGTCCGGGCGGAGGCGGTCGATCTCCAAGACCGCGCCCTGATCTCCAACGCCGCCTTCGGCGCAGGAAAGGGCGGGGCGCTGTCGGTCGCGACGGCGACCCTGGCGCTGCTCGACCAGGCGGAGATTCGCGCCTTGAGCCGCGGCCAAGGCCCTGCGGGTTCGTTGCTCATTCGCACCGAAGGCCTGATGCAGGTGCGCGGCGGGCGCCTCACCACCGAGGCCTCGAACGCAGACGGCGGCCCCATTACCGTTGCGGCCGGCACTTTATTGCTGAACGACGCCGAGATCCTCACCTCGGTGCTGGATCGGGCCGGGGACGGCGGCGACATTACGCTGAGCGCGAACCAACTGGTGCTCGACGGCGGCTTCATCCAGGCCAATACCGCCGCCGCGGGCGGCCGCGGCGGCGATATCGAGATCCAGGCGGGGCCTGTGATCCCGGCCCGGGAGTCGCTGCGCGTGGGCGGTGTGGAGCGTTGGATCTTCGAGCCCGGTTCGGGGGCGAATGTCATCCAGGCCGCCGCGCCCCAAGGCGTGAACGGCGCCATTCGCCTGCTGTCGTCGCCCATCGCCGCGCACCGTTTTTTGGGCGATTTGGGCGCGGGTTATATCTCTTTGCAGCCGCTGCATAGCCACCCGTGCGAGATGCTCGCGGGGGAGCAGGTCAGCTCGTTGGTGCGGCACGGGGTTGTATTCGGGTTCTCCCTGCCGGCGGCGGCGGGAGATTGCGGCGGCAATCTGTTTTGAACCGCTGCCCTCCTCGCATCTTTCGACTACACTCTATTGCATACCCCGCGGTCTCGTTCGGGCTTGCGGCCTGACGAGGCGGTGCGGGGGGGGGAAGTTCAGGATTCGGATCCGGAGCCGCTGCCATGACTGTTCAAGCACCCTTTCTTCGCCTGATTTTTATTTCGGCGTCGCTTGTTTTTCTATCGGCCTTGCGCGCCGGCCCAGTTGCGGCCGCGGCGGCGGATGGCGTTTGCGGCCCCAGCGCCGGCGGGGCCTTCCACTTGGCCCCGACCGCTAATCTCTGCGCGGCGGGCGAGGCCGGTTCGGTTACCGTGGATTTCTATACCGGAAACGCCTGGGCTTGGTATTGCTTCGGCATCGACGGCGGCGCCATGGCGAGTTGCAGCGCAAAGATCCCGCCCACGCGGGCGATTCTGGTGCTGGGCGGGGGGGATTACATCGGCAATGAGATTTGGGACGCCACCGTGCATTTGGGGCAATACGCCTACGAATCGCTTCGCGACCGCAAGCTGGAAAAGACCGAGATCAAGGTGCTTAGTCCGGTCACCGACCTGGACCTGGACGGCGACGGGGCCTACGACGCCGAGCCGGCCTATCTGGAGAATCTGGAGGACGCGATCACCCTGTGGGGGCGCAACCATCGTTTGATTCTCTAATTTCGTCGGCCATGGCGGCGACGACAGCTTCGAGCTGGGGCCTACCGAGACCCTCTACGCCGCCGACCTGAAGGCCTGGATAGAGGCCTATGAGGCCACGCTCTCGGACCCCGCCGGCGGACCCGTGGTGATCTTCGAGGCCTGCCACTCGGGCAGCTTCCTGGAGTCGCTGACGCAACCGGGCCGGGTGCTGATCACCAGCACCTCTGCGGGGCAGGCGGCCTATATTCTCAACGGCGGCCTGATGACCTTTTCGCACTATTTCTGGGACGGCATCGCGCGCCGCAAAGACCTTTGGGAGTCCTTCGACCGCGGTAAGCGGGGCATCGGTTTCGCCGCCAATTTGTTTCGTTTCCGCCAGGCCCCGCAGTTCGATATGAACGGCGACGGCATCACCACCCTGACCGGAGACCGAAGGCTGGGTTGGCAGAACCACCTGGTGCCGCTGGACAGCTTTTCGTATATCCCGGATCAGCCGGTAATCGCCGCCGCCGTGCCGGGGCGGTTGGTGGCTGAAGGCGAGGGTGAGCTGGATCTCTGGGTGCAGTTCTCCGACGAGGAGATTGGGGTGGACAGGGCCTGGGCGGTGGTGATGCCGCCCGGCTTTGAGCACGCCGACACCACCGAGCCCATCGCCGGGCTGCCGCAGGTGGAGTTGCAAGATCCACTCGGTTCAGGGGGGTTCTTCGGGACCTTCAGCGGCTTTTCTGAGCTTGGCGATTACCAAGTGCTGTTTTACGGCCAAGACACCGGCGGTCAGTTGATCGAGCCCCAAGGCGTCACCTTTAGCGTCATACCCGCGGCCCAGGCCGAGTGCCACGCGGGATCCCGCCTGATCTCCGATGCCTGGTTCACCGGCGAGCGCCTGATCGCGGCCGAGGAGGCCCTGGGCGCCCAGGGACCGGTGGTGGTGTCCGTCGGGGCCTCATTGGCCTTGCAGGCCGGCGGCGGCATCACCCTGAGGCCGGGGTTTCATGCCGAATCGGGCAGCGGGTTTCGCGCCTTGGCGGCCGTTATCGACTGCCAGTAGCGGCAGCAAGCAAAGCCCGTAGTCCGCGGAGCGCTAACCATGAACAGGGCAAAAATCGGCTGGATTCCTTTTCTTCCGTTGCTCGGGCTGTGGCTGCCGCTCGCCTGGGCCGCCGAGGATCCGCACGAGCCCAACGACAGCCGCGAGACCGCCACCCCGATACTCGCCGGGAGCGGCGTGGTGCAAGAACATCGCTTTCGCTCGAATGAGGACGTGGACTGGATCCGCCTCTGGGTCGAGCGGGACGGGTTTTACCAGATTGGGATCCCGGAGGCCACGGTGGCCGCCGATGCCGATCCCGTGATCGAGCTGATTGCCGAAACCGGCGAGTCTTTGCTGTTCAATCCGGTGGACAACGGGCTCGAAGGTCAGGGCGAGACCCTGGGCTGGACGGCGGAGCGGGACGGCTTCGTCTACCTGCTCATGTCCCATGAGAATGCCGCGGTGTCGGCCGGGGCGGATAGCCGCTACGGCGTGCGGGTCACCCTCCCCATCGCCCCCCAGACCGGCTTTCTGCAGGGCGCGGTGCGTTCCGCCTGCGACCAGGCCCCGATCCCCTGGGCGCAAATCACCACCGACCCCGCCGCCGACGTCAGGTCCCAACCGGACGGCCGTTACGGCCTGCCCCTGTATGCCGGGGACTATCGGGTCCGCGTCGCGGCCAGCGGCTATCAGGCGGGCGCCGCCGCGGCTTCGGTGGCGGAAAATCAGGCCTCCCGGCTTAATTTTGAACTGACGCCCCTAGCCGGCTGCGCCGTGGCGGCGGTCCGACCGGAGGGCCTCACGGCAAGCGACGGCGACTACAGCGATCGGGTTCGGGTGGACTGGAGTGAAACCGCCGACGCGACCGCCTACGAGGTTTACCGCTGCACCTCGCCTTCCAGCGGCTCCTGCACCCGCACCGGCGCCACCACCGCTGGCGGTTTTGACGACACCGCCGTGCAGCCGGGCAGCACCTACTATTTCCGCGCCAAGGCCTGTCAGGACGGCAATTGCAGCGATTTCAGCCCCCAGGACAGCGGTTACGCCGAGGATGTCGCCGCCGCCCTGCCGGCCGGGCCAGCGACCATCGGGGCGGACGCAGGGGCTTACGCCGACCGCATCGGGGTGCGCTGGTCTGCGGCGGACGGGCTGAACCTCTATTCCCTCTACCGCTGCACCGGCCTCGCCCAGGGCGCCTGCGGGCTGATCGCGGAGACCGCCGGAACCGCCCACGCGGACGCCCCGCTGCCCGCCGGCAGCGCATACTATTATCGGGTGCGCGGCTGTAACGGCGCCCGATGCAGCGACTTGAGCGCCGCGGCCCGGGGCTATACCGCTGCGGAACCCGTTTGCACCCCAGGCACGGCGAGGATCCAAGCCGTCGTGATTAGCGAGCCCCGCGATTACTGCGCCACCGAAGCCATCGAAATCGGTCCTGCGGCGATCCTGCAACCCGACGCGGACGTTACCGCCGCCGCGCCGCAGATTCGGCTGTTGCCGGAGGTCCGTATCCTCGCCGGTGCAGGCTTTAGGGCCCAGGCTGGATCCACGCCCTGATGCGGCGGGATCCGGTGCGTATTCTTTTGCGTGCGATCCTCCATGACGCCAGCGCCCAAATGACCGCAAAAAGGCGACTTCCGGGGTGAGTGGTTTCTGAGGTCCAGGCCCGGGAAGCGGCCCTAAGCGCCTCCCTCCAGCGCCTCGCCGGCCTCTAGCCAGGCCTCTTCCACTTCCGCCAAGCGGGCGTCCGCTTGGGCCTTGTCCGCTAGCAGGCGCTTTAACTGGTCCTTTTGGTCGGCTTCATAGACGCCCGGGTCGGCCAGGGCCTGTTCCAGGTCGCGTTGTTTGGCGGTGAGTTTTTCCAGTTCCTGTTCCTGTTTGCGCAGTTGGTCGCGCAGGGGTTGCAGGCGTTTGCGTTGTTCGGCCTCGTGGCGTTTGCGTTCCTTGCGGTCGGCGGCGCTGTTGGCGGCTGCGGGGGCCGCGCTTTCGGCGGGCCGGGCGGCGCGGGCGTTGCGTTGGGCCAGCCAGCGGGGGTAGGCGTCGAGGTCTTCGGCGAATTCATCCACCCGGCCGTCGTCCACCAGCAGCAGGCGGTCGCAGGTGGAGCGCAGCAGGTGGCGGTCGTGAGACACCACCACCAGGGCGCCTTCGAATTCCTGCAAGGCCTCGGTGAGGGCGAAGCGCATCTCCAGGTCGAGGTGGTTGGTGGGCTCGTCCAGCAGCAGCAGGTTGGGCCGGCGGTAGACCAGCAGGGCGAGTGCGAGACGCGCCTTTTCGCCGCCGGAAAAGGGCTTGGCGGGGCTGTCGGCGCGCTCGCCGGGGAAGCCGAAACCGCCCAGGTAGTCGCGCAGCGCCTGTTCGGTGGCCTTGGGGTCGAGCTGGGTGAGGTGTTCCAGCGGGCTGTGCTCGGGGTGGATCTGGTCCATTTGGTGCTGGGCGAAGTAGCCGGTGCGCAGGTCGGCGGCCCGCTCCAGCTCGCCTTGCTGGGGCGCGAGTTCGCCGGCCAAGAGCTTAATGAGGGTGGATTTGCCGGCGCCGTTGGGGCCGAGCAGGCCGATGCGGTCGCCGGGGGAGAGGGTGAGGCCCACTTGGTCGAGGATGCGGCTGTCGCCATAGCCTGCGGCGATGCGCTCCAGGTTCATTAGCGGGTTGGGGGCCTTTTCCGGGGTGCGGAAATGAAAGTGAAAGGGCGAGTCCACATGGGCCGGGGCCAGCAGCTCCATGCGCTCTAGGGCCTTGAGCCGACTTTGCGCTTGGCGCGCCTTGGTGGCCTGGGCGCGAAAGCGGTCCACGAACGAGCGAATATGCGCCACCTCGCGCTGTTGGCGCTCGAACAGGGCCTGCTGGTGGGCCAGCTTTTCCGCCCGCAGGCGCTCGAAGTCGGAGTAGTTGCCGGTGTAGAGCTTCACCCCCTGGCGTTCGATATGCAGGATGTGGCCGCAAACGGCGTCGAGGAATTCACGGTCGTGGGAGATCAGCAGCAGGGTGCCGGGGTAGTCCCGCAGCCAGCCCTCCAGCCAGAGTACGGCGTCCAGGTCGAGGTGGTTGGTGGGCTCGTCGAGCAGCAGCAGGTCGGAGCGACACATCAGGGCCCGGGCGAGGTTCAGGCGCATGCGCCAGCCGCCGGAGAAGCTGGTTACGGGGCGGTCCTCCTCGCCGGGGTGAAACCCCAGGCCGTGGATCAGGCGGGCGGCCCGCGCCCGCGCCTCGTAACCGCCGATGCTCTCCAGTCGGGCATGCAGCTCGCCCAGGCGTTCGCCCTGATGGGCGGCTTCGGCCTCGGCCAGCCGGGCCTCCACTTGGCGCAGCTCGGTGTCGCCGTCGAGCACGTATTCGATGGCCGCTCGCGGGTCCGCCGGGGTCTCTTGGGCGACATGGGCCAGCACCCAGTCGGCGGGGCGGTAGAAGTCGCCGTCATCGGCATGCAGCTCGCCGCGGATTAGGCCGAACAGGCTGGACTTGCCGGTGCCGTTGGCGCCGGTGACGCCCACCCGCCAGCCGGGGTGCAGGGTCAGGTCGGCGTGTTCGAACAGCGGCTCGGGGCCGCGGCGCAGGGTCAGGTTTTGAAGTTGTAGCATGGGGCGGATTCTAACATGAGGGCCGCGGTGGGATAGAATAGGGTCCTTGTCCGCGATTCGGCGTCCCCTATGCTTGTCAATGTCCAGCTTCTGCGCTTTTGGGCCGCCCTGGCGGTGGTGCTCTACCATATGCAGCCCCATCTGGTGGCGGCTGGCGGGCCGCAGCAGGGTGTGTTCGGCCTGTTTCGGTTGTTCGGCTATGCCGGGGTGGACGTGTTTTTTGTGATTAGCGGCTTCATTATTTGGCATACTACCGAGTCCCTGCGCGGCGGCCGCTGGAGTCTGGATTTCGCCTATCGGCGGGCCACCCGGATCTATACCGGCTATTGGCCCTATTTCCTGTTGGCATTGGCGGTGATCGCGGTCTATGCGCCCCAGCGCTTGGGCGGTTTGGCGTTGACGGATTCGTTTCTGTTGCTGCATGCGCCCTTGTCCGAGCTGGTGCTGCCGGTGGCCTGGACGCTGACCTACGAGCTGTATTTCTACACGGTGTTCATGCTGCTGTTGTGGTTTTCGACCCGGGTGCGGTTGTTTGCGGTGGCGGGGCTGTTGGCGACGGTGGCTGCGATTCAGGGCGCGGCCTGGGCCGGCGGTCAGGTCTACGCCCCGGCGGCTTACGCCGAGGTGTCGGTGTTCTATCGGTTCTTCGCTTCGCCTTTCTGCTTGGAGTTCTTGGCCGGTTGCCTGTTGGCCGCGGGTTATCGCCGTGTCCGGCCGGCGCCGCTGTGGCTGCTGGGGGGCTTTTTGGTTCTGCTGGCGGCGGGCGTGTATGTGCAAGAGGCGGTGGTGATGGAGTCGTTGGCGAAGGGGTTCCATCGCCCTTACCGGGTGCTGCTGTTCGGCGGCGCGGCGTTTTTTCTGGTATGGGCCATGCTCGCCTGGGAGCAGCAGGGGCGCATTTGGGCCCCGGGTTACGGGGTGTTTCTGGGGGCGATTTCCTATAGCCTGTACCTGTGCCATATCATTTTCCTGGATTTGGTTTATTTCATCGGCCTGCGGGACTGGATCGCCGGCGCGGGCTATGCGGAGGTTTGGTATGCGGGGTTCGGGGCTGTGATCGTGGGGTATAGCGCCCTGCACTATCGTTGGGTCGAGCGGCCGCTGCGCCGCCTGTCCCGCGCCTTGCGCGCCCGTTACATCGACCGCTGGCTGGGCGCGGACTGAGGCGGTCGTGATCCAGGGGCTGATGCAACGCTTGCGCATGCGGGTTTGCGCCAACAACGGGCCGACGATCGAGCCGCCCGCGGGGGAGCGGCTGTTGGTCAATGGCGTGGCCAAGAGCGGCACCCATTTGCTGACCAAGATCGCCGGCCTGATGGGGTATCCGGTGTTTCCGTTTTGTCTTGCGGCGGACAAGGCGCAACGGGCCGCGGCGCCTTGGAGCCGGGCCGGCGAGGCCTGTCTGGGGCCGGCCGTGGCAGTGGGGGTGGAGCGGCCTACGCCCATGCATGGTCTGCTGCTGCGCCAAGTGTTGCGGGCGGTGCCGCCGGGGCGCGGGATCAATGCCCATTGCGGCTATTCGCCGGCGCTTCGGGATCTGCTGGCGGAGGAGGGGTTTCGGCTGTTGCTGTTGTTGCGCGATCCGCGCGACACCCTGGTGTCGTTGGCGGGCTATTTGGCGCGCCATGGGCATCCGGCGTTGCAGGGCCTATCGCTGGAGGCGCAATTGCTGCTGGCCATCGACGGCATTGCGCCGATGCATCCGCCTCGGGTGCAGCCATTGATGCAGCGCAACGCGGCCCAAAGCTGGCGCGCCATGGCCGGGTGGATGGGGCAGCCCGAGGTGTTGGTCCTGCGCTTCGAGGATTTGGTAGGCCCCGAGGGCGGCGGCTCGGCGACGGCGCAAGCGCGGGCCTTGACGGCGCTGGCGGGGTTTTTGGGGGCGGCGGAGGAGACGGTCGGGCCGGCCCGCGCGCAGGCCTTCGGCGGCACCCGGACCTTTCACCAAGGGCGCATCGGCGCCTGGCGCGAGGCCTTCACCCCCGTGGTGAAGGCCCGCTTCCACGCGGTGGCCGGCGAGGAGTTGATTCGATTGGGTTACGAGGGCGGGGCCGACTGGTAGCCGCTCCAGTCGCCCCGCGGGGTCTCATTCGAAGGATTCGGCCTCCATTTCCAGGTAAATGCGATAGGCGTTGCCGCGGTTACTGGCGTCGAAGGCCGGCAGGTCGCGGTACTGCGACCAGTCGGTGTTCTCGTAGGCCTCGGCGAAGGGTGTGAAGTCCGCCACTGCTTGGCCCATTTGTTCGCGCAGAAACTCGATATAGCCCCGGGTCATGGCGATGGCCTCGGCGGTTTGGGTGGAAGGTTCGCCGTGGCCGGGGATCACGAAGCGGGGCGGCGGCTGCATTTGCGTGAGCTGTTTCAGCTCCTTCAACCAATTGCGGGTGTCGGTTTGGGGGCTGTCGAGGAACGGCACCCGGCCCTTGTAGATGGAGTCGCCGCTGAATAGCACCTGGTGATCTTTCACCAGCAGGATGCTGTCGCCGGGCGCATGGGCCGGGCCCACATGCCGGATTTGAAAGCTCACGCCGCCGAGTTCGAAGCCGGCTTGGTCTTCGAAGGTGTGGTCGGGCGCCACCACATAGGTGTCCTCGTCCACCCAGGGGAACAGGGCCTGGCGGCGCTGGTCGAGTCGCCGTTGGGCGTCTTCGCCCTGGGATGCCGTGCTGCCGCCGATGTAATCCAGGGCCTGGCGATGGGCCCACACCGGCGGGTCGCCGGCGTGTTCCTCGAAGGCTTGCAGGCCGTAGATGTGGTCCGCGTGGTAATGGCTGATCACGATGCGCTTCACCGGCTGGTCGGTGACCTCGCGGATGCGCTTCAGCAGCATAGAGCCCAGCGCCGGGGTGCCGAGGGCGTCGAATACCACGACGCCTTCGTCGGTGACCACGAAACCGGCGTTGGAGGTGTGG
Organism: Gammaproteobacteria bacterium; assembly: GCA_011389885.1. Taxonomy (GTDB): domain Bacteria; phylum Pseudomonadota; class Gammaproteobacteria; order Chromatiales; family Chromatiaceae; genus JABBTK01. Next base: position 43,813 of record JAABTK010000002.1, on the reverse strand, counting down.
CCCTCATTGTTGGAGCCGGGCACGCCGGAGAGGCCGATTACATAGTAGATCGGCGCGCCGTCCACCTGGTGCAGTTCAAAGGGCAGGCTTACGTTGCCGTAGGGGGTTGCGGTGAACTCGGTCGCCGACGCCCAAAGCGGCAGCAGGAAAAAAGCCAGCAGGAAGCGGATCGGATTGGCCTTATTGCATGTAGGCATGGCCTTCCTCCTGTTGCAGGCGAATGATCTCGGCGTCGGCCATCGGCACCATGTTCACAAAGCCGTGGATCTCGGAGGGCTCGAAGCCATGCGCCTTGGCGGCCTGTTGGCACATTCGAATATCGATGGTCCCGCCCACGGTGAGGCTGCGCGCGCGGGTCATCAGCTCTTGGTGCTCGGCGTAGTGCTCGATCGCGAACAGCGGGATCTCGCCGCCGTGCAACACCAGCACGATGGAGGTCTCGAAGGGGTCGGCGTGATACACGTTGTTCAAATAGCTGGCCCGGTCCAGCACCCCGGACAGGGCCTTCGCATCGGCCACGGCCACGTCGTACACCACCTTTTGCGGCGCATAGTCGCGGGAGACGGCCTCGGCCCGCCCCCAGGGGGCCGACCCGTCGGCGCCGGCCACGCCGCCCGCCAACAGGGCGCCAATGAGGGCCGCCCCGGCAATGATCATAGGCTTCATCGAAACCTCCTTTTGAATATGAGTAGAGTTGCACCACGGCGTTGCGGGCGTGGCGCCCGGACACGCGGCCCGCTCTTGGCCGCGGTGTCTGCGCAGCGCCCTGCAAGCGCACCTTACCACGAACGACTTGGAGGCCGCGGGTGCGAAAACAAAGCAGCCGCGCTAGTACGCCTGCGCCTCAGTGTCGGAAACAACCCGGGCGCTCTCGGTCGGAACGCAGGGCGCGCAGAGAACCGCGTCTTGGCGAGAGCGGGCCTTCGTGGCCGATCGACTCGTTTGGGCTCGCTTGGACTCGTGCGGGACCGAGGCGAAGTGGGCCATTGAACCGTGAATGGACGCGCATAAACGCGAATACTCACTGCGCTACAGGCGGCGCCTGACACGCCATGGGGGGGGCGACTAGACCCTAGGATACGCCCCGAGCCGGGAAACCTCCATACAATCAACCGCCCATGACCACCCCAGCTTTTAACCAAAACCGCCTCCGCGCTCTCTGCGGCCCGCTGCGCCCTTTCCGTTCCCAGGCGCCGTTGTTTCCGTTATTTGTGCGCAGCCGCGCTAGCCGAGTCTTGCGCGGACCGGCCAGGCGGGGGAGAATGGGGGGGATCTTTCCGCCGTGGAGCGACCAATGCAGGATTATCAACGCGAGTTTCTCGATTTCTCCCTTCGCACCGGCGTCTTGCGCTTCGGTGAGTTCACCCTAAAGTCGGGCCGCAAGAGCCCGTATTTCTTCAATGCCGGTTTGTTCAACACCGGCGCCAGTCTGGCCCGCTTGGGGCGTTTTTACGCCCAGGCCATTGCGGACTCGGGCATTGCCTTCGATGTGCTCTACGGCCCCGCCTACAAGGGCATTCCGTTGGCGGCGGTGACCGCGGCGGCGCTGTTCGACCGCCACGGACTCGACACGCCCTATGCCTTTAACCGCAAGGAGGCCAAGGCGCATGGCGAGGGCGGCAGCATCGTGGGCCACCCGCTGCAAGGGCGGGCCTTGATCATCGATGACGTAATCACCGCCGGCACCGCGATTCGTGAGTCCTTGGAGATCATTCGCGCCCAGGGCGCCGAGGCCGCCGGGGTGGTGATTGCGCTCGACCGCCAGGAGCGGGGCCAGGGCGAGCTTTCCGCGATCCAAGAGGTGGAGCGGGAACACGGCCTGCCGGTGGCCGCCATCATCCGGTTGCAAGACATGGTCGGGTATTTGAGCGAGCGCGAGGACGCCGCGCAAGACCTGAAGCGAATCGAGGACTATCGGGCGGAATACGGGGTCTAATGCCGAGTCTAACCGGAACCGGCGCACCATTCAGGTGTGCCGAATTTGCTATGCTCTGAATGAGAAGCGTTAATCGAGAAGGTTCTGTGATGCAAAAGAAAACCGTAATTGCTGCGCTGGTCGCCGCATCCTACATCGTTGCCGGCGCCGCGGATGCCAGATTGTATCGGTGGGTGGACGAGGACGGTCAGATTCATTTCTCGGATAAGATGCCGCCCGAATTGAAGGAGCGGGCCCACGCCACTATCGACGAGGAGCGCGGCACCGTGCTCGAAGAGGTGGATGAGGCCAAAACCCGGGAAGAGCTGATTCGAGAGGCCAAGCGAGAGGAGGAGTTGGAGCGGCTGCGCGCCGAGCAGCAGCGTTTGGTGGATGAGCAGGAGGCCAAAGACCGAGTCCTGTTGCGCACCTTTCACACCGAACAAGACATCCGCATGGTGCGCAACAACAAGATCGAAGCGCTGAACGTAAAGACGGAGATTACCCGGGGCAATATCACCCGCATCAAGCGCGAGCTGGCGGAGCTTCAGCGCACGGCGGCGGATATGGAGCGCCAAGGCCAAAAGGTCTCGCAAGCCATCCTGGGTCAAATGGAATCCACCAAGGAGCGGCTGAACGCTCAATACGGGCGCTTGGTGGAGCACGAGCAGCAAAAACGCGCCATCGAAGCCGATTACCAAGCCACCCTGGAGCGCTTTCGGATCCTCAAGAATCTGGCGCAGAGGCCGGAAGAGGAAAAGGCCGAGGCGGGCGTGGACCTGGGATTGCTTGACGATAGCCTGGTCCCCTGCGGCGACGAGGCCGCTTGCGCCGCGATGTGGGAGCGCGCCGAGGCCTATGTGCGCGAGCACGCCACCACGCGCATGCAGAGCGCCAGCGACTTGGTGATCATGACCGCGCCGCCGCAACAGAACGACGACGTGAGCATCACGGTGTCCAAGGTCCAGGACGGCGAGGCGGGGGCCAAGATCTTCATGGACATGCAGTGCTTGATGGATAACCCCATCGCACGGGAGTTTTGCGAAAGCGCGGCGGTGGAGCGAATCCGAAGCGGGTTCGCGCCCTACATTAAGGGCGAATAGGCCCGACTCGATCCCGCTGTAAATAACGGCTCTTAGGAACGCAGATGGCGCAGAGGAACGCAGAGTGCGCAGCGGGGTTTTTTGTTTCCTCGCCCCGCGCTTGAGCCTCGCCTAGCCGCCTGGGGTACAGCCCTCGGGCTGTGCGGTTCTCCGCGTGCTCTGTGTTCCGAAGGCGCCTATCGCCGCCGAATCAAGGTCCCGACGCCCTCGTCGGTGAACAACTCTAGCAGCACCGCGTGGCGCACCCGGCCGTCGATGATATGGGCCGTGTTCACGCCGGCGCGTACGGCGTCCAATGCGCAGCGGATCTTGGGCAGCATGCCGCCGTGGATGGTGCCGTCGGCGATCAGTGCGTCCACTTGCTCCGCCGACAGGCCGGTGAGCACTTGGTCGTCCGCATCTAGCAGCCCCGGGGTGTTGGTGAGTAGGATCAATTTTTCCGCTTGCAGCACCTCGGCGATCTTGCCCGCCACCAGATCGGCGTTGATGTTGTAGGAGAAGCCGTCTTCGCCGATGCCGATGGGCGCGATCACCGGGATGAAGCCGTCGGTGACCAACATGTCCACCACCCGGGCGTTAATGCTTTGCACCTCCCCCACATGGCCGAGGTCGATGATCTCGGGCACGTCGAGTTCGGGGCCCTTGCGCTCCACCTTGAGTTGGCGGGCGTGAATCAGGTCGCCGTCCTTGCCGGTGAGGCCCACCGCGGCCCCGCCCTGGCGGTTGATCAGGTTGACGATTTCCTTGTTCACCAGCCCGCCGAGGACCATTTCCACCACATCCATGGTCTCCGCATCGGTGACCCGCATGCCTTGTATGAACTCGGTCTGCTTGCCCAGGCGCTGCAGCAGGCTGCCGATCTGCGGGCCGCCGCCATGCACTACCACCGGGTTGATGCCCACGGTCTTCATCAGGGCCAGGTCGCGCGCGAAGCTCTGTTTGAGGTCTTCGTCCACCATGGCGTTGCCGCCGTACTTGACCACGATGGTCTTGCCGCCGAAGCGTTGGATGTACGGCAGCGATTCGGTGAGGATATGGGCCACATTGGCCGCGGCTTCCGGGGTCAGGCTCATGGTTCGGTGTGTTGTCCTGTCGGGGCTGGGTTAGAAGGGCAGTTTGAGGCCGGGTGCGACGGCCTCGAACTGGCTGCGAAAGGTCTGCTGAATGCGTTCCATGGCCTCTTGGTTGTCGGCCTCGAAGCGAAAGCATACGGCGGGCGTGGTGTTGGACGGGCGGGCCAGGCCCCAGCCGTCTTCGAATTCCGCCCGCACGCCATCGATATCGATCACCTTGGCCTCAGGGAACTTGGCCGCCGCGGCGAAGCTCTGCATGAGCCGGAAGTTGTCGCCCGGCTTGGTGGCCAGGTGCAGTTCCGGCGTGTTCAGGCTATCAGGCAGCTCGGCGAACACCTCGGCGGTGCTGCGCGGGTCGGTGGCCAGGATTTCCATCAGCCGCACGGCGGCGTACATACCGTCGTCGAAGCCGTACCAGCGTTCGCCGATGAACAGGTGACCGCTCATTTCGCCCGCCAGTAAGGCGCCGGTCTCCCGCATCTTGGCCTTAATCAGGGAGTGGCCGGTCTGGGCCATGATGGGGCGACCGCCAAAGGCCAGCACCTCCGCCGCCAGGTGGCGGGTGGATTTGACGTCGTAGATGACGTCGGCCCCCGGCTGGCGGGCCAACACGTCCCTGGCCAGCAGCATTAACAGCCGATCCGGCCAAATGATCTTGCCGCCGGAGTCCACCAGGCCGATGCGGTCGCCGTCGCCGTCGAGGGCGATGCCCAGGTCGGCCTCGTTTTCGCGCACGGCCTTCAGCAGGTGTTTGAGGTTCTCGGGCCTGCCGGGGTCGGGGTGGTGGTTGGGGAAATTGCCGTCCACTTCGCAGAACAGCTCGATCACCTCACAGCCGATCCGTCGGAAGAGTTCGGGGGCCACTGCCGAGGCGGCGCCATTGCCGCAGTCCACCGCGACCTTGAGCGGACGCGCCAGGCGCACATCCGAGGCGATGCGGTCGATGTAGTCGTTGTTCAGGTCGCGCTCTTCGCGTCCGCCTTTGCCTTCGAGCAGGTCCCCGCTTTCGGCGCGCTCGCGCAGGCGTGCAATGGCGGGGCCGGTGAGGCTCGCGCCATTGATTACGATTTTAAGGCCATTGTACTCCGGCGGGTTGTGGCTGCCGGTGACCACAACGCCGGTGTTCGAGTCCAGGGTGTTGGCGGCGAAGTAGAGCACGGGCGTGGGGGTCAGGCCGATGTCGGTCACGTCGCGCCCGCTATCGAGCAGGCCGCGGTTGAGGGCCGCCAGCAATTGCTCGCTGGAGTTGCGGCCGTCGCGCGCCACGATCACGTTCTGCTGGCCTTGGTCATAGGCCTCGCTGCCGATGGCGCAGCCGAGCTTGTAGACCGCTTCCGGGGTGAGTTCCTGGTCTGCGATGCCGCGCACGTCGTAGGCGCCGAAGATGGCGTCGGGCAGCTTCGACGACTTGGCCGCGGGTTTCGCCTCCGCCTTGGGCTTGCCGGCCTGGCCCGCCGCCGCCGGCTTCTCCGCGGGCGCGTTCTTGGTCGGGCGCGGGGCCGCGGGTTTCCTGGGCGTTTCGGCGCTTTCGCCGTTCCGTTGCTTGACTCGCAAATGGGCGATAACGCCCATTAGATCCTCAAACTCGGTCATCTTGGCGCTGGGGGCCGCGGCGCCTTCGCCGCGCAGCATTTCTTCCACCATATCCATGAGGGCGATTTGATCTTGGCGCAACACCCCCTTCATGCGCTTGAGTTGGCCGAGGGCCAAGAGGATTACAGCGGCGAGGGCGCCGCCCGCGGCGATTGCCGCCAGCGAAAGGCCCGCGATGTCCAGGCCGTCGCCCTTCTCCCAATAGGCCACCTGGAACAGGGTGCCCGGGGCGCTGGCGACGCCCTCCGGATCGCCGCTGCCTTGCAGGCCGTTATCCACCAGGGTGATGGCCTTGTCGCCGGCCATTTGTTGCAGTTCCATGCGGGCCAGTCTCAGGGGGTCCTGGAAGCCGTCCTGAATCATGGCCACCGGAAAGGAGGCGTGAAGCACGCCCGCGGCCCCGTCCTCGCCAGGCACCGGGGCGGTCAGCGCGATGTATTGCTGGCCTTCCTTGGATATATGCACCTCGGCCTGTGAGGGTTCACCGCTGTCAATCGCCCGGTCGGCGAGGTCCATGGCGGCGAAACTCAGGCCGGCCCCGTAATCCGGGCTCGAGGGTTCCCATCCGCGCGGTAGCAGGGCCAGGGCGCGGGCATTGGGCAGATGCTCAATGAGCCGCTGTTGGGCCGCCTCGGCTTCGGCGGGATCGCCCGCGGCGAGCGCGGCCTGAGCGGTTTCGGATGAGGCTAGGGCGCCCAGCAGATCGGCGTAGGCCCCCATGCGGGCCGACACCTGTCCGGCCAGTCCGTGGGCCGCGATCTCCACCTGTTCATCCAAATTCTGTGCGTGGCGCACGCTGTTGCTCATGTACTGCACCACGGCCACCGCCGCGATGGCGATGCAGGCCACGCCCAGGTTCACCAGCACCATGGCGCCGATGGAGCCGCCGAACAGGCCGCGCTTGAGGTGATCTTCCGGCGGGGCGTCATCGGCCGCGGGCTGGCTTTCCTTGGTCTTTTTCGCCTTTTTCGGCTTTTTGGCCTTGTCTTCTTCCTGCGCTTCGGGGTCCGCCGGTTTCGCCTTACCCATTTTCAATTTCATGCGTTGTTCACCCTCTGCTTTTATGCTTGTTTGGTTCGATGTCAGTGCCGACCGGAATGCCCGAAGCCGCCGCCGCCGCGGACGCTGGGGGTGAAGCTCTGCACCACCCGAAACCCGGTCCGCACTACGGGGACTATGACCAACTGGGCGATGCGTTCCCCCACCTCGATGCAAAAGGGCTGTGCGCCGCGATTCCAACAGGACACGAACAGTTGCCCCTGGTAATCCGAATCGATCAACCCCACCAGGTTCCCCAGCACGATGCCGTGCTTATGCCCGAGCCCCGACCGCGGCAGGATCAGGGCCGCCAGGCGGTTGTCTTCGATGTGAATGGCCAGGCCGGTGGGGATCAGCTCGCTGGCCCCCGGCGGCAAATCCAGCGGCCCCTCCAGCATGGCCCGCAGATCCAGGCCGGCGGCGCCCTCGGTGGCGTACTCCGGCAGTGCAAAGGCGTCGCCTAGTCGCGGGTCGAGAATCTTGAGTTCAATTTCGTGCATCATAAAGCTCAGCGGTCAGAGAAACCAATTGCCGGGCCAATTCGGGCTTGGGGGCCAGGGCCAGGTCCCGGCGGCCGCCGTGCCAAAACACCGTAAGGGCGTTGTCCGCCCGCTCGAAGCCGCCGCTCGCGCCGCCCACCTGGTTGGCGGCGATCATATCGACGCCCTTGCGCCGCAGCTTGTCCAGCGCATGGCGCTCCAGGTCGTCGGTTTCGGCCGCAAAACCCAACGTGAACGGGGCCTTGGGGCGGGCCGCCGCCGCGGCCAGGATGTCCGGGTTGCGCACCAGTTCGAGGCTCAGGCGGTCTGCGGTTTTCTTGATCTTGCGCGGGGCGGCGTCCGCCGGGCGGTAATCCGCCACCGCCGCACAGGCGGCAAAGATGGCGCAATCGTCCACGCGCTGCATCACCGCGGCATGCATTTCCTGCGCGGTCTCCACCCCCAGCAGCGTGACGCCGGCCGGGGCCGGCAGCGCCACTGGCCCGCTCACCAGGGTCACCGCGGCCCCGGCGTCCCGAAACGCCGCGGCCAGGGCGAAGCCCATGCGGCCCGAGCTGCGGTTGCCCAAAAAACGCACCGGGTCTAACGGCTCGCGGGTGGGGCCGGCGGTGAGCAGCACCGAAACGGCCGCCAGGGACGGGGTCGGGGTCAACGCCTGCGCCAGTCGGGCGGCCAACTCTGCGGGCTCCAGCATGCGCCCCGCGCCCTGTTCACCGCAGGCCTGCTCCCCTTCTGCCGGCCCCCAAAGCCGCACGCCGCGCGCCTCCAGGGTGCGCGTATTGACGCGGGTGGCCGCATGCGCCCACATGCTGCGATTCATCGCCGGGGCCAGAAACAGCGGGGCCTCGCTGGCCAGGCATAGCGTGGTCAGCAAATCGTCGGCCAGCCCGGCGGCCAGTCGCGCCAGCAGATCGGCGCTGGCGGGCGCGATCAGGATCGCCTCCGCCCAGCGGGCGAGCGCGATATGGTCCATGCCCGCCTCCGCTTGCGGGTCGAATAGCTCGCCGCGGGCCGGGTGGCCGCTTAGGGCCTGAAAGGTCAGGGGCGTGACGAATTGGGCGGCGGCGGGTGTCATCACCACCCGCACCTCGGCCCCGGCGCGGGTCAAGGCACGCACCAGGGTCGCGCTTTTGTAGGCGGCGATGCCGCCGGACACGCCGACCAGGATGCGGCGTCCGTTCAGCATGACGGCGGTGCTTGAAAAATGCCGGGCAAGAGGGTTCTCCGCTGGAAAAATCTCCGCTAAAGATACCGCATGGGCGGCCCAGGGCCAAACGCCAGCGCGCGCCCGGCATATAACCGGGGTGTTTTCGCACCCTGCGCCCGGGTGGCGGCTCGGGTTTCTGGAGCTAAGAGGCCGTCCGAGAGCGAAGCCCCGCACAGCCCGAGGGCTGTACTCCAGGCGGCTGGCGCCGCTGCGCCCAATTGTCGGAAATAGCCCGGGCGCTCGCGGGACGCAGAGTACGCGGAGAACCGCGTACCCAACAGCCGTTGTTTCCGTGATTTGTGCGCAGGCGTACTAGCCCGGGAATCCCCATTTCTCGGGTTTTTGGTTGCAGGGCGGTGGCATTCAGCGGCGGAACATGGTAAAAAAATGGTAAATGTTTGGTGGGTTTTCTGCGAGCAGGAGGTGGGAATGAGGTTTTTGCGCGGAGGTTGGCGGCGCGGCGCCCTGTGGTTCTGGTTGTCCATGGGCGCGGCGGCGCTAGGGGGCTGCGGCGAAGGCGCGGGTCCGCAGTTGACGCCTTTGTCTGAGGATGCGGTGATTCTGGCCTTCGGCGATAGCCTGACCGAAGGCGCCGGCGCCCGGCGTGAGGGCGAGAGCTATCCCGCGGTGCTGGAGGGGTTGATCGGGCGCACTGTGGTCAACCGCGGGATCTCCGGTGAGGTGAGCCGGCAGGGCGCGGCGCGTTTGCCCGGCGTGCTGGACGAGGTGGGGCCGGATCTGCTGTTGCTGGCCCACGGCGGCAATGATTTGCTGAAAAAGCACGATCAGTTGGAGACCGCGTCCAACTTGCGCCAGATGATCGAGGCCGCCCGCGAACGCGCGGTGCCGGTGGTGCTGATCGGGGTGCCCAAGCCGGGGATTCTGCTGAGCAGCGCCGAGTTTTACGCCGAATTGGCCGAGGAGTACGGCCTGCCCTATGAGGGCAAGGTGCTGGCGCAGGTGATCGGGGATCGCGACCTGAAGGCCGATTCGGTGCATCCCAACGCCGCCGGTTATCGGGTGGTGGCGCAAGCGGTGCGGGACCTGCTGCAACGCAGCGGGGCCTTGCCCTAATGGCGGGCAGGGCCCCGGAGGCGCTGTGGCAGCGCTTGAACGGGGAAACCGCGCGCATCGGTTGGCCGGAACTGCTGCCGCACTTCGCTCGCGGGGTGCTGGTGCAGGTGGCGCCGGAGATGGATTTGGTGGCGGTGGCGGCGGGGTTCGCGGAGGATGATAGGGCGCGGGTGGAGGGCTGGTTGGCCTGCGGCGCCGTGCGGCGGGCGTCGGACGACGACGCCCGGCGCTGGAACGCCACCCAGCCGACGTTTTGGGCCGTGGTGACAGCGCCTTGGGTGCTGATTCAGGAAATTCGGCTACAATAGCGACCAGGGGATCCCTGATCAGTGCCCTGGCGCGCGATCAACACTGAGAACTCAGACAGCCTCTCAATTCGGGCGCAACCGGGCCGCGGCTCGAAACGCCGGCCTTCCCTTTAGTTTCAAAGCTCGATAGGCAGCGATAACCATGGATTTTGTAGCGAAGACCGGGCACGTCCTCTTGAGCGCATTGGTTTGGACCTTTGCGGGAACCGTTTTCGGCGGTTTGTTTGCGGGGGCCTTTTCCGCCCTCGATCTGTACGCGGGCGGCGACTGGCTTCCGCCGGTGCTGGCGGTGGCGCTGGCCGGCACCATTACGGCGTCGTTTTTCGGTTCCATGCAGGTCTCTATGATGGGCGGCATGGCGGGGGTGTTAAGCGGCATTGGTTTCATTATGTTCGCCACCGATACCGCTAATCCGCTGCCGGCGGTTTTGATCGCACTGGCGGCGGCGGTGCTGGTGAGCTTGGTGATGCCGATCGGGGCCATCGCCCGCAGTCGCCCCCTAGGGCAAGCGGCCTCCGGGCTGGCGGCCGGGCTGGCGGCCGGAGCGGGCTTGGCGCTGTTGTCCGGGACTTACCCCTTGCCGATCTCCAGTTGGCTCACCAGCGCGGTGGCGGTGGCGCTGATGGGGGTCCTCTATGTGGTGTTTTCGCATTTGATTTTAGGGCGCTGCTCGGCGCGCATGTCCTCGCGGATCGGGGCGCCTTTGGTGGCCGCGATTATCGCCACCACGGTGGCGCTGACGATTTGGCTCATGCTCAATACAACCCCGGGGCTGCACCCGGATCGGCTCAGCGAGGACTTTAGCGTCGTCGTGGCCTGGGTGCCCCAGGGCGCTCTCGGCGGGGCCTTGGGCGGGGCCATGGGCGGGGCTTTCATGGAATTGCTGGGCATTAAGCTCGGCGAATACCAGGTGTAGTCGCAGCCGGGTCATGGCCTTTCGCGGCCGCCCCCAGGGCTCGGCTGAGACCCGCCGCGACGCTTGCGTTGGCGGATCAAGCCTGTTTGCCGCACGCGGCCGTTTTGCGTCCAGGGCCGAATTGAGCTACAAATACCACCTTTTTCGTTCAGGGGGCGTTCACGCATGAACCTTCACGAGTACCAGTCCAAACAGCTCTTCGAGCGCGCCGGCATCCCGGTTCCAGCCGGGCGTCCGGCCGCTTCGGTCGCCGAGGCCCGCGAGGCCGCCCAGTCCCTCGGCGGCGGCCGTTGGATGGTGAAGGCCCAAGTGCATGCCGGGGGACGCGGCAAGGCGGGCGGGGTGGTGCTGGCGGATTCGCTGGATCAGGTGGAGGCGGAGGCCCGGCGCCTGCTCGGCGGTCGCCTGGCGACCCAGCAGACCGGCGAACCCGGACTGCCCATCAACACCCTGCTGATCGAGGCCCCCACCGCCATCGCCCGCGAGATCTATGTGAGTGCGTTGGTGGACCGCGAGAGTCGCCGGATCCTGTTCATGGCCTCCAGCGCCGGCGGTATGAACATCGAAGAGGTCGCCGCCCACACGCCGGAGCGGATCCATACCCTCACCATCGACCCCGCCGCCGGCCTCCAGCCTTACCAATGCCGCAAGCTGGCCTTCGCGCTGGAGCTGGCGGGCGCGCAGATCAAAGAGTTTCAACAGGTGATGTTCGGGCTCTACAACCTGTTCGTGGACTCCGACGCCAGCCTGGTGGAGATCAATCCGCTAGTGGTCACCGAGGCCGGCGGCGTAATCGCCTTGGACGCCAAAATCAGCCTCGACGGCAACGCCCTGTATCGGCATCCGGACCTAGCGGCTATGCGCGACCTCAGCCAGGAGGACGCCCGCGAGTCCCAGGCCAAGGAGCACGATCTCAATTACATCACCCTCGACGGCAACATCGGTTGCATGGTGAACGGCGCTGGGCTGGCCATGGCCACCATGGACCTGGTGCAGCTCAAGGGCGGGCGCCCGGCCAACTTCCTGGATGTGGGCGGCGGAACCACCGCCGAGCGGGTGGCCGAGGCCTTTAAATTGATCCTCTCCGACGCTAAGGTGCAGGCCGTGCTGGTGAACATCTTCGGCGGCATTGTGCGCTGCGACCTGATCGCCGAGGGCATCCTGCAGGCAGTGAAGGAAGTGGGCGTAAAGGCGCCGGTGGTGGTGCGCTTGGAGGGCACCAAAGCGGCCGAGGGGTTGCAGATCTTGACCGCCAGCGGTCTCGCCATCACCACCGCCGCCGATCTCAGCGAGGCCGCCGAAAAGGCGGTGGCCGCGGCCCGGGGCTGAACGCCTTCCCTCGGCCGGGCGGTCGCGGCTTGAATCGGTCCGGGGGCGCTGCAAAGCCCGGCGCAAACCCCGACACCCGAGCCATCGACAGCCCGCCCAACCGCATTGAAACAGGATTCCGCATCGTGAGCATACTGATCGACAAAGACACCAAAGTCATCTGCCAGGGTTTCACCGGCAAGCAGGGGACCTTCCACTCCGAACAGGCCATCGCCTACGGCACCCGCATGACGGGCGGCGTGACCCCCGGCAAGGGCGGCCAGCAACACCTGGGGCTGCCGGTGTTCGACACCGTGCAGCAAGCGGTGCAAGACACCGGCGCCGATGCCAGCATGATCTATGTGCCCGCCGCCTTCGCCGCGGACGCCATCCTGGAGGCCGCGGACGCCGGCATTCGGGTGATCGCCTGCATCACCGAGGGCATCCCGGTGCTCGACATGCTCAAGGTCAAGGCCGCGCTGGCCGGCTCCGACGCGGCCCTCGTCGGCCCCAACTGCCCGGGTCTGATCACCCCCGGGGCATGCAAAATCGGCATCATGCCGGGCGCCATCCATCAACCGGGCAAGATCGGCATCGTCTCCCGCTCCGGCACCCTCACCTATGAGGCGGTGCATCAGACCACCCAAGCCGGCCTGGGCCAAAGCACCTGCGTCGGCATCGGCGGCGACCCGATCCATGGCCTGAGCTTCATCGACTGCCTCGAACGCTTTGAACAGGACCCCCAGACCGAGGGCATCATCCTGGTGGGCGAGATCGGCGGCAGCGCCGAAGAAGACGCCGCGGAATACATCCAGGCCCATGTGAGCAAGCCGGTGGTGGCCTATATCGCCGGCGTCACCGCCCCCTCCGGCAAGCGCATGGGCCACGCCGGCGCCATCGTCAGCGGCGGCAAGGGCGCCGCCGCCAGCAAATTCGCCGCGCTGGAAGCCGCCGGCGTGGCCACCGTGCGTTCGCCGGCGGAGATGGGGAGGCGGATGGGAGAACTCCTATTGTGAGCATCCCCCCGCAAGCCGCTGACCCAAACCTGGGCCAACGTTGGGTTGCTTTCTTGCTGATTGCGGTTGCCGGTTTAGTACTGATCTTCGGGGGGATTGCCGATCATCAATTTCTCCGAACTTGGGATGACGTCTCGGGGATCAAAGACAATGCTCGAATCCATGCGCTGAGTTGGGAAAGCTTGCATTGGATGTTCTCTACAATGCAGGGGGGCAACTGGAAGCCGTTGACTTGGTTTTCCTTGAGCCTTGATGCGACGATTTGGGGAGTCCATCCGCTCCCGTTCAAGGTGCATAATATATTGCTGCATTTAGGGTCGAGCACCCTGGTGGTCTTCCTGCTTCGAGATCTAATGAAACTGGGTGCGCTGCGGACTGGAATAGATCGCGACGCCTGGTCTTTACAGCGCAACTGGTGGGCTTTCGCGGGCGGCCTGCTTTTCCTTTTTCATCCGCAGCATGTGGAATCCGTGGTTTGGATTTCCGAACGCAAAGACGTATTGTTCGCTTTTTTCTATTTGGCGGCGGTGGTTTTTTATCTACGGTGGGTGTTCACCCAGCGCAGCTTGTGGAGAAACCTCTCATTGCTGGCAGGCGTCCTTTCGATGCTGTCCAAGCCGATGGCCATGTCTTTGCCCATCGCCTTGGTGCTGATCGATATTTACCGATCCGGGGCGACCGGCTTTTCCTCTCTGTCGCGAGTCGTCCTCGAGTCCATTCATCGACACCTTACACTGATCCTTTTTGCGGCATTAGTGGGTGTAATCATTATAGGCGCCAACTGGGGAAATCAGTCAGGTGTGGCGCAAGATCTAGTTTTTAGGACTCAAAACGCAGGTTTTGCCATACTATGGTATCTTTACGGGTTTTTCCTGCCTTTCGATCTTTCTACTTATTACCCTTTTCCCCCATGGATTCGGGATCGAGCATGGTATGCTTGGGCGCCGCTGTTGTCGGTCGGGGCGATGTTGGGGGTTTGCATCTATCTCTGGAACAAAGGGCGACGAGCTTTTCCCCTGCTGGCGGCATATTCCTTACTGGCGATTTTCCCGGTTTTGGGTATTGTGAAGGTTCCGTTATTGACCTATGCAGATCGCTTTGTTTATATCCCGTTTGTTACGCTCTATTTGCTGATTCCCGTCTTTGTTCAGTTGCTGCACCGTCATCTCGGCGGCGATAAAGGTCGATTTGCCTTTTTAGTCTTGTCTGGAGTTGTGGGTATCGTATTTGTGTTCGAGAGCCGTTCACATGTGGACTGGTGGGCCAGCGATCGGTCTCTATGGGAGCGGGTGGCCGAGCGAAACCCCGGGGACTCGGTATTAGCGCACAGTCATTTGGCGGTTTTCGAAATGGGCGCCGGAAGAACAGAGCAGGCGAAAGCGCAGTTTCAAACCGCATTGAAGGCGGATCCCGAGAGTTTGGGCGCCCTGTTCCTCTATAGCGTGCTGTTAATCGATGAGGGCGAACTCGATAGGGCCAGGATGCTAGTGGGGCGGATGTTGGAATACGGGGCCGATGATTCAGAAGGTATGTACTTGGCGGCTAGGCTTCTACTTCGTTTGGGCGATGTTGAGCACGCTTTTGCTGTAGTGGAAAGGGCACTGGAGTCGCGGCCGACTCATTCAAATTTACTGTCGCTAAGAATGCGCCTCGGCGGATATCGCCCTGGGGACAAGAAAGATGTAAACTCGGGCTAATCGGTTGCCGGGTCTCGTTTCAAGCGCATTTCAAGAGAAAATTAAAAATGAAGATCGCTCTAGCCCAAATCAATCGCCTGGCGGGCGACATCGCCGGCGACGCTCAGCGCGAGCTGGAGGCCGCCCGCCATGCCCGGGACGCGCAGGGCGCCCCGGCGGTGGTGTTTCCGGAACTCACCCCTACCGGCTATCCGCCGGAGAACCTGTTACTGCGCAATGAAATGGCGGAGCGGGTGCAGCAGGCCCAGGATCGTCGGTGCGCCGAGGCCGCCGCCGACAAATTCGCCGCGCTGGAAGCCGCCGGCGTGGCCACCGTGCGTTCGCCGGCGGAGATGGGGAGCGGAATAAAGGAGTTGGCGGGTTGAAGATGCAGGATACAAAAGCCGCGGGAGGGCTGGGAACGCGTTGGTTCGTCTTCTCCCTGCTTGCCGCCCTTGGCCTGGTGGTTTCCTACGGAGGGATCGGCGACCATCAATTCCTTAGAACTTGGGACGACGTCGCCAGCATACCCGGCAACCGGATGATACATGACCTCGGGTGGGATAACCTCCTGTGGATGTTTTCATCCTACCACGGGGGCAATTGGAAGCCCTTGACCTGGCTTTCTCTGAGCCTGGATGTGCAATTGTGGGGCGATAACCCGGTGCCATACAAGATTCATAACGTGTTGCTCCATTTAGGAGCCAGCGTGCTTGTGGTCTTTCTGTTGCGGGATCTTTTACGCTTAGGAGCGGTTCGTAACGGAAAAAACCCCGGCATCTGGAGGTTAAGGAATAACGGGTGGCTATTCGCGGCAGGCTTGCTCTTCCTGGTCCACCCGCAGCATGTGGAATCCGTGTCCTGGATTTCCGAGCGAAAGGATGTGCTGTTTGCCTTTTTCTATTTTGGTTCAGTGGTCTTTTATCTGCAATGGATCTTTGACCCCAGGGAGCGGTGGCGCGCCCTCTATCTGATAGCAGGGGTGTTGTCTTTGTTGTCCAAGCCGATGGCGGTTTCGTTGCCGGTGGCCCTCCTGATGATTGACATTTACCGCGCATCCACGCAGACCCCCGGCGAACTCAAGAAAGCGGTGATCGATTCGCTTATTCGCCATCGAGTATTGGTTTTATTCGCTGCGGTCGTCGTTTTTGTAATATCGAGTGCGGTAGCGGATAGCCAATATCATGTCGAGGCCAGCGCGTTGGAACGGTTCGCAACCGCAGGGTATGCTATATTCTTTTATATTTCGCGTTTCTTTTTTCCGTTTGATCTGTCTACCTATTACCCTTACCCCGCCTGGATTATTGATTGGGAATGGTATGCATGGATTGCTTTTGGTCTGATCCCGGCTGTGCTGTTACTGGGGGTTTTTCTGTGGACCCGGGGGAGACGAGGTCTTGCTTTGCTTATCGGGTACTCGTTTCTGGCCCTGCTCCCTGCCTTGGGGGTCGTGAAGGTGCCGCTGCTTACCTACGCCGATCGCTTTCCCTATGTCCCTTTGATGCCGATGTATCTTTTGATCGTCTATGGCGGGACCGCGTGGGTCGAGCGTCTTTCTTCGAACGTAAAGCGGATATTCCCGTATGCGTTGTTCTTCTTCGTCTTGAGCCTATTCTCCTGGCAGGCCCGTGTCAACGCCGAATGGTGGCGTGACGACCTGAGCTTGTGGACCCGTCCCGTCGAGCGGGATCCTGGAGAGGTGGGCATTGCCCATCTAAACCTGGGTAGAATCTTTGCCGCCAGCGGGAGCCTGGAGGCGGCGCAACGCCATTACGAGCTGGCGGTTTCCGCCAGCCCCAACCATGGCCCCGCCCGCTTGGCGTTAGGGAAGCTCCTCCTTTCGCTAGGAAAGGAGGAAAAGGCCCTTGCGGTCTTCCGCCAAGCCTTCCGGCTTGCGCCGCAAAATATCGATAGCGTGTTGTCCATCGCGAGCATATTTAAGCGCATAGGAAAATCAAAGGAGGCGTTGCAGGTGATCGCTCAGGGGCTCCAAGCCAATCCGTTGGATATGCGGTTGGCGGCCTTGCACGCAAATTTCGCGCCGCCCGGCGACGATCCGAGCCACTCCGATTTCATCGATCCCCTGGTGCGATCCGCACGGGAGGGGGCGTTCACCGCCTATGCCTACGCCGCCGTTAAAAAGCTCTCCGAGAAAGTCTATCGGGGGCGTATTCCGAACCTGACTTATTCCGAACTGGCAGCTATTTGGGGCGCCCTTTTTGAGAATCCCGCTCTGCAATACTTCGGAAGGCAATATAAAACGGAGATTCGGAACGAAGTGGGGAAAGCCTTTCTTTTTTCAGGCGAACCCGAACGGGCGCGAAATCATTTTCGGCAGGCCTTGACCGCCGCTCCGAATCCGGCCCTGGCATCGGCGCAAGTAGAGTGGGTGGCCGGAGCGGAAGGGGTCTGTGCAGCGCTCGCGTATTCGAGGCAAGTTGAAGAGGCTTTTTCTGGAAAGAATCCCGGGATCTCCGTAAGCCTTTCTCATCAGCGGGACCGCCTGAAAACCAGGCCTCAAGGTGCTGAGGACAAGCGGTGCGGCGGCGATGAAGATCGTTCCCGTTAGAGCCCGCAGGGCTAACACGGCCTCCTCGGGTTTCGCGCGTCGCGGCGCTCCAGTCGGCTGTCGCCAGCAGCCTCAACGGGCAGAGGTGACATCTCTCCTTTTCGGCGATTTCGGCGGAATTATACCAGTCGCGATCCGATCCTTTTCTTGCATCTTTTCTTTTCCTCAAAAATCGCTTTATCGGATACCAAGCAATTGCAAAGATCGCTAAGAATATTGATAAAGTGACCCCGAGCATCACCCCCTATCGCACCCGCCCCTAAGCCGGGGCCGATATACCCGGCGCTCTGTTGCGCAAAAACTGCGAGTCCGGCACTGGAAGCTTTTTTCGCCAACGAATTATTTTGGTGTTCCATCATCTTAAAACCGCAGTGACTCTGCGGAAGGGCAGCCGCAGGCATTCAAAGGTAGGCTCTCGCAGAACGACAGAGCGCCAAGGAATCGTACAGGGAGTCCTATCTGTGAATATGTCGCAACGTCAAGCCCTATAATGCGGTGATGCCGGTTCGGTTGAAGTAGGCCATCACGCTGCGACGCGACGCGAAGCGCAACGAAGCCACCAGATCAATTTCTTGAAAGCCCCGTTGCTGCTTGAAGGGAAATCCTGGTCCGCTATCTTGCCCTTGCTAGGCCGTGGAAGGTGTTGCAAAGGCCGGAGGCCGCTTGTTCCATGTTAGGATGGGGCGTTATTCGATGCGGCCCCTGGTCCGTTTCCGCTGGTGGCGACGGGCCTCCCTAGTCATGTAGAATTGGGGGGGCTCTGCGGGGGTGGCGATAGGCGATCGCCTGCGGAGGCTCCCCCGGAGCATCGCGGATATGCTGTAATCCTGCCTTGATTTTTGGAGTTCGCCCTATGAATCTGCGCATCGCCCTGGCCCAAATCAATCTCCTGGTGGGCGACATCGCCGGCAACGCCCAGCGCGTGCTGGAGGCCGCCCGCCATGCCCGGGACGCGCAGGGCGCCCAGGCGGTGGTGTTTCCGGAACTCACCCTTACCGGCTATCCGCCGGAGGATCTGCTGTTGCGCAACGAGATGGCGGGGCGGGTGGAGCAGGCCCTGGATCGGCTGTGCGCCGAGGCCGTCGGCATCGACCTGATCCTGGGCTATCCCCGCTGGCGCGCGGGCAAACGCTATAACGCGGCGGGGGTGATTCGGGACGGCCGGATCGTGGGCGAATACCACAAGGCGTTGTTGCCCAACTACTCGGTGTTCGACGAAAAGCGCTATTTCGAGCCTGGCGGCGGACCCTGCGTGGTGGACATCCACGGCGTGGCGGTGGGGATCACCATTTGCGAGGACATTTGGTTTCAGGAGCCCGCCGGGAAGGCGGTGGCCGCGGGCGCCAAGCTCCTGCTCAACCTCAACGCCTCGCCCTTTCACTCGGGCAAGGCCCCGGAGCGTGAGGAGCTGCTGCGCAAGCGGGCCACTGAGGCCGGGGTTCCGATTGTGTATGTAAATTTGGTGGGCGGGCAGGATGAGCTGGTGTTCGACGGCGGATCCTTCGTGATGAGCGCCGAGGGCGAACTGAGCCAGCGGCTCTGCTTCTTCGACGAGTGCAACGGCGTGGCCGAATTCTCCGAGGCCCGCGGCCGCTATGCGCCCAAACCCGCGGCGATCGCCCCGGGGACCTCCGAGGAAGAGGGCATCTACCGCGCCTTGGTGTTAGGGGTGCGGGACTATGCGCGCAAAAATGGCTTTAAGGGCGCGGTCCTCGGCCTCTCCGGCGGCATCGATTCGGCGGTGACCCTGGCCATCGCGGTGGACGCGCTGGGCGCGGATCAGGTGGATGTGGTGCTGATGCCCTCGCGCTATACGGCGGACATGAGTATTGAGGATGCGATCCGGCAGGCCGAGACCCTGGGCGTGTTCCACCGCACCATCCCCATAGAGCCGGCCTTTGATGCCTTTCTCGAAATGCTGAAGGCGGAGTTTCGGGGCCTGGAGCCCGATGTCACCGAGGAGAACATCCAGGCCCGCTGTCGCGGCATCGTGTTGATGGCCATTAGCAACAAAAAGGGTAGGATTTTGCTCACCACCGGCAATAAGAGCGAGGTCTCCGTGGGCTACGCCACCCTCTACGGCGATATGGCCGGCGGCTTTGCGCCCTTGAGTGACGTGTTGAAAACCATGGTCTACCGGCTAGCGGAATACCGCAATCGCGACGCCGAGGTGGTCCCGCGGCGGGTGATCGAGCGGCCGCCGTCCGCTGAACTGGCCCCGGATCAACAGGACAGCGACTCGCTGCCGCCCTACGAGGTGCTGGACCAGATCCTGATCCGGCATGTGGAGCTGGATCAATCGCAGGCCGAGATCGTCGCCCAAGGCTTCGACGAGGCGTTGGTGATGCGGGTGGCGGGCCTGGTGACCCGCAATGAATACAAAAGGCGCCAAGCCCCGCCCGGCGTGCGGATCACCCGCCGCGCCTTCGGGCGCGACCGGCGCTATCCCTTGACCAACGGCTTCTAGCGGTCTGTTGATGTTTCGTCTCTTTCCCGCCATTGGAATTCCGATCCTCTTGGTCCTAATCGCCTTCGCCTATGCGGGGGTGGCGGACAATATCCTTTTGCAGTGGGACGACAACCGCTTCATTCAGGATAATCCCCGGATCCAGGCGTTGACTGCGTCCAATATCCTGTGGATGTTCACGGGGTTGGATTTGGATCACTGGCACCCCCTCTCCTGGCTTTCCTTGGCCGTGGATTACAGGTTGGGGGGGCTTGATCCGAATTACTATCACTTTCATAACGTTGCGCTGCATGGCCTGAATGCCGTTTTGGTGATGCTTTTGGGTGTGAAAATCGCGAAACTCGTTCGCCCCGAGTGGGCCGGCGGCGCCCTTCCCTGGGTGATGGGGTTTACCGCCGGCCTGTGGTTTGGCCTGCATCCGCAGCATGTGGAGTCGGTGGCCTGGGCCGCGGAGCGCAAGGATGTGCTCAGCCTGTTCTTCATGCTCGCCGGCTTTCTGGCCTACCTGGCTTATGTTGAAGCTCGGGCGCAAGGCTCGGCCGCGATGCGGCGGTGGTATATCCTGGCCGTGCTGCTTCATTTGATGGCGGTATTGGCCAAGCCGATGGCGATAACGGTCCCGGTTCTCTTATTGATTCTCGATTATTATCCGCTCAAGCGCCTGCAATTGACCCTGAAAGGGGATTTCTTCGGGCCTAATCGGCAGGCCTTGCTGGAGAAAATCCCGTTCTTTTTCTGGTCGCTTGTGTCCTTGGCGATGACGCTTCTCGCCCAGGTGGAGTCCGGGGCGGTGCGCCAGTACGGGATCTGGGAGCGGGTGGTGAACGCCCTGCACAGCGCCATCTTTTACCTGGAGAAGATGCTTTGGCCCAAGGGCTTGGGGCCGCTTTACCCGTTTCCAGAGTCGCTCACTGCGCTACAGATGCTGCAACGTCATTGGCTGGAGGTGGTCCTGTTTGCGGCGATTACGGTCGCCGCTCTTTGGCTTGCCGCGCGCGGCCGGCGGATGCTGATGGCGGCCTGGGGCTTCTACCTGATCGCACTGCTGCCGGTGATCGGACTGGTTCAGGTCAGCATTCAGGCGGCGGCCGATCGATACACCTATTTGACGACGATCCCCTGGTATCTGCTGCTAGGCTTTGGCATAGCCTGGTTGGGCCAGCGCGGGTCAAGAGCGGGAATCGGCGCGCTCGCATGCCTGGTGATTGGCGTCGGGGGCTTTCTGCTGAGCGAGACCCGGCAGCAGGTGACGATCTGGAAAGACGACGAAAGCCTTTGGCGTCGCGCGGTGGATGTCAGTCCGGACGTTCCGCTGCTACGCGGCACGCTCGCTGCGCAATATGAGCGTCAGGCGAAGTACCAACAAGCGGCGGCGGAGTATCGCCGCATTATTGCCCAGGAGCCCACTGATATTACTTACTATGCAAGGCTCGTCAAGCTATTTGCGGCGCAAGGGGAACACGGCAAGGCGGCCGAGGTGTTCGCGCGGATTTTGCAAAAGAACACGGACGTGGGGGTCGAGCCGCGTATACTGTACATAGTGGCCGGCGAGCAGTACTGCCTTGGGGGGGATTACCCGGAGGCCCGTCGTTATGCGCAAGCGGCGGTGAGAACATGGCCCAATGACCCGGCGGCGGCACAGTTGTTGAAGGATATCGAGTCGAATCAATGTCGATAGGTTATGGCCGTTTCTCTTTAAGCGCTATGATTTGGAGGTTGGAATGAAAAAAGTAGATGCAGTGATCAAGCCGTTCAAGCTCGACGACGTGCGCGAGGCATTGTCGGGTGTGGGCATTACCGGCATGACCGCCACGGAAGTGAAAGGCTTCGGGCGCCAGAAAGGCCATACGGAACTCTACCGCGGCGCCGAATACGTGGTGGACTTCCTGCCCAAACTGAAAGTTGAGGTGGTGGTTAATGATGAACAAGTGGAGGCCTGCATTGAGGCCATTACCAGCGCTTCACGCACCGGCAAGATCGGCGATGGCAAGATCTTTGTCACCGATGTGGAGCGCGTGATCCGTATTCGCACGGGCGAAGAGGGGGAGGCCGCGGTGTGAGGATGCCGGAGGGGTTTGGGTCCCCTCCGTTTTTCATGCACCGCGATCGATGGAGACTACAGTCGGGTCCGAAGGCGGTCCGAGCTGCAGGCCCACTGATCCCTCGGGGGTTGCCGCCGGTTCTGTTGCTAGACGCAACCGGTGGGCTTGGGCAGGCCGCCGTACTTGGTGATGGGCTTCATCGGGCCGGTCAACCACAGCTTGAACATTTCCTTTTGGTTCTCGCCGAGGTACTTCGCGAACTTACGGATGGGCGGCACCACGGAGTTTTCTTCGTAGTACTCACGCGCCTGCAGGATCTGGTTCCACTTGGTGTCGTCGAGTTCGATGCCGTCGGCCTCGGCCATGGCGCGGCCGATTTCGGGGGTCCATTTGTTCATGTCGGTTAGGTAGCCGTCGCCGTCTCGTTCTGGGATTTCCACGCTCATGGTCTGTCTCCGGTCTTATGGTTGGGTAATATCCGAGTAAATAACTCGGGAACTTGGAGTGATTCTAAGGCCTGTGGTGCGGGTCCTTCTACCATTTTAATTGTAATGAAAAGGCCTGGGTTGCGTTTTTGCCTTCCGGCGGCGGGGTCGGTTCCGCTAAAGTGGGGCTCGGCTCGGATTCCGGCGGCCCGTGCGGGCGATCTTATGAACGACCTTTCTTTACCGCTGGCCTTCGTGGTCGGCCTGTTTAGCACCTTGCACTGCGTCGGCATGTGCGGCGGCATCGTGGGTGCGCTGGCGTTTGCGCTGCCGGCCGAGGTGCGACGGCTTCCGTCCCGGCTCGCGGCCTATCTGGCCGCCCTGAACGCCGGCCGAATCGCGAGTTATGCGCTGGCAGGGGCGTTGGCCGGGTTCGGCGGGGAGGCCTTGCTGTCTGCGCTGGGCGGCGGTGCGGTGCGCTTGTGGCTGCAATGGGCTGCGGCGTTGATCGTGGTGCTGGTGGGGCTCAATCTCGCGGGTTGGTTGCCGCGACTCAGCCGCGTGGAGCGCCTCGGCGCGCCCCTGTGGCGTCGCTTGGAGCCGCTGGCGCGCAGGTTGTTGCCGATTCGACGCCTGCGCGCGGCGCTCCTTTACGGCGCACTCTGGGGCTGGCTGCCCTGCGGGCTGGTCTATACCATGCTGATTGCGGCGGCTACGCGTTCTGATGCGGTGCAGGGCGCGGCCTATATGGCGATGTTCGGCCTGGGCACCCTGGCCCCGGTGGCGGCGACGGGGTTTTTCGCCGGACGCGTGCATGAGTTGGCGCGGGCTCCTTTTCTCAGGCCGGCGGTTGGCGTTATGATTGTCGTTATTGGCTTGACCGCGCTATGGTTTCCAGAGTTGCTGGGCGGCGCGACCTGACGGGGTTTGGAGGGGAGATGAGGCAGAACAAGGTGCGGTTTTGGGGGCAATCGTCTGACATTACGCGGGTGTTGCATGCGGCCCGCATGGTGGCGATGACAGAGGCCCCGGTGTTGATTTTGGGCGAACGCGGCGCGGGCAAGGAGATGCTGGCGCGCGAAATCCACGCCGCCGGCCATCGGCGCGCCCAGCCGTTTTTGACCCTGCGGGCGCGGGAGCTGGATGCGGCCGGGTGGCGCGGGTTGATGGGCGCCGATGAGTCCGTTCGGCAGGGCGGCTGTCTGTTCATTGATGACGTGCTGGAGCTTGATCCCGCGGTGCAGGAGGCGCTGGCGGCCTATTTGGATCGACAGGCCGAGCATGATGCGCCGGCGCCGCTGCGGGTGTTGGCCGCGACGCGGGAGGATCCGGCACGGGCCATGGACGCCGGGCGGTTCTCTGCGGATCTGTTTTATCGGCTCAATGTCGTGCCGCTGGAAGTGCCGCCGCTGCGTGAGCGCAAAGACGACATCGTTTTCCTGCTCAAGGCCTTGCTGGCGGAGTCCGCCCGGCGCCGCGGGCGCAAGGCCCCGAGCCTGACGCCGACGGCGCGTCATCTGCTCAAGACCCACGCTTGGCCGGGGAACCTGCGCGAGCTGCAAAACATCTGCGATCGCCTGGTGATCCTGTATTCGGGGCAGAAGATTCAGGCCGAGCACTTGCCGCGGGAGGTGACGGAGCCGGCGGCCCGCGCAGGGCAGGCCGGGTTCGTGTTGCCTAAAGACGGCATTCATTTGCCGAGCTTGGAGGCGGAGGTGATTCGGCAGGCGGTGGCGGTCACCGGCGGCAACCGCAGTCGGGCGGCTCGGCTGCTCGGCATCACCCGCGATACGCTGCTGTATCGCATGCGCAAGCACGCGATCAGCTGATTGGGGCGCATCGGATGAGCTTGGCCTATATCACCCATCCGGTCTTTTTGGAGCATGCGGACGCTGGCATGCATCCGGAATCCCCCGAGCGCTTGCGCGCGATCGAGGCGCGGCTGGCCGGACTAGATATCCAGCGTTACCCGCCGCCGCGGGCGGAGCGGGAGCAACTGTTGCTGGCCCATGATGCGCATCACCTGGATCGAGTCTTTCGCTCGGCCCCAGTGGATGGCGTGGTCCATCTCGACCCCGATACCTTTATGAATCCGTCGTCCCTGAGCGCGGCCCTGCATGCCGCGGGGGCCGCGGTGCAGGGCGTGGACCTGGTGCTCGGCGGTGAGGCCGACGCGGCCTTTTGCGCCGTGCGGCCGCCTGGACACCACGCCGAGCGCGACCGCGCCATGGGTTTTTGTCTATTCGGTAACGTGGCCATCGCCGCGCGCCATGCGTTGGAGGGGCATGGGTTGCAACGTGTGGCCATCGTGGACTTTGATGTCCATCATGGCAACGGCACCGAAGACATCTTTCGCGACGACCCGCGGGTGCTGTTCTGTTCCAGTTTTCAGCACCCGCTGTTCCCGGGCTCCGGGGCCGACACCGTCAGCGGGCATATCCTCAATCTGCCGTTGGCGGCGGGGACCCGCGGGCGCGAGCTGATCGAAGGCGGGCTGCGCCAGGTCTGGATTCCGCGTTTGATCGAATTCCAGCCCCAACTGTTGCTGTTTTCCGCCGGCTTCGACGCCCATTTGGATGATCCGCTGGGCGGTCTGCGCTTCACCGTGGAGGACTTCGCCGCCATCACCCGCGAGGTGATGCAGGCGGCGGCCCCCTTTACCGGCGGCAAGACGGTCTCTTGTTTGGAGGGCGGCTATAACCTCCAGGCCCTGGGGGCTAGCGTGCGGACCCACCTGGAGGTCTTGCTGGAGGGGTGACAGAGACCGAGCGGCCCGGCCTCCGTCGGCGCGCGGTCACTGCTTCTCGCTCGCCCCGGCGATCTCGAAGGAATCGTAGTAGAGCTGTTCCTGCGGCAGCCCCTGAGCGCTGAAGGCCGCACGGGCGGCATCGATCATCACCGGCGGGCCGGCCATATAGACATCGAAGCCGGATAGGTCGGCGTAATCCTCGACCACGGCGTTATGCACGAAACCGGTGCGGCCCTGCCAGGCGTCCGCCGCCTGCGGTTCAGACAACACCGGCGTGTAGCTGAAGCTCGGATGCCGGGCGGCCCAGTCGCGGGCCAAGGCGTCCAGGTAGAGGTCTTTTTGCTCGCGCACGCCCCAGTAAAGGTGCATGGGGCGATTGCTCTTTTCCTCCAGCGCATGCTCCACGATGGCCTTTACCGGTGCGAATCCGGTGCCGCCGGCGACCAAAATGACCTTGCGGTCCGAGCCTTCGCGCAGATAGAACTGGCCCACGGGGCCTTCGATGCGCAGCTTTTCCCCCGCTTGCATATCGCCGAATACATGCTCGGTGAAGGCCCCGCCGGCGACATGCCGCAGGTGCAGCTCGATGGCGCCCTCGTTGTGCGGCGCATTGGCCAGCGAAAAGGCCCGTCGGCGGCCGTCGTTGAGGATGAAATTGATGTACTGCCCGGCCAGGAAGCGCAGGGTCTCCGCCTCGGGCAGGCGCAGGAACAGGCGCACCACGTCGGCGGTCAGTTGTTCCACGCGCTCCACAGTGGCATCCAATTCGACCATCGGCAATTCCTCACCCTGGCTGACCTCTTTGACCTCTAAGGTGACATCACCCGCGGGCATGGCCTTGCACAACAGGGCATAGCCCGCGCGCCGCTCCTCGGGGCGCAGGGTTTGGGGCTCGAAACCCGCGGGATAACGCACCTCGCCGGCGACCACGCGGCCCTTGCAATCGCCGCAGAAGCCGTTACGGCAGCCGTATGGCAGGTTCTGGCCCTGGTTCAGGGCCGCGTCCAGGATGGACTCCTCTTCCGCGGCCTCAAAGCTGTGCCCGGTGGTTTGATTGGTAATGCGATGACTCATGGGGTTGGGTTCCTTCAGTGAATCGGTTAGGCAAAATATCTCACTATTCTACTCAGATTAACGCCGCAAGCAAAGGCATTGCCTTTCTTCTCCGGCTCTGCAAGCATGCGCCTTGGCTTCAGCGTTGGCAGCGGCCGGCCCTGAACGAAGGCCCAATCTAACGCCGGCGACCTCCAGCTATGTCTTTCAGTGATCCCCCAGCGAACAAAAAACGCCCCCGAGCCACCCGCGAGGCCCTGATGACCGTGGCCATCTGCCTGTTCGGCTACAAGGCCGATGGCCTCACCTTCGAGCGCCGGGTGCAAATCGAGCTGCTGATTCGCACCATCTTCATCGGCCGCAAGATGAAAAAGGGCCTGGAGCGCCGCCGCGCCCGCCAGCAAGCCGTGGCCAAGGCGCTGGGCATCGCCGTGCCCAAGCTCCCCTCGCAAGAGCGGCGTGAGGCCGACGACAGCAACGTGATCGAATTGCCGGTGAGGCAACGGGAACCAACCAAGTAGCGGCACAAAGGCGCTGCCCCGGGTGACGGATGGCGCGGCGGCCGGTCGGCGCCGCGCCCATCAGAGGGGTGCGACCCCAAATACCCCGCATCGGCCGTGAGTCCAGCGCGCCCCCTGCGTTTCCCCGCGGCCGTCGAATCGCCGCTTGCGGAGCCCTGCAAAACCTGATCAAATTGCCAATTGTCCTGAAACTGCTCAAGTATCGAACGACTTCATGCCCGGAAAGCTCTACATTAAGACCTTCGGTTGCCAGATGAACGAGTACGACACGGCCAAGATGGCCGATGTGCTGCGCGAATCCCATGGCCTGGAGGTCATCGATCGGCCGGAAGGGGCGGACGTGCTACTTTTGAACACCTGCTCCATTCGCGAAAAGGCGCAGGAGAAGGTGTTCTCCCAGCTCGGGCGCTGGAAGTCCTGGAAACAGGAACGGCCGGGGCTGGTGATCGGCGTGGGCGGCTGCGTGGCCAGTCAGGAGGGGGCGGCGATCCGTGAGCGCGCGCCCTATGTGGACCTAGTGTTCGGCCCCCAGACCCTGCATCGGCTGCCGCAGATGCTCGACGCGGCGCGCCGCACCCGGGGGCCGGTGGTGGATGTGAGCTTCCCGGAGATCGAAAAGTTCGACCGCCTGCCCGCGCCCCGGGCCGAGGGGCCTACGGCCTTCGTGTCGGTGATGGAGGGCTGCTCCAAATACTGCACCTACTGCGTGGTGCCCTTCACCCGCGGCGAGGAGATGAGCCGTCCCTTTGACGACGTGATCGCCGAGGCGGCGGCACTGGCGGCGCAGGGCGTGCGGGAGATCAACCTGTTGGGGCAGAACGTCAACGCCTATCAGGGCGAGATGCACGACGGCGACTGCGCCGATCTGGCGCTATTGATCGAATACGTGGCCGCGGTGGAGGGCATCGAGCGGGTGCGCTACACCACCTCCCACCCGCTAGAGTTCTCCGAGCGCCTGATTGAGGCCTACGCCCGCGTGCCGGAGCTGGTGAGCCACCTGCACTTGCCGGTGCAAAGCGGCTCGGACCGCATTCTAATGCAAATGAAGCGCGGCCACTCGGCGCTGGAATATCGCGCCAAGATCCGCAAGTTGCGCGAGGTGCGGCCGGACATCAGCCTGTCTTCGGACTTCATCGTCGGTTTTCCCGGCGAGACCGACGAGGACTTCGAACGCACCATGGAGCTGATTGAGGCCGTGGGCTTCGACCACTCCTTCAGCTTCATCTACAGCGCCCGCCCCGGCACCCCGGCGGCGGACCTGCCCGACGATATTCCCCTGAGCGTGAAACAGGCCCGCCTGGAGCGGCTGCAACAACGCATCGACGCCATGGCCCAGCAGATCAGCCGGCGCATGGTGGGGACCACCCAGCGGGTGCTGGCGGAACGCCCGGCGCGCAAGGATCCGACCCAGCTCGCCGGCCGCACCGAAAACAACCGCGTGGTCAACTTCGACGGCCCCGCCGAACTCATCGGCCGCTTCGTGGACCTGCGCATCACCGAGGCCCTGCCCAACTCCCTGCGCGGGGAGCTGATTCAGCCGCCCCTCGCCCGAACCGCCTAATCCATCAAGAATTCAAGGACTACTGTGCCCGACCTCCCCGATGCCCTGGAGCTGGAACTCCCCTCCGAGGACAACGCCCGCCTCGCCAATCTCTGTGGTCAACTCGACGAACACCTGCGCCAGATTGAGCGCCGGTTGGGGATCGAGGTGAACAACCGCGGGGCGCATTTCCGCCTGCTCGGCGAGCCCCAGGCGGTGCGCGCCGGGGCCGAGGTGCTGCGCGCCCTCTATAAGGCCACCGACGAGGAGCCGCTGACCCCCGAATCCGTGCACCTGTACCTGCAGGAATCCGGCATCGAGGAGATGCTGCGCGACCAGGCGGAGCAGGAGATCCCCGAGGTGGTGATCAAGACCCGCCGCGGCCTGGTGCGTCCCCGCGGGGCGAATCAGAAGGAATACCTGCACAAGATCCTGACCCACGACATCAACTTCGGCGTGGGCCCCGCCGGCACCGGCAAGACCTACCTGGCCGTGGCCTGTGCGGTGGACGCCCTGGACCGCGACCTGGTGCGCCGGGTGATCCTGGCCCGACCCGCGGTGGAGGCGGGGGAGCGCTTGGGCTTTCTGCCCGGCGACCTGGCGCAAAAGATCGACCCCTACCTGCGGCCGCTGTACGATGCCCTATACGAAATGATGGGCTTCGAGCGGGTGGCTAAGCTGATCGAACGCAACGTGATCGAGGTGGCCCCGCTGGCCTACATGCGCGGCCGCACCCTGAATGATTCCTTCATTATCCTCGACGAGGCCCAAAACACCACGCCCGAGCAGATGAAGATGTTCCTCACCCGCATCGGTTTCGGCTCCACCGCCATCATTACCGGCGACGTCACCCAAACCGACCTGCCGCGGGGTCAGGTCTCCGGCCTGCGCCACTGCACCGAGGTGCTGTCCAACGTGGAAGGCATTAGCTTTACCTTCTTCAAGGCCGGAGACGTGGTGCGCCACCCCCTGGTGCAGCGCATCGTCAACGCCTACGAGGCCCACGACCCGGGGGCCGGTCGAGCGTGAACCTGGAACTGGAGGTGCAGAACGCGACCTCGACCCAGGCCCTGCCCGCGGAGGCCGACTTCCGCCAGTGGGTCCGCGCCGCGCTGGAGGGTCGCCGCGACGACACCGAACTCACCCTTCGCATCGTAGACAGCGAGGAGAGTCGCGAACTCAATCGCCGCTATCGGGGCCAGGACAGGCCCACCAATGTCCTCTCCTTTCCCTTCGAGGCCCCGCCGCCCGTGGTGACATCCCTGCTGGGCGATCTCGTAATCTGCGCCCCGGTGGTGACCCAAGAGGCCCGCGAACAGGGCAAGGCCGAGGCCGACCATTGGACCCACCTGGTGGTCCATGGGGTGTTTCATCTGCTAGGCTATGACCACCTGAACGACGCCCAGGCCGAAGAGATGGAAGGCCTGGAGCGGGGGATATTGGAGGGGTTGGGCATTGCCGATCCCTATGCATAGAAAATCACAATACAGAAGGAAAGCTAGATAAACCCCTATGAACGACGACGATTCAAAACCCCGACCTTGGTTGGGGCCTCTGCTGAAGCATTTCCGTAAGGATCTGCAAACCAAGGAGCAGGTAGTGGAGGCGCTGCAAGATGCCAAGGACCGGGACATCATCCAAACCGAGACTTTGAGCATGATCGAAGGGGCCATGGAGGTGGCCGAGATGCGGGTGCGGGATATTATGATCCCGCGCGCCCACATGGTGGTGATTGAGCGCGATGCGCCGTTGGAGAAGATCCTGCCCATTGTGCGCGACTCCGCCCATTCCCGTTTTCCGGTGATCAGCGATGATCGCAGCGAGGTGGTGGGCCTGCTGCTGGCCAAGGACCTGTTGGCCTACTGCGGCGAGGGCGCAAAAAAGGATTTCGATATTCGCGACCTGCTGCGCAGCGCGGTGTTCGTACCCGAGAGCAAGCGCCTGAATGTGCTGCTGAACGAGTTTCGCGCCAGCCGCAACCACATGGCCATTGTGGTGGACGAATACGGCGCCGCCTCCGGCTTGGTGACTATTGAGGACGTGCTGGAGCAAATCGTGGGCGAGATCGAGGACGAGACCGATGTCACCGACGGCACGCAAATCCTGAAGCGCGGCGAAAACCAATACTCGGTGAAGGCCCAAACGCCGATCGAAGACTTTAACGAATACTTCGGCAGCGCGTTCAGCGACGAGGAATTCGACACCATCGCTGGCTTGGTCACCAACCAACTCGGCCACCTGCCCAAACGCGGCGACGAAATCCATGTGGAGCGCTTTGTGTTTAAAGTGCTTAAGGCCGACAGCCGGAAGGTGCAGTTGTTGGGGCTGCGGATGGAAGGGATGGCGGAGGATGGAGACGATAGATAGGCTGTTCGGGAACGCAGCGGACGCAGAGGGGCGCAGAAAACGCGGAGGCTTCCCCCGTACCATCGATCGGGCGGTGTTACGCACCTGCCGCCGCCCCACGCCGAGTGTCGCTCGCGGCGCGGAGCGCCTCTGGATCGGGGGCGCCGCGGGAGCGGATTGACCCGATGCACCGCCTCCGCCCGCTGATCCCCCTCCTCGCCGGCCTGCTCACCGTCGGCGCCTTTGCGCCCTTTGCGGTCTGGCCGTTGGCCGTGGTCGGTCCTGCGCTCTGGCTTTGGGCCTCGGCGGGCGGGACGCCCCGGCGTTGGGCGCTGGATGGCTGGCTGTTCGGGCTGGGGCTGATAGGCTTCGGGGTTTCGTGGCTGCACCTGAGTGTTAGCCAGTTCGGCGGGGTGTCGCCCTGGCTGGCGGCGGGGATCAATGTGCTGTTCGTGCTGGTGATAGCCGGTTACTACGCCGGGTTGGGCTGGCTGCTCGGGTGGCTGCAAGCGCGCGATGGGCGGCTGGGGTGGCGGTTTTTTCTCGGCGGCTCGGCCCTTTGGGTGTTAATGGAGTGGTTCCGCGGCTGGTTCCTCACCGGCTTCCCCTGGTTGGCCCTTGGGTATTCCCAGGTGGACGGGCCGCTGGCGCCCCTGGGGCCTGTGCTCGGGGTCTATGGGCTGAGTCTCGCGCTGGCGTTGGCGGTCTTCACCCTGGCTTGCCTGAGCCGGCCCGGCTTTTCGTTTCACGGTCGCCTTGGATTGGTCACGGCGGTGTGCCTAGCTTGGCTCGGCGCGGCCGCCTTAAGGCCAGTCCAATGGACGGCCGACGGGGGCGCCCCCATCGAGGCGGCCTTGGTCCAGGGGGATATCCCCCAATCCGAAAAGTGGCGCAAGGAGCGGCTTGGGATCTCGTTGCGCGCCTATCTCGATTTGAGCGAGGCGGTTTGGGGGCGTGATTTAGTGATTTGGCCCGAAACCGCGATTCCGGCCTTCGCCCATCATATCCGCGAAGGTTTTTTGGATCCGCTGCACGCCAAGCTCCGCCAACAGGGCGGCGAGTTGTTACTCGGCATCCCGGTGTGGGAGGAGGGCGCCGACGGCGGACGGTATTTCAACGCGGTGATCCGCCTGGGGGCCGAGCCGGGGCAATACTTCAAGCGCCACCTGGTGCCCTTTGGCGAATTCATGCCGCTGGAGCGCCTATTGCGGCCGCTGCTGGAGTGGATTCGAATCCCCTTTTCCGGCTTTTCCGCCGACGAATCCGAACCAGCCGTAATGACCCTGGCCGGACTGCCGGCGGGCGTCTCCATTTGCTATGAGGCGGCCTTCGGTAACGAGGTGATCCAGACCCTGCCCGAGGCCCAATTCCTGGTCAACGTGAGTAACGACGCCTGGTTCGGCGACTCCATCGCACTGCCCCAGCACTTGCAGATCGCCCGCATGCGCAGCCTGGAGACGGGCCGGGAAATGGCCCGGGCCACCAACACCGGCATTAGCGCATTCATCGACCACAAAGGCCGGGTCAAGGCGCGATCCGAGACCAATCGCGCCATGGTGTTGACCGGCCGAATCCAGCCCCGAAGCGGCGCCACGCCCTATGTTCGGTTCGGCAATTGGCCCGTAATCCTGTTGTTGTCATCGATCCTGGCCGCCGCGGCTGTCCCGATAAAACGCCAAGGGCGCAAAGGCATTTTAGGGTAGGTTTCCGGGCGCTCGATATCACTACGGGATTTAACCGCGAATAAACGCGAATAGATCAATAACGCATTTCGTTGCGGTCTTACGCCCAGTTACGAGGCGCTCGATATCAATACAGGATTTAACCGCGAATGAACGCGAATAAACGCGAATAGGTCAGTAGCGCATTTCGTTTCGGTCCTACACCCCAGAGGTGAAACAGGCTGCGCCCGCGGCTTGATGGATATTCGTGTCCATTCGTGTCCATTCGTGGTTCAAATGCGGTCTACCAAGCTTCGGCCGCTGGTGGGGCCGCGCACCAGAAGCGGGAAAACCCCAGGGTCTAGTCGCGCACCCGCAAGGCGCGTCAGTTCCGCCTGTAGCGAAGTGAATATTCGCGTCCATTCGCGGTTCAATGGCTCATTTCGTTTCGGTCCTATACCCCAGAGGTGAAACAGGCTGCGCCCGCGGCTTGATGGATATTCGTGTCCATTCGTGTCCATTCGTGTCCATTCGTGGTTCAAATGCGGTCTACCAAGCTTCGGCCGCTGGTGGGGCCGCGCACCCGTAGCGGAAACAACACCTGCGCCCTTTGCGTTACCTTTTGGCGCCTCAAATCTCCCCAAGTTCCGCCAATGAGGTGAGTTCGCCGTCGCCGATCACGAAGTGGTCGAGCAGGCGCACGTCCACCAGCGATAGGGCCTCTTTTAGGCGGTGGGTGATTTGGCGGTCCGCGGGGCTGGGCTCGGCCACGCCCGAGGGGTGGTTGTGGGCCAGGATCAGGGCCGCGGCGTTATGAAACAGGGCGCGGCGCACCACCTCACGCGGATGCACGCTGGCGCCGTCGATGGTGCCGCGGAACATCTCTTCGTATTCGATCACCCGGTTGCGATTATCCAGGAACAGACAGGCGAAGACCTCGTAGGGGTAGGCGCGCAGTTGGGCGCGCAGGAAGTCGCGGGTGGCCGCCGGGCTGGTGAGCGCGTCGCCGTGCTTGAGGGTCTCCAGCAGGTGGCGCCGGCCCATCTCCAGCACCGCTTGGAGCTGAACGTATTTGGCCTCGCCCAGGCCGTAGGCCCGACAGAATTCTTCGCGCCCCGCGCTCAGCAGTGCCCGCAGGCTGCCGAAATGCTCCAGCAGTTCCCGCGCCAGATCCACCGCGGTCTTGCCGGTGACCCCGGTGCGCAGGAAGATCGCCAGCAGCTCCGCATCCGACAGGGCCTGGGGGCCTCGGGCCTGGAGTTTTTCCCGTGGCCGCTCTTCCGCTGGCCAATCTGTGATCGCCATCCTTTCCTCTCCATTTTTTTAGTTGGAAATGAAAAGGTCGTTTTAAAACAAAACCGAGACGATAGAAAGGGCGAATGCGCAGGATTGAGAACTGGGTCTGATTATCCCCGGTCTACACCTCGGCCCACATGCGCACGAGGTTGGAGAAGGCGCGGTCCACCCGTTGTGCGGTTTCCGCCTCCGGGTCCTGCTTGAGCAGGGTGTTGCGGGCCTGATTGAGTTCGAACAGCAGCTCGCGGCGGGCCGGGTCGCGCACATGGCTCTGAATCCACAACAGCGCCACCTGGCGCTGGCCCTGGGTCACCGGGGCGACCTGGTGCAGGCTGGACGAGGGATAGACCACGGCGTCGCCGGCCGCCAGTTTGACTCGCTTTTCGCCGAAAGTGGTGCGCACCGCCAGCTCGCCGCCCGCGTAGGCGTCGGGTTCGCACAGGAAGATGGTCATGGAAACATCGCTTCTGAAGCGCACGCCGGCGTGGCCCATGATGGCGTCGTCCACATGGTCGCCGTAGGTCATGCCGGGCTGATAGCGGGCAAAGATGGGGTCGGCCATGCGCTGCGGCCAGGCTGCGGCGTTAAAGGTTTCGTTGTGGCTCAAGGCGCTGACCAGGAGCCGAATCAACACCTCCATGCGCTGCGGTTCGGCCTTCAGCTCTTGGTTATTCTTCACCCGGCGGGCGGCCATGCCGGCGGTGAGTTTGCCGTCCTGAAACTGGGCCTGATCGAGGATTTCGTGGATCTTGCCGAGTTGGGCCTGGTTCAGCAGCTTGGGGATTTCCAGCATCATTTCGGATTGCCTCTGTGGGTTTGCGTTATGTTCTCAATCCCCCAGCGCGGCGCGCAGGGCCTCTGCCTGGACCGGGATTTGCAATACGGCGTGGATCGGGTAGCGTTGCTGCACCTGTTGCAGTCGCGGCAGGTGAGCGGGGTCTACGATGACCACGACCTTGGTCTGGGTCCCGTAGCGTTGCAGTGCGGCGAGCAGGGATTCGAGATTGCTCATGCGGTCGCGAAAGCCGGGGTCGAAGTGGAACTCGGTGACCAGCACGGCCGGGCTTTGCGTTTTCAACCAAGCCTGGGCCTTGCGCACGCTGGGGACCATTTCCACCTGATACCCCAGCTCGCGATAGCGCGCGGCGGGGTTGGGGTGGCCGCCCATTTCCGCCACCGACAGCAGCCAGGGCTTGGGTTTGTCAGTCATCGGTCGCCTCAGGCTGAGCGGCCCGGCGTTCGGCGCGGCGGCGGCGCAGATGCACCAGGGTGATTACCGGGCCGGAGACGGCATAGCTCAGGAATAGCAGGAACAGCACCAGGGGCGGATGCCAAAGCACTACGGCGAAGCCGAGCATAATCACCACCAATGCGATGAAGGGGACCTTGCCGCGGAAGTCGACTTCCTTGAAGCTGTGGTAGCGCACGTTGGAGACCATCAATAGCCCGGAGAGGGTGGTGATTACCGCGGCCGCCCAGGCCAGGTCCGCCGCCGGGAGTTCGAAATCCACCGCCACCCAAATGGCCCCGGCGATGATGGCCGCCGCCGAGGGGCTGGGCAGGCCCTGAAAGTAGCGTTTATCGGCAATGCCGATTTGGGTGTTGAAGCGGGCCAGGCGCAGGGCGGTGCCCGCGGTGTAGATGAAGGCGGCGAACCAGCCGATTTTGCCTAAATCGCCGAGGCCCCAGATGAAAACCACCAGCGCCGGGGCCACGCCGAACGCGGTCATGTCCGAGAGGCTGTCGTACTCGGCCCCGAAGGCGCTTTGGGTGTTGGTCATGCGGGCCACCCGGCCATCCAGGCCGTCCAGCACCATGGCGACGAAGATGGCTATGGCTGCGGCATCAAAGCGGCCGTTCACCGCCGAGAGGATGGCGAAGAAGCCGCCGAACAGGGCGGCGGTGGTGAACAGGTTGGGCAGCAGGTAAATGCCGCGTTTGCGTTTCGGCGCGGGCTCGTTGGGCGTGTTGCTCATGAGGTGTCTCGTGCGGTTTGTTCGTGGATGTCCTGTTTCATCTGCCCGTAAAAACACCAGGCGTTTTCCCCCAGTCCTTTAGAGGCTGTCTGCGAATCGGAGAACCTAATGCGGAAATGCCCTTTTGGTCAGATTTTTTGTTCATTTCCGTTAAATAGTCCCCGCTATTCGCCTCAAATGAACAATAAAACGGGCTCAAAATGGCATCCCCTCGCTACGGTTCCCATTCTCAGACGGCCTCTTAGCACCGTACATGGCTTGGTCTGCATATTGCAACAGGTGCGTGCAGTCGGCGGCGTCATCGGGGGCGAGGCCGATGCAGGCGCAAACCCCGTGGCGGGTATTCGGCCCAATCGAGAAGGGGGCGCAGAGGCCTGCCAATTAGCCGAAATCTTGCTCCTTCATCCATGGGATGATGCGGGCAAAGGCCTCTTCGATATTATCCAGCGAGGTGGAGTAGCTGATGCGAATGGCGTTGCTCAGGGCGTCGCCGAAGGTATCGCCGGCGATGGTGCAGACCCCGGTCTCCTTGAGCATGCGCAGGGCCACGTTGGTGCCGTTGACCCCGGCCGGCAGCGAGGGGAAGAGGTAAAAGGCCCCTTCGGGCTTGTAGCCGGTGAGGTGGGGCGTTTGGTTGACCAGCTCCACCAGGCGGTCGCGGCGCTTGGTGTACTCCTCCAGCATGCCCTTGATGAAGTTATCCGACAGTTCCCGCTGCAACAGCGCCGCCACGCCGCCCCACTGGCAGGGGGTGTTGGCCACGGTGGTGGTGAACATGTGGAAGCGGCGCAGTTTCTTGATGTGGCCCTGACTGGCGATCATCCAGCCGATGCGCATGCCGGCCATGCTGAAGGTCTTGGAGAAGCTGCTGATCACCATGACGTGGTCGAGGTCGGAACAGCAGGAGAGCACGCTGGGGTACTCCTGATCGTCGTAGATTAGGTGGTCGTAGACCTCGTCGCTAATGACATAGATGCCGCGAAAGGCCGCCTCTTCCACAATCGCCTCGATGGTGGAGCGGGGGTAGAGGGTGCCGGTGGGGTTGCTCGGCGAGTTCAGCACGATGGCGTGGGTGTTCGGCCCCATGGCGTCGATCACTTCCTGAGGGTCGAGCTGATAGCCGTTTTCCGCCCGCAGGGGGATGGAGTGTACGATACCGCCGTTCATGCGGATCAACGGGGTGTAGAGCATGAAGGAGGGGTCGGGGACGATGAACTCCCGCCCCGGCGCCGACATGGCTTGCAGGGCCAGGAAGATCGCCTCGGTGGCGCCGGTGGTGACGATGATGTTGTCGGGCGTCAGGGGGCGCCCGGAACGGTAGCCGTAGTAATCCGCCAGCGCATCCAGCAGTTCCGGCAGGCCGGCGTCCATGGTGTAGCCGCTCTGCCCGGCCTGAAGGGCGTCGATGGTGGCATTCATCACATGGGGCGGGGCCGGGATGTCGGGCTGACCGATGGAGAGGTGGATGACGTCATTCATGGTGGCCGCCAGGTTCACCATCTTGCGAATGCCCGGCACCGGAATGGTGAGCAGGGCCGGATTCCACACCGGGTCTTCGGATTCGTAGTAGTCGCTGTCGAGGCTGTTTACCATGGTTTCTCTCTGTGGTTTCTCATCGGATCCGGCGGCTTGCGATCGGCAGGTCGAGTTCGCTCCAGGCGCGCTCGGCGGTCAGGGCCAGGCAGGCGCGCTCCGCTCACTGGATAGCGAGTCGGTTGCCATTTGCTTTCTCCTGTGCCATGTCGGCTCAAGTATGGCACGGAATGCGTGAAAATGTTGTTGGCGGATGGCTGGTTCCAGCGCCTGCCGTGCGGGCCTGTTCCCCATGGCCTGCTCAACCCTCAAACAACGCCGGCCGCCTGTCGGTGAGCGGCGCGGCCTGCTGATAGGCGTGGCCGGCTTGGAGCACCCGCTGGTCATCGAAGCGCGCGCCGACGATGTGCAGCCCGATGGGCAGGCCTTCACGCGTAAAGCCGCAGGGCACCGAGAGCGCCGGTTGGCCGGTCATGTTGAACGGGTAGGTGAAGGGGGTCCAGGTGGGCCAGCGGGTGTGGGGCCAGTCTTCGGGCACCTCGCGGCCGGTCTTGAAGGCCGGGATCGGCAGGGTGGGGGTGATCAGCAGGTCGTATTTGGTGTAGAACAAAGACATGCGCTCGCTCAGCGCCATGCGGTCGTTCACCGCCCCCAGGTAGTCGAGCATGGAGCGTTGGGCGGCCTTTGCGGCCACCGCCACCAGTTGCCGGTCCATCAGCGCCCGCTTCTTGGGGCCGAGGTCGCGCATGGCATTGGCGGCGCCGCCGTAGAATAGGTGGCCGAAGGCGGCCAGGGGGTCGGCGAAGCCGGGGTCTGCAATGGTGACGCTGGCCCCCAGGCCCTTGAGCACCTCGGCCGCCTGATGCACCGCCTTTTCCACCTCGGGGTCGAGGTCCACATAACCCAGGCCGGGGCTGAAGGCGATCCGCAGCCTCTTCACTCCGGCGTCGAGTCCTTGCAGATAGTCGATATTGCGGCGCGGCGCGGCGGTGGAGTCTCGGGCGTCCGCCTCGGTGAGTACGTTCATCATCAGCGCACAGTCGGCCACGGTCCAGGTCATGGGGCCGGCGTGGGCCAGGGTGCCGAAGGGGCTGGCCGGCCAGTGGGGCGCCTCGCCGTAGGTGGGCTTGTGACCCACGATGCCGCAAAAGCCGGCGGGGATGCGGATGGAGCCGCCGGCATCGGTGCCCAAGCCTACGGCCCCCATGCCCAGGGCCACCGCCGCCGCGGTGCCGCCGCTGGAGCCGCCAGCGGTCTTTTCGGGGTTCCAGGGGTTGTTGGTGACGCCGGTGAGGGGGTTGTCGGTGACCCCCTTCCAGCCGAATTCCGGGGTGGTGGTCTTGCCCAGGGGCACATAGCCGTGCCGTCGCAGGGCCGCCACCGCCGGGGCGTCCTTGCCCAGGGTGGATTGGGGGTCGATCACCTTGGAGCCCTTGAGCGTGGGCCATTCCTTGGTCAGAAACACATCCTTCACCGCCGTGGGCACGCCGTCCATCAGCCCCATCGGCAGGCCCTTCAGCCAGCGCTCCTCTGAGGCCTTGGCGAAGGCAAGGGTGGTGTCACGGTCCACCAGGCAATAGGCGTTGGTGTGCTTGTCCACCCGTTCGATCTGGTCCAGCATGGCCCCGGTCACCTCCACCGGCGACAGCGCCTTGGCCTTGTACTTCTCCAGAAGCTCCAGGGCCGAGAGTTTCAGGATTTCGTTGCTCATTTTTCTTTCCTCACATCTTCGCAGGATGGGCAAAGCGCAGCATGCCCATCGGAATTATTGCCACGGAGGCACAGAGTTCACAGAGGCCTTTTGGGCGAACTACCTTCATGGTCATCCTCCTCGCCGACAAAGTAAAAGTCGCAGTCGAATTCGAGGCCGAGGTGACTTGCGGTCTGTATCCATTCATGTCTGAGGTAAAGGCCGTGGCCAGTATTTGGGTAATAACCTACGCATGATATAAATGTCTTGTAATCAGGTCTGAGGTTTCGAAGCGAATCTCCCATTGCGTGACACATAAACATCAAAGCTTCAACATGAGTCTCCAGGGGTACGCGATCATTGTGTCCACTGCTTAAGCGCCAGCACATGTGCTGATACTTGCCTATTCTCGGTCGAGGATCACCCTCAGACCAAGCGCCTGAGGGCTTTCTGCCTAGTATTTTCGTTACGGCTTCATGAGAACCCATGCCGGTAATGCGAAGGCATGCATATTCACGGCTTGTCATCTGATTTGTTGTCATTAGCGCTATGTGGATGGCTTCCTGATAAGCGTCGGCTTGTGCTCTGGGTTCTCTTTGCCTCTATAGCTGGTTTATTTGCCGGGGACGAATCCCCGCCCCTTGTCCACAAGATTGAATAGCGCCTCGCCCTTCTCCCAGCGTTCGAAGTTGTCCGCGAACTGCTCGCCGAGGGCGCGCCGCCAGCCGATGAAGTCGCCGGCCATGTGGGCGGAGAGCATCACGTTGGGCTGGTCCCAGAGGGGGTGGTCGTCGGGCAGGGGCTCCTCTTCGAGCACGTCCAGGGCCGCGCCGGCGATCTCCCCCGCTTGCAGGGCCGCGAGCAGGTCGGCGGTCTTGACGATGGGGCCGCGGCCCACGTTAATGAAGCGCGCCTCGGGTTTCATGCGCTGGAACAGCGCGCGATCAAACAGCCCCGCGGTGGCCGGGGTCAGCGGGGCGGTGACGATCACGAAATCCGCCTCGGGCAGTAGCTCGGGCAATTGGTCGTTGGCGTAGACATGGTCGAAGGGCGGGTGGTCGCGCTCGCTGCGGGCGGTGCCATGCACGGTCAGGCCCAGGACCTTGAGCGCGCCGGCCACCTCGGCCCCGATGCTGCCCGCGCCCACGATGAGCGCCCGCTGGCCGCGAATCAGTTCGGTTTCGCGATGCACCCAGCGGTGTTCCCGTTGATAGCGCAGGTTGTTCAGGGTGTCCTTGGCGAACAGCAGCACCGCGCCGAGCACATACTCGGCGATGCCGCGATTGAACACCCCGCGGGCGTTGGTGACTTGAATCTTGCTCTCCACCAGGGCGGGAAACATCAGCTTATCCACCCCGGCGCTGGTGGCATGCACCCAGCGGATGGGGTTGTCCGCCGGCCAGGCCCGCTCCAGCATTTCGGTGCGAAAGTCGGTGACCACCAATACGTCGGTCTCGGGCAGGTGGCGCTGTAGCGCCGCCTCGTCGCGGGCATGGCGGACCTCGGCCCGCTCGGCCACAGACTCCAGGCCGGGGAGGTCGTCTTCGTCCGGCGCGGTAAGCACCAGGATGCGTGTCTTTTCATTCATTCAAATTCTTCCAAATTGCAGGGTGGGTTAGCGGCGCAAACGGGAAAGCCTTTCCGATTGCCCTTGGAATTGGAGCGCCGCGTAACCCACCATCAGGAGGTGGAATGCGCCACCGCGGCATGGTGGGTTACGGCGCGCCGAAGCAGCGTACAAGACTTCGAAGGCGGTGCATGGCGCGCCTAACCCACCCTACGCCATTAAATCAACCAGCGTTCGCCAGGGCCTGGGCAAATTTGTCCACCCCGGCGTGGATCTGGTCGTCGCTGGCGATCAGCGGCGGCAGCCAGCGCACGATCTGGCCGAGGGCGCCGCAGCGCAGCAGCAGCAGGCCCTCCGCCTCGGCCGCCTTGGCCAGGGCGTCGGCCTTGGATGCGTCGGGGTTGCCGTCGCCGTCGACGATCTCCATGCCCAGCATCAGCCCCATGCCGCGGATGTCGTCGATGATGGCGTGCTTGTCTTTGAGTTCGGCGAGGCGGTTCCACAGGGTCTCGCCGCGGGCCTGGGCATTCGCCACCAGTCCTTCCGATTCGATCACCTCGATATTGGCCAAGGCGGCGGCGCAGGCCACGGCGTTGGCCCCGTAGGTGCCGCCCTGAGAGCCGGGCAGGCCCTTGGCCATCAGCGATTCCCTGGCGGCGATGGCGGAGATGGGAAAGCCGCTGGCCAGCCCCTTGGCGGTGGTGATGATGTCGGGCATTATGTCGAATTGCTCATGGCTCCAGAACTTGCCGGTGCGCCCGAAGCCGGCCTGGATTTCGTCGCAAATCAGCAATATGCCGTGCTTGTCGCAGCGCTCCCGCAGCCCCTGCATGAAGCCCTTGGTGGCCGGGTAGTAGCCGAACTCGCCCTGCACCGGCTCGACGATCATCGCCGCGGTGTCCTCGGGGGCGGACTGGGTGAGGAAGATATTATCCAGCTCTTGCAGGCAGAAGCGGGTGGCCTCTTCCTCGTCCCAGCCGTAGCGGTAGAGGTGGGGGAAGGGCGAGATCACCACGCCCGCCATCATCGGATGAAACCCGGTGCGAATCTTCGCGGTGGAGGTGGTCATCGAGGCCGCGGCCATGGTGCGACCGTGAAACCCGCCGTTAAAGGCGATGATATTGGCGCGCTTGGTGGCGTGACGCGCCAGCCGCATGGCCATCTCCACCGCCTCGCTGCCGGCGTTGGAAAAGGCCACCGAATCCATGGGGCCCGGCGCCAGCTCCGCCAACTTGTCGCTGAGATCCAGCAGCGGCTGGTGTTTCACCGTGGTGTACTGGGCATGCACCAGGGTGGCGACCTGTTTCTGCGCCGCCTCCACCACCTTCGGATGACAGTGACCGGTGCAGGTCACGCCGATGCCGGAGGTGAAATCCAGGAACTGCTTGCCCTGGTCGTCATAGATATAGGCGCCTTCGCCCTTGGCGGCGAGCACGCCGGTGGCCTGTTTGAGCAGGGGAGAGAGGTGACTCATGGTGTTGGGGTCTCCATAGAAAACGAACTTAGGATTCAGCGTCTTGGGTTGGGTTTGCGGGATTTGCTCGTAAGATTCTCTCGCTAATTCGATAAAACCAATAAACTCTTCACAGTCTATTAGTTGGTCACTGATGTTGCTTAGTCTTAAATACTCTATTAATAGGAGAGCGAAGAGGAATAAGATTGATATTATGTAAAAGATTTTCAGTATGTCTGTCGCTGAGCTGACTGATGGTATCGCGGAGATAAATGTCGAAACTAAGGCATAGATTGTTGTTGCTATGCCGGCAAAAATAATGCCTTGTCGGTGTGCTCTTTCCAGGCGGTTCTTCCTGTTTTTTGCGGATTCGTAAATCATCCTTAATTCGATATTGATAGCGCTTTGTGATAGCTGGGTTCTATTTATATTTTTAATTAATTCATTTTTTATTTCTTTGGTTTTGCTGATTTCTTCTTGGATCAGCGGTATGTGGGCTCCCTTGTTATAGCATTTCTTCCGATGCCAAAAAGGAAATATGTCTCTGTGATGATAGTTTTTGGAAGGAAACTTGTCCTTGTTTTTCTGATACCATTCGTGGATTTCATCCGAGATTTTACTCATTTGTAATATCCTTTGAAAAGGCCAGTTGGGATGCGCTAGAAATTTAACACTCTGCGCTCTTTTCGCCTCCTCCGTGATCTCTGCGTTCCAAGGCTTCTTCTGCTCAGGGATTTTCGAATACCTCTTCGATGGTCTCAGCAGTCAACAGGCGGCTTGACCACTTCAGAATTTGCTCGCTTTCCGCGGTATCCACTCGTTCACGATAGACTGGGGTGTAGGCGGAGCCGAATTTCTCTTTTAACTGATGATGAAGTATCTCTGTATGGCCTTTATGAATACCAATCTGCTCGCCCCGGCGCGTATAAACCCGTTCAAAGCTCGTAATGTAAGGCATCTTGTTCTCCTGCCCGTAGGCATCCAGTTCATCGGCCAGCTCGCTTTCCAGAGCCGCTGGCAGCACCATTAACCAATCGATGATCCGCAGCAATTCAAGTATTTGCTCTCTATCGTAACCGCGCCCCAGCAATAGGCGAAAGAGGCCGAACTTGGCGTCTTTCAGCTGATGCGGCTCGGATCGCTCCAGGGCCTTGAGTTGGGCCATGACCACCAGTGCGAAGGGATTCGGGTCCTTCTCCAATACACTCCAGTCGTCGGCCAAGTCCAGCAGCTTGATCGATGGAAAGCGGAAATGCACCTCACAGCCCCAAAGCCCGCGCTGAAAATTGCCGGCTCGAAAGTTAGGCGCATCGTCCGCCAATACCGCCAGGCTTACGACGTCCACTTGATACCGATCATAGAGGCGGTAGTTGTAGACATACATGCGGTGATCGAACCCCGCCTCGCGTTGCCCTTGCACCTCCACATGGATCAGCACCCAGATCTCGCGGTTTGCGCGCGTGATGACCTTGACCAATTTGTCCGCGTAGCGCCGGCCCAGTTCCGCGTCGCGCACGGTCTTTTGCAGCTCCTTGTC
Organism: Gammaproteobacteria bacterium; assembly: GCA_011389885.1. Classification (GTDB taxonomy): domain Bacteria; phylum Pseudomonadota; class Gammaproteobacteria; order Chromatiales; family Chromatiaceae; genus JABBTK01. Next base: position 661 of record JAABTK010000002.1, on the reverse strand, counting down.
CAGAAAACGATAGCCCTGGGACCAATCGATCTCCCGGTAAATGTCAGGAAACAGCAGCGCCATGAAGTCGGGGAACCACTGCTCCAGCGCCTCCTTCCACGGGCTATCTTGGTCGGCAATATGGGTGTCTTTCATCCGTTCATTCCGAAAAAGGGTGTCGAAGGCGCGGAAGACGGTATAGACAGATTGCCATTCCTGCACTCTTTGTCCCTAAAAACGCCCTGCGTCCTCTGCGAATCCTCTGCGCCCTCTGCGTTCCTTTGTTCTTCAAAACCCCAAATGCCCCGCCACCGCCGCGGTGATCGCCGCCGTGCCCCGATTCGGTGCGGGGCGGCTCGCGAGGTCGGCCTTGACCGCCTCGCGGAGCTTTTCGGCGGCCTGGAGGGCGACGGGGTCTTCTTCGCCCAGCCAGGCCAGCATCTCGGCGGCGGTGAGGAGCATCGCCCGGGGGTCGGCCTTGCTTTCGCCGGCGATGTCCGGTGCGCTGCCGTGGGTGGGCTCGAACAGGGGCGGCAGGCGACGGTCGTCGGGGTTGATGTTGGCCGAGGGGGCCACGCCCATGCCGCCCGAGAGCACCGCGGCGAGGTCGGTCAGGATGTCCCCATGCAAGTTGCTTGCCGCGACTACATCGAATTGCCAGGGGGCCTGCACGAATTTCATG
>JAABTK010000029.1 GCA_011389885.1 Gammaproteobacteria bacterium | reverse complement strand
GCCTTCCAGGATTACACGCACTGAAGCGTCAATTTGAGCGTAGGTTTTGTAAGCATTCATGTCGACACCTTTAGCGTAGGTTGGAGGTCTGGCTTGTTCCGTGATTATAGGACAATTTCACTACCGGGTTGTTTGTACGGCATGTCATTGGGTATTAGCCACCCATCTCCAGCTGGTGGTCGGGGGTCAGCTCTCCGGCCTGGACCTTGCGTCGCAGATAGCCTTCGGTCACGGCGAGGGTGTTTTCCAGGTCGTTGAGGGTTAGCATGTCCTTGGCGGTGCTCTGCCAGTCGAAGGGGGCGATGTTTCAGTTGGAAACGCTTGGTGTTCGACGATGGTCCGGGTGAAACAGCGAATACACCACCGGGATCAGCACCAGCGTAATCAGGGTCGATCCCGCCAGGCCGCCGATTACGGCCCGGGCCATGGGGGCCTGGGCGTCGGCGCCTTCGCCGACGCCGAAGGCGAGGGGGAGTAGGGCGAGGATGGTGGTGAGGGTGGTCATCAGGATAGGGCGCAGGCGACGGCGGCCGGCCTCGGCCACGGCCTCGGCGGTGGGGTGGCCCTCGCGGCGCAGGCGGCCGGCCTGATCGACGAGCAGGATGGCGTTGTTGACTACGATGCCCACCAGCATTACGCAGCCGATGGCCGATTGCAGGTTGAGGGTGGTTTCGGTGAGGAACAGGGTTAGGATCACGCCGATGGCGGCCAGGGGCACCGAGAGCATCACCACGATGGGGTCGCGCAGGGACTCGTACTGGGAGGCGAGCACCATGTAGACCAGCACCAGGGCCAGGCCCATGGCCAGCAGCAGTTCGTCGAAGGACTTCTGCTGCTCCTCGAAGCCGCCGGCCACGATGAGGTCGTAGCCCATGGGGCGGGCGATCTGCTCCAGACGGTCGGTGACGGCCCGGGCCACCGAGCCCAGGTCGCGCTCGGCCACGTTGGCGGAGACGGTGACGATGCGCTGTTGGTCCTTGCGATCGATTAGCAGCGGGCCGCGGCCCGGCTCGGTGGAGACCAGGTTGCGCAGGGCGACGTTTTCTCCGCCCGGGGTGCGGATGGTGAGGGCGAGGATTTCGTCCAGGGAGCGCTGTTCGGCGTCGGCGAGTTGCACCAGGATGCGGTAGGAGTTGCCGCCGGCGCGGTATTCGCCGGCCTTGGCGCCGGCCACCGCGGTTTCGATCACCTCGGTGACGTCGCGCACGCTGAGCCCTAAATCCGCCACCTTGGCGCGGTTTACGCGAATCTCCTGCTGGGGCACGCCGATTTCGCGCGAGAGCTTGACGTCGGTGATGCCCGGGATGTCGGCAATCGCCTGTTCCACCTGTTTGCCCAGCAGGTTTAACACCTCCAGGTCGAAGCCGCGCACCTCGACGTTAATGCCCTCCTCGGTGGCCAGCAGCCGCTCCAAAAGGAATTGCCCCTGGGGTGCGCGGGTGCGGATCTCCATGCCCGGAATCTCGCCTGCGAGCCTTTTGCGCAGGTCGTTGGCGATTTCGGTGTTGGAGCGTTCGCGCTCGGCGGCGGGGGTGAGCGACAGCCGGATTTGGCCGCGGGCGGCGTTGCCGGGTCGCCAGCCTGAGGCCCCGGCGCTGGTGACGGACGAAACCGCCTCGGGAACTGCGGCGAACACGATTTCTTCCATGCGCCGGGTCTGCTGGTCCAACAGCTCCAGCTTGGTGCCGATCTCCATTTCGCCGTAGACCCGCACCTCGCCCTCGTCGCTGGGGGGCAGGAACTCGGTGCCCAGCAGCGGGGCCAGGGCCAGGCTGGCGGTGAACAGGCCGAGGGCGGTGAGGATGGTCAGCCAGCGGCGTTGCAGCGCGCTGCGCAGCAGGTCGCGGTAGCCGTAGTCGAGGGCGCGCAAGGCCTCGCCGGCGCGGTCCGAGAGCCGCCGGGCCAGGCCGCGTCTTGCATCCGGGTCGGGATCCCGCAGCAGCCTGGACGAGAGCATGGGCACCAGGCTCAGGGAGACGAGCAGGGAGCAGACCAGGGCGAACACGATCACATAGGCCAGCTCCTGGAACAGGACCCCCGCCACCCCCTGCACGAACACCAGGGGCAGGAATATCACCAGGGTGGTGAGGGTGCTGGCGACGATGGCGGCGGCCACCTCGTTGGTCCCGCTCACCGCCGCTTCGGGCGGGGCCTCGGCGTGTTCTTGACGACGGCGGAAGATGTTTTCCAACACCACCACCGAGCTGTCCACCATCATGCCCACCCCCAGGGCCAGGCCGCCCAGGGTCATCAGATTCAGGGTGAAGCCGCCGAAGTAGAGCAGGGCGAAGGTGGCGATCACCGAGATCGGGATGGCCAGGGAGATCACCAGGGTGCTGCGCAGGTTGCGCAGGAAGAACAGCAGCACCGCCACCGCCAGGGTCCCGCCGTAGAGGACCGACTGGGCCACGTTGCGGATGGAGCGCTCGATGAAGTTGCCCTGGTTGATTACCGCAATGACTTCGATCTGCGGGAAGGCGCGGTTCACCGCGTCGATCTCCGCCAGGATGCCCTTGGCCACCTCTACGGTGTTGGCCTCCGCCTGCTTGCGGATGGCCACCCGCAGGCCGCGCTCGCCATTCACCCGCACGATGCGGGTGAGCTTTTCGTAGGTGTCCTTCACCTCGGCCACCTGATCCAGGGTCACCGAGGCCCCGTCCCGCACCGCAATCACGGTGTCGCGGATCTCGTCCAGGCTCTGAAACTCGGCCGGCGCGCGCAGGGTGATGCGGTAGCGCCCCTGCTCCAGCTTGCCGGCGGGCAGGTCGAGGTTGGCGTCGCGGATCGCGTCCAGAATATCGTCCAGCGGCAGGCCGAGGGCGTTCACCCGGTCCGGGTCCAGCTCGATGCGCACCTCGCGGTCAAAACCGCCCCAAAGGTCCACCTGGGCCACCCCGGGGATGCGCGAAAAGCGGTAGCGGATTTGGTCCTCGACCAACTGGGTGAACTCCACCGGGTCGAGCTTGGAGGCGATGCCCAGCAGCACCACCGGAAAGGAGTCCACGTCGAACTTGCTCACCCGCGGGCGCACAATATCGTCGGGCAGCTCGTTGATTTCGTCCTCCAGGGTGGCCTGCACGTCCAGCGCCGCGGTGTCGATGTCCGTGCCCCAGGCGAAGGTCACCCGAACCGAGGAGTTGCCCTCGGCGGACTGGGAGGTCATCTCCTCCACCCCCGGCACCGTGGCCACGATCTCCTCGATGATCTGGGTCACCAGCCGCTCCATCACCTCCGGGCTTGCGCCCTCGTACTGGGTGCGGATGGTGAGTGTGGGCAGCTCGATGCTCGGCAGCAGGTCGATGCGCAGCCGCATCAGCGACACCAGCCCCAGCACCACCACGATCAGCGTGACCATGGTGGTGAAGATGGGGCGGGCGACGGAGGCCCGGGCCAGGTTCATCTAGCGGCCTCCCCGGGCGGGGAAGAGGAACGCAGAGGGCGCAGAGGAGGCGCAGAGGAAGATGATGTGCTCCTCGCTCCCACGCTCGGCGTGGGCGTGCATGTCTCCGCGCCCTCTGCGTATTCTCCGCGCCCTCTGCGTTCCAAACGACTCATTCCGAGGCCCCCGGCAGCAGCACCTGCGAGCCGTCCTCTAACAACTGCTGACCCAGGGTCACCACCCGGCCGCTGATGCCTTCGCCGAGCGCCTGCACGGTTTCGCCCTGGCGGATGCCGACTGCCACCGGCAGCCAGCGCACGGTGTCGCCGCCGTCGGCGAGCAGAAAGATGCCGTCGCGGTCGTCGCGGCGGGTGAGGGCGACCTCGGGGATTAGGGTGGCGTCGTCGATCGACGCCAAGGTGACGGTGACGCGGACGAACAGGCCCGGCTTGAGGCGCTGCTCGGGGTTTTCCACCCGCAGCTCCACTCGGGCCTGGCGGCTGCCCTGCTGGAATACCGGGGCGATGCGCGCGATTTCGGCCGGAAAATCCTCGCCGGGATAGGCGTCGGTGCGCAGCAGGGCGGGCTGCTCGGGTTTCAGGTAGGCGTAGTCTTTCTCGGTGACGAAGATCACGCCGGTGACCGGGTCGAGTTCCACGATGCGCAACAGCGGCGTATTGGCGCTCACCGTCTCGCCTTCGTCCACATAGCGTTCGGCCACGATGCGCTGTTCGTTGCCGCCGTTCCAGCCCGCCTCCACGCGGGTATAGTCGGAGCGGATGCGCGCACTCTGCAGGGCCGCATCCGCCCGCGCCACCTGCGCCCGGGCCACCTCCACCCCGGCCCGCCGCGCCAGCTCTTCCATTTTGGCGGCATCCAGATCGGATTCGGAAGACACGCCGCGCCCTTGCAGCCGCTGAATGCGATCCAAATCCCGCCGGGCGATGGTGAGCGCGCTCTCGGCCTCCGTGAGGTTGGCCTGTTCCACCGCCCGGTCCGCCTCGGCCTGGGCGATGGCCTGTTGGTACTCGGCATCGTCGAGCCGCGCCACCACCTGATTGCGATTCACCGGGTCGGCCAGGTCCACCGCGATCTGCTTCACCTGGCCGCTTACCTTGGGGGCCACGATGAATTCGGCGGTGGCCTCCAGGGTCCCGCTGAAGGTGCGGCGCAACTCGATGGGGCCTGTGCGCACGGGCGCCGACTCCACCGGCACGGGCTTGGGCCCGCCCTGGCCGCGCTGGCTCGCGGGCTGCCCGACCTCCTGCAAGCGGTCGTAGATCATCCAGCCAAGGCCCGCCGCCAGGGCCAGGAGCAACAGGCGGAAAATGAATCGATTCACGTTTTTCTCGACAAGCGGGTTGAAGGGGGCGGCGTTTGCCCAACTATACCCCAAAGACAAAGCCGGAGTATTCGATATGCCGAAAGCGGGGAAGTTCAGTTTGCGTAGCGGTTTTTTGATCGGCCTGGCGCTGCTCGCGGCGGTGCTGGCCGGGACCCAGGCCTGGATTTTGCTGAAGCCCAAGTTGAGTTTCGCGGACCCGGATGTGCCCTTCGAGGTGGAGACCCTGGTCTCGGGTCTGGAACACCCCTGGGGCATGGCCCTCCTGCCCCAAGGCGGCGCCCTGATCAGCGAACGCGCCGGGCGGCTGCGATGGGCCGACGCCGACTGGAATCTGCGTCCCGAGCCGGTGGCGGGCCTGCCGGAGATCAGCCCCGGCGGCCAGGGCGGGCTGTTGGATGTGGCGCTGCATCCGGACTTCGACCAAGAGCCCTGGGTCTATATCGCCTATGTGGCCGGCGAGGGCGACCAGGTGGGGACCGAGGTGGCCCGCGGGCGCTGGGTGAACGACCGGCTGGAGGATGCCGAGGTGATCTTCCGGTTGTTGCCCAAGTCCGCCACCCGGCATCACTTCGGTTCCCGGCTGGCCTTCGATCCGGAGGGCTATCTGTATATCACCCTCGGGGACCGGGGCGAGCGGGACCGGGCCCAGGACCTAAACGACCATGCGGGATCGGTGATTCGACTCTACGCCGACGGCCGGCTCCCCGAGGATAATCCGTTTGCCGACCGTGAGGGGACCAGGCCCGAGATCTACTCCTACGGACACCGCAACATCCAAGGCGCGGCCGTCCACCCCGAGACCGGCGCGCTCTGGATCCACGAGCACGGGCCCCAGGGCGGGGACGAAATCAACATCATCCGCCCGGGCCGCAACTATGGCTGGCCCGAGGTCACCTATGGGGCCGAGTACGGCACCGGGCTGCCCATCGGCGACACCGAGCAGCCCGGGATGGAGCAACCGCTCTATTACTGGGACCCCTCCATCGCCCCCTCCGGCATGGCCTTCTATCGGGGCGACGAATTCCCCGAATGGCGGGGCGACCTGCTGGCCGGGGCCCTGAAGTACCAACTCCTCGCCCGCCTCGTGCTGCAAGGCGAAGAGGTGGCGGAGGAGGAGCGCTACCTGCAGGGCGTGCTCGGACGCATTCGGGCGGTGAGGGTCGGGCGGGACGGGGCCATCTACCTGCTCACCGATGCCGCCTCCGGCGAGCTGGTGCGGCTGACCCAGGGGGGCTGATGTTTGCGTTGGGGTACACGCCTTGGCGTGTGCGGGCCAGGGCGCACAGCCCAAGGGCCGTACGCCAATGGCCGAGCGCGATCTTCCGCGGGCGCTGCGTTGCCAGCGGCGAACAGCCGTCTTTGGCGGCCCATGCCGGACTAAAGTCCGGGCTCCGAGCGGTTGCGGCTTCGCGTTGGAGTACACGCCTTGGCGTGTGCGGACCAGGGCGCACAGCCCAAGGGTTATACTCCAGGCGGCGAGGCGGTGCCGGAGCGCAACACAAAATCCCGCCGCGCCCTCTGCGGCCTCTGCGGCCTCTGCGTTTCTAAATGGCCTTGTTTCCGTTGCTTCGGCGCAGGCATACTAGCCCCCTCCCTGTGCCTCCGCGGCGGGGGAGGGAACCCTTGGTTTAACAAAAAGGGCAAAATCAGTGATCAACCAACCGCCAACGGCCAGCGTGATTATTAACGGGTATTCCTCTGCGCGCTCTGCGGTCCTCTGCGGCCTCTGGGTTCCTAAAGGCCGTTGCTTCTGTTATCTACGCGCAGGCGCACCAGGGTGAAGAAACCGCAACTGGTATTCGGTTACGGCAATCCCGCGCGCGGGGACGATGCGTTGGGACCCTTGTTTCTGGAGCGCATGGCGCCGGCGGGGCCTTGGGAGGTTTTGACGGATTTTCAGTTGCAGATCGAACACGCGTTGGATTTCGCGGCGCGGGAGCGGGTGCTGCTGGTGGATGCGAGCGTCTCCGGTCCGGCGCCCTACGGCTTTTCGCGGCTCTCGCCGTTGCGGGATGACAGCTACAGCACCCATGCGCTGTCCCCGCAGGCCCTGCTTGAGGTGTTCGAGCGCTTGGATATGGGGCCGGCGCCGCCCTGTTTCGTGCTCTCCATCCGCGGTTACGCCTTCGATTTGGGGCGGCCGCCGAGCCCCAGGGCCTGGCGCAATCTGGCGGCGAGCCTGGCGCTGGCGGGGCGGTTGTTGCAACGCCCCACCGCGCTCTGGGATCGCATCGCGCGCGGCGGTCCGGCGGCGGGTGTTACAACAGCGGCATGCCCTCCGGCACGCTGAAGGCCCCCTCGGGCGAGCGGCGGGTCACCGGCAGGATGGAGGCGGTGCGCCCGTGCCTCGGGCCGAGTGGAAATAGACGCAGCACCGCGTCCAGAAAGCCGTCGCCGTTGACGTCCGAGTAATCAATGGCGACGATGCGGAAGCCGGGGCCGGCCGGGTCTTCCTTGCAGTGGATCTCGCCATCGGCAAAGCGCACCCAGCCGCGGAAGGCGCCGTTGCGGATGCGGCAGCCGTTGCCATTGGCGGCGGAGCCGTCGAGGGAGTCGTCGGTGCTCAATAGGTGATGCAGGCCGGTGGCGCGACTGAACCCGGCGCAGGGCAGGGGGGCGGTTTCGGGCCGGCTGCACTGGCGCTGTAGCGGCAACATGGAGAGCGGCGCGTTATGAAAGTCGTAGCCGCTCACATAGTCCGTCTGGGGCGCGCCGGTGTGATGATTCAGGAACAGGCTGTAGCGGCAGTCGGTTTCGGCCTTCCACCACTGGCTTTTCTCGACTTGGCCGCCCCATTGGTTGGCGCCCTCGGCGGCGGCCTGGATCAGTTCGGGGCAATCCCCGGGCACCTGAAAGCGGCGTTTTTCCTGCTCGCTGACCCGCAGCTCGATTTCGTATTGGCTCACCCGCTGGCCGCTGCCCGGGGCGCGAAAATAGGTCTGCCAGCCGCTCGGGTTAGGCGCCGCCGGGGCCGCGAGCAGGCCCAGGCAGAGGGCGCACAAAAAGGTCGTCGGGCCGCGCCGGGGGGTCCGGCTAGTCGCGCGTGGTTGGGTCCTGCGCGGGTGGCGAAACCGCATGGCCGTGTTCCTCCTTCGGTGGGTTGCAGATTTCATTGTTGGTCGCCCGGCCGATAAAGCGCACCCAGCGGTGGCTGATATCGGTGGCGATGTTTTCGAACATGCGAGCGGCGATCAGCGGATGGTGCTGGGTGGCCTCGTTAATGCCTTCGCGGGTGATCTCCAGCACCTTGGTCGGCTCTAGGGCAATGGCGTTGCCTTTGCGCCGCTCGCTGGCGAGCAGGCCCACCTCGCCGAACAGGTCGCCGGGCTGAAAGCGGTCCACCACCATGTCGCAGCGGTCGCTGCCGTTACGCGAGACACAGACCTCGACGCCCCCCTCCATCACCAGGAAGATCGCCTCGCTGCGTTCACCGGCGGAAAATACCCGCTCTCCCGGTTTCAAGTCCAGTATATTGCTAGACAGGATGAAGCGTCGAATCTGCCAGTCCCGCATGCCGCGAAACAGCGGGCTGTGCGGAATCAGCTGATGCCGCAGGCGGAAGGACAGCATGTCGTACAGGGTGATTAGGCGCAATGAGGCGATGGCGATGGGGGTGAGGGTGAAATCGGCCGCCAAGGCGGTTGCAATCACCAAGGCGCTGAGCAGGCCGAACTGCTGGATGGGCGCGAAATCCGACAGGGTGAACACCAGAAAACCGGCGATCAGGGCCACCGAGGTGACGATGACCGGCGGGGCCTCGCCGCGAATGGTTTCGTGCATGGCCTGACTCTGGCTTTTGTAGAACTTCAGTTCCTGATTGTAGCGCAGCATGAAATGCATGGTGTCGTCCACCGCGATGCCGATGGCGATGGCGGCGGCCATGGTGGTGCCGATGTTGAGCGGGATTTCGGCGAATCCCATGAACCCGAACAGCACGATCACCGGCACCGCGTTAGGCGCCGCGGCCAGCAGACCGGCGCGGATGTCGGTGAACAGGATCGAGATCACCAGCGCGATGAACACCAGCAGCAGCCCGATGGACTGAAGCTGGCCGAAGATCATCGCCTGGGTGGCCCTTAGGGTGAGCACCGAATCGCCGGTGACGCGGGCATCCAGCCCCGGATCGAGTTCGTTTGCGATGTAGCCGTTGACCGCGTGCAGGAAAAGCTCCAGCTCGGCGGTGTCGGCGATGTTGTGGCGCACCAGGATGCGTGCGGTGCTGTAGTCCTCGGAGACATAGCCTTTCACCCGGTCATAGTCGAGGAAGATCATCAGCTCGTTGACCACGTCGTCCGAACGCGGCAGCGCGGGCTCTTCCAACTCCTGAAACGCGGTGTTGAGCAGCGATAGATAGCTGGCGAAAGAGGTGGTGGAACGGGCGCGCTCGGGTTGTTCCAAAAAGCCCTGAAACGCTTGCAATTCCTCCAAATAGTAGGCCTTCAGGAAGGTGTCGCGAATGCCCGAGTCGATGATGATGGAAAAGCTTTCGAGGCCGGAGAGCTGGTCGCCGATGCGCGCCGCCTGCCGGCGCACCTCCGAGGCCTCGCCCAGGCTCTCCACCGGATTGTGATTGACCTCGATGCGCGGAATGCCCGAGGCGGCGACCAGGGCGACCCCGGCCATGGCTACAATCACCAACAGGCGATGGCCGTGCAGCCACTGCCAATAGCGCTCCGCCAAGGCCGCCGGCGGGCGCTGGAACAGCCGACTGCCGGAGCCCTGGCCGCCGCCGTTGGTGACCGCCAGCAGTGACGGGATCAGCAGGATGGTGATGATGAAGTTCAGCAACAGCCCGGTGGAGGCCAGCAGCCCGAACTGCCACAGCACCTCGATGCGGTTCAGCCCCACCGACAGAAAGCCCACATAGGTGGTGATGAAGGTGAACAGTACCGTGCGCCCCATTTTGCGCGACATCAAGCCCAAGGCGGTGCGGGGCGGGCGGCCCTCGTCCCGCGCATGGCGGAATTCCGAGAGCAGGTGAATGTCTTCCGTGGAGCCCACCACGATTAACAGTATGGGCACGATGGAGGTGACCACGTTGAGCGGAATCCCCAACACGCCCATCAGCCCGAAGGTCCAGAGGATGCTGAGCCCAGCGGTGAGGATGGGCGTCAGGATGTCCACCAAATGCCGCAGCAACAGGAACAGCGCCAGCAGCAGCGCCAGCACCGCCAGCGGAAACAGGTCGTATTGCTCCTGCTGGATGCGGCTGGAGATTTCGCTGCGAATCTGCGGGAAGCCGATGTTGAAATGGGTGCTGTAATGGGCCTCCAGGGGCTTGGCGAGGCGCGCGAGGGTATGCGTGATGCGGTTGTCGTCGGCGCCGGTCACGTCCTCCTTGAGCAGGATCGCCGCCGCCATGGAGCGTCCGTTCGGGCTCAATAACACGTTGCGCACGAAGGGGTTCTTGGCCGCCTCTTGCAGCAGTTTTTCCGCGCTCGCCGGGTCCGGCGGGATTTCCGCCAGATACGGCTCCTTGTTCAAATAGCCTTCGACGGTCTTCAGGTGGGGCACGGAGAACAGGCTCTCCACCCGCTGCACGAAGGGCTGCTGCTCGATCTCCCCGATCACCGTGCGCAGGGCCTCCAGCTTGTCCTTTGCGAGCAGCCGGGTATCTTCCAAATACAGCAGCACGGCCTGCTCATCGCCGAAACGCTCCCGCACCTGGCGGTAGTATTCGCGTTCCGGGTCGTCCTGCACCAGCAGGTCCTCCGCCGACACCTGCACCTCGACCTTGCCGACTTGGGTCGCGGCCAGCAGGGAGACCATCAGCAGCAGGCTCAGGAATAGCCAGGGTTTGGACGCGGCGCGATTAAGGACGGCTTGCATGGGCTCTGGGGGCGCTTCGGATCATCCCCTGATAATGGTTGCGAACGCCGCGAAAAGCAATTGGGGATAACCTGCCGCGGTCACGCCGACAGCCGCCCTCGGGAGCCGAGTCGGCCTGCGCTCAACTCGCGAAACAACCGTTTGTAGGAACGCAGAGGGCGCGAAGGGCCGCAGAGGGCGCGGAGGCGGTTTTGCTTGCTTGTGCCTGCCCGGCGTTCCAGCGCCGCCTAGCTGCCTGGAGTACAGCCCTCGGGCTGTGCGGGTTTCCGGTAACGGGGCGCAGCGCTTGGACTCGCGCGAGACCGAGGCGAAATGGGCCATTGAACCGCGAATGGACGCGAATGGACGCGAATAAACGCGAATAAACGCGAATAAACGCGAATACTCACTTCGCCACAGCAGGCCTCAAGCCGCCACCAACCACCCGCCGCGCCGCATGCAAAACCCTAGGTTTTGCACTCCTGGCGCTTTGGAGTGAAAAACCTATGGTTTTTCCCGAGAAAGAAAACCGCGGCCTCTCTATGGCCAAAGAGCAGGAGCCTGACGCGCCTTGCGGGTGCGCGACTAGTACGCCTGCGCGTCAATAACGGAAACGACGGTTTGTAGGAACGCAGAGGGCGCGGAGGCGGTTTTGCTTGCTTGTGCCTGCCCGGCGCCACAGCGCCGCCTAGCCGCCTGGAGTACAGCCCTCGGGCTGTGCGGGTTTCCGGTTACGCGCCCGGGCCAAGGCGTGTACGCTCCAAGCCCGCAGTCATACAGGGGGCGGGCCAGCGAGGTGCATTCGCTGCTGAAGCGACGGTTGTCGGGGGCGGCGCTGATCCTTGCAATCGAAACGCGCCTCTCTGCGCCCTCTGCGGTTCTCCGCGTGCCCTGCGTTCCGAGAGCGCCTGGGTTGTTTTCGATACTCAGGCGCAGTTGCACTAGTCGCCTGGAGCACCGCCCTTTTTCAGCAGCACCAAGCGGGTGCGGGAGGCGCGGTCGTGCCAAGTCAAGCCGTCCTGATCGAATAGGGCCCACAGAAAGCCGGCGCCCAACGCCAGCCAAGAAAAGCTCGCGTACAGCAACCGCAGCAGCGCATCGCGCAGGGTCAAAGGCGCGCCGTCGTCCCGCAACACCCGCAGGCGCCAGGCGCGCATCCCCAGGGTCTGGCCGCCGCGGATCCAGAAGTAGACGAAGAACAGGACGATCACCGCCAGCAGATAGAGCTGAAACAGCGCATGCGCCGGATCCAGTTCGACGCCCCAGAGCAGGCCCAGGGGCAAGGTCGCCAGGGTCACCGCCGCCAGCAGCACGCCGCTGAGCAGCAGACTGTCGTAGAGCATGGCGGCGAAGCGTCGCAACAGACCCGGGGCGACGGCGGATTGCAAATCAACGGGGGTGGGCATGGGCGGATTCTCGTGACTAGGTGATTTCCCTTACGGAGGTCCGGATTCTACCGAATTTTCAAACCCTGTGAACTCGGACAGAATGCATCTCACGGGGTCGATGCGGCCTCGGACATCGGCCAAGCCGGCAGGCTGGACGATGGAGCCAAGGAGATACAACAACAACCGAAGAATACATAAAACGCCCGAGGTCGGTCGAGCGGAACCTGACGGAACCGCTATAAAATATAAGAACCGACCCGAGCCGCCAAAGCAGGATGGAGGATATGTCGGTGCAGAGCCATTGTTGTGAGCCGGTTGGATTGGCCCGGGATGTGGTCCTGTACTGTGCCGGACTCGGCATGGTTCGGGGCCGCATCCTGGAAATCGACGACAGCGGCATGATTGTGGATACCGGTCGCATCCGGTTGCCCCTGGAGGCCCCGATTCAGGCCTACGTTTCGCAAGGCCGAGCGCGTGCTGGGCTGCGTTTTTCCACCCGTACAGAGGCGCGCCCGGGGTTGGATCGCGGGGTGCGTTTCATGCGTCTCGCCCCCCGGGACCTGGAGGAGCTTACGGCCCTGACCAACAACCACGCTTGTGTCTGATCCCGAACCCTTGAACCGCCCCCCCGTATGCATTTTCCCGCGTCGTCCGCCCTGGCGGGAGGGCGATTTTATCGCGCCGTCGCACGACATGCTATAGTCCAGAGCATTCGATGGCCGATCGAGACAGGGCGAAAATGGCGCTTTCCAAAGGCATTAGCGGCAAAGGTCTTTTGCGGCGAATATCCATCCCGTGGATTGCGGTTTTCGTCGGCCTCGGGTGCGGGGCCATAGTCTGGGTGGTGCTGGACGCGGTGCAGCCGCGGGCGGTGCAGCGGGCGCTGCAGGGCGAAGTGCAGGTGCAGTTGGAGCAAAAGGCCCGGGCCGCCATGTTCCGTTTCCACAACCACCTCCAGGCGCACGCCTCCACGGTGCGCCTGCTGGCCCACAATCGCCGCCTGGCCGCTTATTTGGAGCCTATCCTGTGGCGACCGCAAGACGCGCCGGACCTGGAATTCCATTTCGACCGCCCGCCGTGGCTGCCGCCGCTGGAGCGCTGGAGTTCGCTGGTGAAGCCCGGTTATGTGATCTTGGTGGACAAGTTCTCCCAGGCCCGGGAGGTGTACCACATCAGCTACGCCCCCCTTCCGCCGTCGCTGGAGGATTCCAGCGCCTTGCAGGCGCCGCCGCCACAAAACCAATATCGACTGGCCACCCTCGACGGCGAGCCGTTCCTGTTCGTGTGCGAGGCGATGGAGGACGCCAGCGGCACCCCCATGGGTCACATTATGATGGCCACGCGCCTGGACGAGGCGTTCTTGAAGACCTCCCAGCAAAGCATCGACACCAGCGGCCTAGTGGTCGGCTTGATGGACGAGTCGCAACAGCTTTTTCTGGCCACCAGCAACCCGGAGGCCCTGCCGGCGGGGACCGATCTCGACCAGGCCCGGGAGAACTATTTCGTCACCGTGCAATCCTTTGCCGAATATAACGGGCTCGACCTCAACATGGTCTTCGTCACCCTAATCCCTAACCGGGTGATGGAGCAGGCCACCCAGCGGGTGATGGCGCTGGACCGCCAGCAGCGGTTGATCACCTCGCTGGCGTTCATTACCGCCTTCACCCTGGTGATCTTCCTGATTTCGGCCCAAATCGACCGCATGCTTAAGCGCATATCGGTGTTCGCGCGGCGCGTGCTGGGCTTTGAGCAGACCATCGGCGCCGGCGGCAACCAACTGTACCAATTGGAAGACTGGGTCTGGCAGTTCATTCGCACCACGCGGCGCTCGCGGGACGAAATGCAAAAGCGCTATTCCTCGGAAATCCGCGAGGGCGAGCGGATCAAAAGGGCCATCATGGAGGCCGCCCTGGATGCCATCATCACCACCGACGGCGGGGGCGGCATCGTGGAATACAACATCACCGCGCAGAACCTGTTCGGCTTTACGCGCCAGGCGGTGATCGGGCGCGCCCTGGATCAGCTGATGGTGGAGGCGGGTAGCCGCGGGCATTTTCGCGACCTGCTGCATGCCTCCGTACAAACCGCAGCCCCGACTATGCCGCCCCAGGCGGTGGAGATGACCGGCCAGCGCGCGGACGGTTCGCTGTTTCCGGCCGAGGTATCGATTAAACCGATCGACTTAGGCGACCGCACCCTGTTCACCGTCTATCTGCACGACATCACCGAGCGCAAACGGCGCGAGCATGAGATGCGCCTGCTGGCCAAGTTCCCCGGCGAGAGCCCCACCCCGATGCTGCGATTGGACCATCGCGGCCTGATTATCTACGCCAATCTGGCCAGCGAACCGCTGCTGGATTACTGGGGCGCGGCCGTCGGCCGTTCGATGCCGCCGTTTTGGCAACAACGGCTGGACGACATCTATGCCTCCGGCAGGCATCACGAAATCGAGGTCGAGTGCGACCAGCGCATCTATTCCCTGCTGCTGAACCCAATCAAAGAGTGGGGCTACCTGAACATCTATGGGCGTGAGATCACCAAGGAGCGCGAGGCCGAACAGAAGGCCCGCGAACACCAGCAGGAACTGGTGCATGTCTGCCGCCTGAGCACCATGGGCGAAATGTCCACCGGCCTCGCCCACGAACTGAATCAACCCCTGGCGGCGATCACCAACTTCGCCAATGGCTGCATCCGGCGCCTGCAAGCCGACTCCGGCGAGGGCGAACGCATCATCGACGCCCTGCGGCAAATCGCCAAGCAGGCGGATCGCGCCGGGGCCATTATCCGCCACCTGCGGAGCCTGGTGGGGAAAACCCGCCCCCGGCGGGGCGAGGCGGATCTCAACGAGGTGGTGCGCGAGGTCTGTTCCTTCACCCAATTCCAGGCGCGTAAGGCCGATGTGGCGGTGGTGCAGGAGCTTTGGGACGCCCCGGTAGCGGCGCGCATCGACTTGGTGCAAATCGAGCAAGTGCTGCTGAACCTAATGCTCAACTCGCTCGATGCCCTGCACGAGGTGGACGTCGATCGGCGCTCGCTGCATGTCTCCACCGGCTGCCTGGACGAGGAGACCTTGTTCGTGGCGGTGCAGGACACCGGCCCCGGCATCGACCCCCGATCCATGGATCGGTTGTTCGACGCCTTTTTCTCCACCAAGGATTCCGGCATGGGCATGGGGCTGGCCATCAGCCGCAACATCGTGGAAGATCACCAGGGTAAGATTAAGGTAGAAAGCGAGGTGGGGAAGGGCGCCCGATTCGAGGTGATCTTGCCCCGAGTGCATCCAACGTCAGCGGCTTCCTCCGCGGACCCGTCATTGAAAACAGGAACCCGATGAGTGACCTAAAAATGACCAAAGAAACCACTGTTTTCGTCGTCGATGATGACCAGGCCATGCGCAACTCCCTGCAATGGCTGATCGAGTCCGTAGGCATGCAGGTGGAGGTTTATGCCAGCGCCGACGACTTTTTGAGCAACTATTACCCGGGGCGCGCCGGCTGCCTGCTGCTCGATGTGCGCATGCCCGGAATGAGCGGACTCGACCTGCAAGAGCGCTTCGTCCGACAGCACATCCGCATCCCCATCATCATCATCACCGGCCACGGCGATGTGCCGATGGCGGTGCGGGCCATGAAGGCCGGGGCCACGGACTTCATCGAAAAGCCCTTCAATGACGAATTGCTGCTCGACAGCCTTCGCAACGCCCTCGAACTGGACGCCAAGCAACGCCAAGTCCAGGAGCAACGCTCGGAAATCGCCGCGCGCCTCGGGCAACTCACCCCCCGCGAGCTGGAAGTGATGGGCATGGTCACCGACGGCCGCTCCAACAAAGAAATCGCCAACGGACTCGACGTCAGCGCCAAGACCGTGGAGGCCCACCGCGCCCGGGTGATGGAGAAGATGCAGGCGCACTCTCTCGCGGAATTGGTTAAAATGGCCATGGTGGCCAACTTGGAGCAACGGGTCGGCGAAGAAATCGAATAAATCGCTATTTTAGAAAAATCAATTAAACAAGAGGTTATGGCGTTTTCCTGATAAACTGGTGTAAGATTGGCGCACAACAGGATTTTGCCTGAAACTCGTGCGTGCCGCCCACCGGGCGAGCCGCGACCACGCCTGTAACCGTAATCAGGAATTGCGCCATGTTCAACAAGCCATTTCGCTCCCATTACACAGGGGGCCTGCGCACCGCGGCCCTGGCCCTCGCGGCGGCCGGGCTCGCCGTCGGCTGCGCCCCGCCCGCCTACCAAACCCATGCCGCGCCGGCGACGCATCCCGCCACCGACTCCACCGACTCCACCGACTCCACCGCCTGCCTGCAAGACCCGCTGCTCGACTCAAACAACCTCGCCAAGGCCTTGACCCAAGACCCCGGCGATCCCGGGGCGCTGTTCTTCGAAGGCCTGCGCCAGGAACTCAAGGGCGACCTCGCCGAGGCCAGGGAGCACTATTCAGCGGTGGCGGACGGCCAACGGGATCAGACCTTCGACTGGGCCTGCGGCGCCTTCGACTACAGTCAGGCCAGCCTCAAAAACTCGGCCCTCGATCGCCTAGTGGCCATCGGCTTGGCCCAGGGCGGCGCCCAGCCGCAAGCCGACCCCAAAGCGGTCGCCAGCGTCACCCCCCTGCGCCCGCAACCGCCCCGCGCGCAGCTCGCGGATGCGGGCCTCGATGGCGTCAGCCCCCTGCGCTCGGAAGCGCCGCCCGAAATCGCGGCCGAGGGACTCCCCCCAGTGCGGGGCGACGCCCAGGGCGCGCGCGCCCTGGGCCTCCCCCGGCCCGGCTCCATCGCCACCCCGCTAGGCGTAAGCGCCGACCAAGAGGCCAGCATGAATCCAGCCGCCCCCGAGCCCGAAGCGGTCGCCGTAGCTGCACCGCCGCCGGCCCCCGAAGCGCGTACGCCGGCCCCCGCCGGCCCCGAGTACTCGGCCAACTTCGCCAGCTATAGCAGCGAGGATCGAGCCCATGAGTACAGAAAGGACTTGCTTGAGCGTTTCGACGCCAAACTGGCCCCGCTGGAAACCTTCGTCCACATGGTCGATCTAGGCGACCGGGGCCTGTTCTACCGCGTAGGGGCTCGGGGCTTCCAAAACCGCGACGAGGTCTTGGCCTTTTGCTCGCGCCTAGGCAAGCAGGACTGCATCCCGATGGTGCTGAAGTAGCCGGGCTAACCCACATCAACCGCCGAAACAAGCTTGTTCAGTAACGCAGAGGACCGCTTGGAGTACAGCCTACAGCCCGAGGGCTGTACTCCAGGCGGCTAGGCGAGGCTGGAGCGGCGGATAGGCATCCCCGCCCTGGAACGCAATATCAGCAAACAAAACCCCCTCTGCGCCCCTAAACGCCGTTGTTTGCGATACGGGTGCGCGGCTGTACGAATCAGCACGAAAGCGTACCGAGTCGCGGTTGGTTCGGGGAGGGGATAGGGGCGTGGTGCGGGGTGAAAGAGCCGTTGGCGTCCGTGCCGGCTCGGGTCCGTGCTTCGTCCCTGAGGCCTCCTTGCCGTATAGGTCCGTGACGTTCAGTAGCGGGCGGAATTCCAGCGCTCGCCGGGCTTGGTCGGTATTCATTCCTCGCCATCCTGGGCCGATGAGTCCGTGATTTTCCTTCTGTTCCGGGCTTGGCTGGCTTCGTGCCGATTGATCCTGGGCTTCAGCTCGATCCGTTCGCGCCTCCGTGCGGGCCTGTGCATCCTGGCGATCCGATCCGAATTCCTTGGTTCCCTGTGATGGCCCTCCCTTGCAAGCACGGCCATAGTGTGACCTCGGTCCGCTTTTTTTTCCTTGGTGGGATTGCTGAATGCCTTGTAGGAAAAATCTGAAGATGGCCTAAGCCCCCTTCAGACCTCTACAAAAAAACCAGTCCCGGAGGCTGGTAATGAAGCCCACCGGTCTCGCCGCGGGGGCGGGACCGAGAAACGGGCTTGCGCTTCGTCTAATCCAGCCCGCACATGCCGCCGGGGCAGCAGGCGCCGGTGGAGCAGGAGCCCAGATCGGGGCCGCTGCCCGCGGAGCCGCTTGTCATCAAGTGGCCGCCATTGGCCAGGCGGGCCACCGGGCTTGCCGCCGGGGTGTCGCCCGG
The DNA here is from genome assembly GCA_011389885.1 of Gammaproteobacteria bacterium. Taxonomy (GTDB): domain Bacteria; phylum Pseudomonadota; class Gammaproteobacteria; order Chromatiales; family Chromatiaceae; genus JABBTK01. Next base: position 30,327 of record JAABTK010000029.1, on the reverse strand, counting down.
CTCGATCCCGGCCTTGGCGCACAACTGACCCCAGGTGTCGATGTTCTCGCTCATGCGGTGATTCACCTCCACCACGCGGCCGTTGGACTCGCAACGATAATCATAAGTAGGCATCTCGGGTATTCCTCCAGGATCAAACACGGTTTTCGGATTCGATTGCAGGTGGGGGCTTTGGTTCCCGTTTCAATAGCCTGCACCCGAAAAAGCGCGGCATTCACCGCCTCGCCCCGCCCTCGGCGGGGCAGGGCCTTCGTTCCGCCTAGTACGGCTGCGCACAAACAACGGAAACAACGCCATTTAGCAACGCAGAGGGCGCCGCCGTTTTCGTTATTTACGCGCAGGCGTACTAGACCAAACACACTTTCTGTCGCAGCTCTTCGGTGAGGACCTTGCGGTTCTCTGAATAGTCCACCGGCAGGTCGATTAAGTGGACCCCGGGGCGTTGCAGGCATTGGCGCAGCAGCGGGGCGAATTCGGCGGCGGCGCCCACGCGGTAGCCTTGGGCGCCGTAGCAGCGGGCATAGGCCGGGAAATCCGGGTTGCCGAAGTCCAGCCCGTAGTCGGCCAAGCCCATATCTTCTTGCTTCCATTTGATCATGCCGTAGGCGTCGTCGCGCAGGATTACGATGACTAAATCCAAACCCAGACGCACCGCGGTCTCCAGCTCCTGGGAGTTCATCATAAAGCCGCCGTCGCCGCAGATCGCCGCTACCTTGCGCTCGGGATGGGCGATCTTGGCCGCCATGGCGGACGGCAGGCCGGCGCCCATGCTGGCCAGGGTGTTGTCCAATAAGACGGTGTTGGAGCTGTAGGCGCGGTAGTTGCGGGCGACCCAAATTTTGTAGATGCCGTTGTCGAGCGCGAGGATGCCGTCTTCCGGCATTGCCTCCCGGAGGTCGTGGACGAAGCGCTGGGGCAGTATGGGAAAGGCGTCCGAATCGCTTTTTTCCTCCACCATGCGGTGGGTCTCCTTGCACATGCGGCGAAAGTATTCGAAGTCCCAATGCGGCGAGGGTTCCAGGCGCTGGGTGAGCATGCGGACGCCGTCGGAGACGTCGCCGATCACCTCCAGGGTGGGGAAGTAAACGTCGTCCACCTCCGCCGGATAGAAGTTGAAATGAATCAGTTGTCCGGCGTGGCCGTGGCCCATGATGGCCGGCGGCTTTTCGTTCACGTCGTGGCCCACGGAGATGATGAGGTCCGCGCGCTCGATGCCGCAATGCAGGTAATCGCCCTCGGTGATGGCGGCGGTGCCGAGGTAGTTCGCGTGCCGCTCATCGACTACGCCCTTGCCCATTTGGGTGGAAAAGAACGGCATGCCGGTCTTGCGAATCAGCTCGTCCAGGCTTTGGGAGATGCGGTTGCGGTTGCCGCCGCCGGCGATCATTAGCAGCGGATGCCGGGCCTCGGTGATCATTTGCGCGGCCTGTTCGATCACCGCGCAATCCGGCGCCGGGCGGTGATAGGGGATCTTGCGCAAGGGGCGCACGCGGGTTTCTTCGCGGGCGATGTCTTCGGGCAGTTCCAGATGCACCGCCCCGGGGCGTTCCGACTCGGCCAGCTTGAAGGCCTGGCGGATTAGCGAGGCCACCTTGTCGGCCGATTGGATGCGCTCGGCGCGCAGGGTGAGCGGGCGCATGGTCTGTACCACGTCGATGATCTGAAACCGGCCTTGCTTGTTGCGCTTGATGGGTTTTTGGCCGGTGATCACCACCAGCGGCATGCCGCCGAGCTGGGCGTAGGCGACGCCGGTGACCAGGTTCATGGCCCCCGGACCCAAGGTCGCCAGCGCCACCCCCGCCTTGCCGGTGAGGCGGCCGTAGGTGGCCGCCATAAAGGCCGCGGCCTGCTCGTGGCGGGTCACCACCAGCTTGATGGGCGATTGGCGCAGGGCCTCCAGCAGGTCGAGGTTCTCTTCGCCGGGGATGCCGAACACATATTCGACGCCTTCTTCTTCGAGGCAGCGTACGAAGAGGTCGGCGGCTTTTACGGGTTGTTGGGTCATGCGGTCACCGAATGGGGGAGAAAGACGCGAGTTTAGGCGCTCGGCGGAAGCCCTTAAAGCCGCATGATGGTGTCGGGGCGCGCTGAAAGCAAGCCCGGCAAGCCGCCGCGGCGCTTTCTCGGGCGGCGGGATTTGGGTATTCTGGGGCCTGACTTCAACCGCCGGCGGCGCCCATGGACCTAACCAAAGAACTCGAACTCTGTATCCGCTCCCGTTTCCCCTTGATCTGCATTCAGTCCCACGAGGAGGAGCGGGTCATCGATGTGCTGAACGGGCTGTGCGAATCGCGCCGCACGCCGCTGGTGATGTGGGATCACGCGGACTTCTTCCAGACCCTGAGCGGCGATGCGCGCGAGGGCTTGCGGGCCAAAGATCCCCTCAGCGCGCTGGAGGCGGTGGAGCGGGCCGGCGGCGAGCTGGTGTTCCTGCTGCGCGACTTCCACCAGTGCTGGGACAACCAGCCGCGGGTGATCCGCAAGGTGCGCAATTTGGCCCAGCAGCTCAAGTACACCAAAAAGACCCTTATGATCTCCCTGCCCGGCGGGCGGCTGCCCCCTGAGTTGCGCGACGAGGCGGTGCTGATCGATGTGCCGCCGCCGGATTATCACGACCTGGAGCGGATCCTGGAGCACTTGCTGAGCACCCCCAAGGTGCGCTGGGAGGGCGACGAGGGCACCCGCGATCGCATCATCCGCTCCGCCCTGGGGCTGTCCTCCAGTCAGGCCCAGCGGGTGTTCGCCAAGGCCATCGTCTCCAACGGGGTATTGGACGAACGCGACATCGAGCTGATCAATCAAGAGAAGAGCCAAATCGTGGGCGAGTCGGGCGCGCTGGAATACATCGCGCCCAACGCCGGGCTGGCCGACGTGGGCGGGCTGGAGAACCTCAAGGCCTGGCTCCGCCTGCGCGAGCGCGCCTTTGGGGCCAAGGCGCGGGACTACGGCCTGCCCGAGCCCAAGGGCGTGGCGCTGATCGGCGTGCCTGGCACCGGCAAGTCGCTCACCGCGCGCATGGTGGCCAGCCTGTGGCGGGTGCCGCTGATTAAGCTCGACATGGGGGCCTTGTTCGGCCAGTTCGTGGGCGAATCCGAGGGCAACCTGCGCCGCGCCCTGCACCTAGCGGAGACCGTGGCCCCCTGCGTGCTGTGGATCGACGAAATCGAAAAGGGGCTGTCCATGGGCGGCGGCGATGGCGGCACCTCTCAACGGGTGTTCGGGGCCATGTTATCCTGGATGCAGGATAAGCGCCGCCCGGTGTTCGTGGTGGCCACCGCCAACGACGTGGGCCGCCTGCCGCCCGAGCTGCTGCGCCGCGGCCGCTTCGACGAAACCTTCTTTCTCGACCTGCCGCATGCGGGGGAGCGACGCGAGATCTTCGAGGTCCATCTGAGAAAACGCAAGCGCGACCCGGCGGGCTATAATCTGGACCTGCTGGTCACCGCCTCCGAGGGCTATGTCGGGGCCGAAATCGAGCAGACCGTGATCGAGGCCATGTATATTGCCTTTAACGACGGCGACGGCCGCGAGTTCACCACCGACGACCTGATGCAGGCGCTGAAGAAGCTGGTGCCCCTGAGTCGCGCGCAAAAAGAGCGCATCGCCGACCTGCGTAGTTGGTTGGTGGAGGGCCGCGCCCAATCCGCCTCCTACCGCGAAGCCCGGGAGGCCAGCCGCCGCTTCGTGCCGATTGAGGCGCAGCGGTAGGGGGTGTCTGCCACAGAGACACAGCGGGCGCGGAGTCGATTGCCGTGGCGGCAACCGCAGTAATATGGCTGAATTGGGTATCCGCCTCTGTGTTCTCTGTGCCTCTGTGGCAATATGTAAGACTAGGGCGAAGGCTATCTAATAGGAGACCCGCGTGATGAACGAAATCCAGGAAATCGAGGTGGTCATCGGCGCCGATGGCCAGGTGGAGGTGGACATCGTCGGGGCCAAGGGGCCTCAGTGTCTGACCTTTACCAAAGAGATGGAGGCCCTGCTTGGCGGCCAAGTCAGCCGTCGCGAGCTAACCCCCGAATACGACGAGCAGCCCGCGAGCGCGCGGGATGCCCACTGGCTGAAACCGGGAGACTAACCATGTCCGCCTATACCAGCATTCAGACCCAATTGGTCTCCGCCGTGCATTTGCAACGGGCCCTGCAAGACCTGGGTTTTACCCAGGTGGAGCTGCATACCACGCCCCAGGCCGTGGCCGGGTTGTTTAGCGAGGGCGCCGCGCAGGGGGCCGAGGTGATCGTGCGCCGCAAGCACCTCAGCGGGGCCTACGGCGACCTCGGTTTCGCCCGCGACGATCAGGGCCGCTTCCAGCTGTTGGTGAACGACATGGACCGCACCACATACGGCGAGGCCTGGCTACAGAGACTCACCCAGCGTTACGCCTACCAGGTGACGCGAGAGCAACTGGAACAACAGGGCTTCGACCTGGTCAGCGAGGAGGCGGATAACCGCGAAACCATCCGCCTGACCCTGCGACGCATGGCCTGATGAGCGAGCAAGCCGAAACCCAAACCGATTCGGAGTCGGGTCCGCTGGAGCCCCGCGAGCTGGAACAGGCGCTCAAGGATTGCCTGCGCCCGTTGCGTAACGATAGCGACACCTGGGGTTGTGCGTCGGCGCTATTGATCCTTGCCGGCAGCACCTTTTTGTTGGCGCGGATCCTGATCTCGCCCTGGTTCTGGGGACCGCTGAGCCTGGTGTTGGGCGTGGTGCTGTTGGTGATCTGGAGCACCCGCGACGACCGCCGCAAGCGGGCCCTGATCGACCGCTGCACCCAATGCCTGGAACAGCAGGGGCTCTTGAACCCGGACAATCGCGGTGAGACCATCGCGCAAATGCGGCAAATGGCGGCCAACGGCCAACACAGTTTTAAGACCGCGGCCGCGACCATGCTCAATGAGTTGAACGAGGGGGCGGCGACCCCGGCGGAAGGCCCCGAACAGGCCGTGGAACAGGCGCTGCAAAGCCTCGATGGCGAGCCCCAGCGCAGCGCCGAGCCCATCGTCAGCCGCGGCGCCGCCCGCGGGCGGGGGCGCGAACAGCGCCAAGGCCGCGGCTGGGACCGCAACCGCCAAATCCCCTTAGAGCCGGAAGACCAGGAAGACCCATGACCGAGCCCGCATCGAAGCCCGTGCTGAATCTGCACTCCATCCTCGATTGCAGCCGCGGCAATGGCCCCGGCCTGCGCAGCGTGATTTGGTTTCAGGGCTGCACCCTCGGTTGCCCCGGCTGCTTCAATCCCGACACCCACGCCGATCAGCCGCGCATCTCGCTCGGCGCGGACGACCTGGTCACCCGCCTGCTCGGCCTCGGCGAAGCGGTGCAGGGCGTCAGCCTCACCGGCGGCGAGCCCTTCGAACAGCCCGAGGGGCTCTACGCCCTGGTCAGCGCGCTGCGCAACCGCACCGAACTCTCGCTGCTGATCTTTTCCGGCCACAGCCGCGGCGAGATCCTGCGCATGCCGCTGGGTGAAGAAATCCTACTGCGCACCGACGTGCTGATTGCCGGGCGTTATCTGCAACGGCGCCACCTTGGCCGTCGGCTGCTGGGGTCCTCGAACCAAAAGATCCATTTGCTCAGCGGTCGCTACAGCCTGCGCGACTTCGACACCCTGCCCGAGTTGGAGGTGCAAATCGACGGCCGCGGCGGCGTGGTGATCACCGGCGTCGCCCCCGCGGAGCTGGAACCGGAAGCTGGCTGATGAAGGAATCGACCCTGAACCAGGCCGTGCGCCAGCAGCGCGAGGCCCTCACCGCCTTGTTGGGCTCGGCCCTCTACGACCTCGGCAAACAGTGCGCCGCGCTGCTAGACGATCGCCCGGCGCTGGAGCGCCTGCTGGCCGAGGCGTTGCCGCAAATCCCCTTCTGCAAGCACCTTTATGTGCTGGATGCCGAAGGTCGCCAGCTTACCGCCAACATCACCCGCGAGGGCCTCGACCCCGACCACTTTGCGCGCGAGCGCAAGGACCGCCCCTATATGCTGGGCATCGTCGGCGTCACCGACTTCAAGCTCTCCGAGGCCTACATCAGCCGCAACAAAAAACGCCCCTCGCTCACCGCGGTGCAGGTGGTCCGCGGGGCCGGCGGCGAACGCCAAGGCTTCCTCGGCGCCGACTATGATCTACGCGAACTCCCCGCCACCCAAGGCCTCTACGAAGAGCCCGGACACTGGCGCCAAATTAAGGGCGACCCGGCGATTCGCGGCGGGCTTTTTCTGCAAATCCGCTCCGAAAGCGCGATGGACCGCTGCATCGACGACGTGCTGGCGTTAATGCACGAACTCATGGTGGAGCATGGGGTTTTTCACGGCAAGCTCCACTTCTCCTCCAGCCGCGCCACCATCTGGTTGGTGGACGACCCCTACCGCTACCGCATCCTTGGCATCGACGACCTCAACGACCCCGACATCTGCCTGGCCTACCCCCATCGGCCCTTCACCGGACGCTCCATCGTGCCGCCGGGCCAAATCATGCCGGTGCTCGAACTGTTCCGCGCACTCCGCTTCGCCGACGACAACGTCTACCTCCGCGCCGGCTCCCTCAACCTCTGCAACGGCATGGTGGCGTTAAACTTCTCCTGCGACGGCTCCCACTACCTGCGCCACGATGAATTCCTGGAAAAGGGCGCCGGGTTTTGGTTCGGCCAGTTAAAGGGGTAGTTCGGCCCTAGTGCAGCCGCGCACAACAACCCATTTAGGAACGCAGAGGGGTTCTTGCTTGATCGTCCCAGGGGCTGGACCGTCGCATCATAGGGTCGAGTCGCGCCCCCGCAAGGCGCGTCAGGTTTCGCTGTAGCAAAGTAGGTATTCGCGTCTATTTGCGGTTCAATGGCCCGCTCCGCCTCGGTCCCGCACGGGTCCAAGCGATGCGCCCTCGTTCCTCGACACAGCCTATGCCCGGCCCGCGGCGATCGGCGCCGAAGGCCCTCTCTCGCCAAGACGCAAAGGGTGCTAAGAAAAAACCTTTTCTTCTCTGCGCCCTCTGCGGTTCTCCGCGTGCCCTGCGTTGCGCGAGCGCCTGGGTTGTTTCCGATATTTAGGCCTAGGCGTCTTTCTTTCCCGCGGCCCCGGCGGGGCGGTGAAGGGTTGCAGGCGAAGCGTTACTGCAAACGGTACCGCACTTCCAGGTAAAAGCTTCGGCCGGGCAGGGGCAAGTTGTCGGTGATGGCGCTACTGGTGTGTTCGCGGGCGTCTTGGTCGAGCAGGTTGCGCACGGAGGCGGCGAGTTCGATGCGATCGGCGGGCGCGTAGCGCAGGGTGGTGTCCAGGATTGTGTAGTCGTCGATGGGGGCGCGGCGATCTTCGGGCGGCAGCGCATGCGCGCCGATCCAGTTGGCCTGGAGATTCCAATTCCATTTTCGGTCGAACGACCAATCCGCGCGCAAATAGGCGCTGCGCTCGGGGACCGTGTTGTACGGGTTGCTATCGTCGCGAAGGCTGTAGTTGCCGGACAGGCGAAGCCGCTTGCCGGCCTGCCACAGGGCCTCTAGCTCTGCGCCGGTGGAATGATTGGAGCCGATGTTCTGAAATCGATAGTCGTGGTCTAGACCAATTAGGTCGGTTTGGCTGAATTCGTACACGTTCGCCCCCAGGCGCAGGTCCGGCGAAACCTGGTAGGACAGGGAGAGATCCCAGGTCGCCGAGCGTTCGGGCTGCAAATTCGGGTTGGGCGCGGTGGCGGCGGTGGGGGCGTAAAGCTCCAGGTAGGCGGGGGCGCGAAAGGCTTGACCGTACATCAGCTTGGCGGTGAGCCGGGGGGTGCTCTGCCAGACCAACCCCAGGCGCGGAACCAGCGCATCGCCGAAGTCGGAGTAGTCATCGTAACGCGCCCCCGCGGTGAGTTCCCAGTGTTCGGACAGGGTCCAGATATCCTGGAAAAACAGGTAGCGGATGATGCGCATCTTCTCCGGCGCGAAGGCCTGCGGGGTGTCGGAGAGGTCCGTCAGCGGGGCCCCGGGCGGCAGCGGGTTTCCATCCGGGCCGGGGCCGAAGTTCACCTGCTGTTGCACGCGGTACAGATCCTTCGATTGGTAGCCGCCGCCGATGCGGATCGAGTGCCCGCCGAGGCCGCTATAGAGGGCGTGGAGTTCGGCCCCGAAGTCGCGTTGCGCAGAGCCCATGCGATTGATCAAGCCGTCCGGATAGACGCCGTCGGCGTTTTGGTAGCCGGCTGGGCGCTCGAAAAAACCCGCGCCCGAGTCATAGTCGAGGTGCTGGTAATCGATCTCTGCGCCCAGCGCCCAGTTGTCGGCGAAGCGGGGGGCGTCGTAGATCAGGTCGAGATTGAATCGGCTGTCTTGGCCGCGGGTGTGCGGGTCGAGGGCCGCATAGCCGGTGAGGCCGATCTCCAGGTCCCGTTGCCGGCTGTATTCGGCGAGCAACTGCCAAGGCCCCCGGGTCGCGGCAAAGCGAACATCCTGATGCGCCCAGCCGTATTGCGCCGACCCCGGGGCATAGGAGGCGCTGGTGCCGTAGTTTTGATCCTTGGGGGTCTGGCTGTCGGCGGCGATCAGCGGATCGTGCCCGTCGCTGCGCGACCCCTCGGCGGTTAGCGAAAACTCCATGCCGCGCCAGTGCCAGCCGTGTCGGCCCCAGGCGGCGGCGCTGCCGAAGCTGCCGGTGCGGACGCCGATGCGGGTGTCATCGATGCCGCTCGCGCTTTGGGTGATGATATTGATGGCCCCCGCCGAGGCGTCGGAGCCGAACAGCGCGGAGCCGGGGCCGCGGAGGATCTCGATGCGTTCGATAATGCTGACCGGCACGCCCTTCCAGAAAATTCCCGCATTCCAGACCAGGTCTTTCACGGGATTGCCGTTCACCATCAGCAGGGTGTGGGTGCCCGAGGCCCCGCGGACCCGGACCTGGGGGCGAAATCCAAACAAATTGCGCTTGATGAAGACCCCCGGGATGCCTTGCAGGATCTCGGCGAGGTCGGTCGCGCCTGTGGCCTTGATATCCGCTGCGGTCACCACTGACACCACAGATGGGGCATGGGAGAGGCGCTGGCCCATGTCGGTGGAAATGAATATCTCGAGTTCCACCAATTCTTGCAGCGTAAGCGACAGGAAATACTCGACATCCGCCTCCCCGCCCGCCGCCGAGGCCTGGGGGTGCAGCAGGCAAAGTGAAAAAAACCAGGCCATGCCGTGCGAAATATAGCCGCCGCTGAGGATCTTCATCGTGGAATATAGAGTAAAATCAGTAGGGTGGTTACCGCAATAGGCTTGCCTGTTCCAACCGGCGCACCGTATAATCCCAATTCCTTAAGGCCGCTGTTATTATAGACGCGAACCTGCCTCGAATCCACTCTTACTAGTACGGCTGCGCACAAATTACGGAAACAACGCCATCTAGGAACGCAGAGGGCGCCGAGGACCGCAGGGCGCGCGGAGGCGGTTTTTTGCCGGCTTGCGCCTGCCCGGCGTCGAAGCGCCGCCTGGGGTACAGCCCTCGGGCTGTGCGGGCCTCCGGTTACGCCCCCGGCCCAAGGCGTGTACGCTCCAGGCCCGCAGTCATACGGTCGCATAGGATGTGCCGAGCGCAGCGAGGCGCATCGTTTTGGTTTCGTGACCGAGGCGTCATTCCGCTGCGCCCCCGGGGCCCGCAGTCATACAGGGGGTGGGCCGGCAAAGTGCATTCGCCGCCGAAGCGACGGATGTCGAGTGCGGCGCTGATCCCTTCAATCGAAAGGCCTCTCTGCGCCCGCTGCGGTTCTCCGCGTGCTCGGCGTCCCGAGAACGCCTGGGTTGTTTCCGATACTTAGGCGCAGCTGTACTAGTGGCGCACCGAGCCGCTTGGGGTAAAACCCCGGGCGGTGCGTGTTGCCGGGCTTCGGCGCCGAGGCCAAGGCGTGTAGGCTCCGCCGCGGGGTGAGGCGACAGCCCTTGGCCAAGACCTCGGCGGGTTAAAAAACAACAAGGGGTTTGCATTCAGCACGTTTCGCCCCTACCTGCCGCATTGCCTTCGGCCGGCCCCATCCCGGCGAGGCGGGGCCGGTGATCGGTTGCGGCGGTGTCGGTTACGCCAGCCGCCCCAAGCCTATTCGGCGCTTCGCAATCTTGGGCGGTTTGGCTTATGCTTGGGCCTCATCGTGCGGCTTGTCGCGGGGTCTCAAGGGGTAAGACCGGCGACGCCCGCGCCCTTAGCCGACCATGCGGGGATTTTTTCATGCGCACCTTGGTGGATTCATTTGGCCGTCATATCGAATACCTGCGGGTTTCGGTCACCGACCGTTGTGACTTTCGCTGCTTCTACTGCATCCCGAAGGGCTACAACGACTTCGAACAACGCGACTCCCAGCTCGATGCGGCCGAGTTGACCCGCTTGGTGCGTCTTTTCACCGAACTCGGGGTCAACAAGGTGCGCCTCACCGGCGGCGAGCCCTTGGTGCGGCGGGATTTGCCGCAAATGGCGCGGGCCATCGGCGCGTTGCCCGGGGTGCGCGACCTGTCGTTGAGCACCAATGCGTCGCGCCTGGCCGAGGCGGCGGGGGCCTTGCTGGAGGCCGGCATCGGTCGCATCAACGTCAGTCTGGATTCGTTGCGGCCTGAGGTGTTTCGCGAAATCACCGGCGGCGACCTGAATGCGGTGTTGCGCGGCTTAGCCGAGGCGCGGCGAGTCGGTCTGGCGCCGATTAAGATCAATATGGTGGTGATGCGGGACCGCAACCTCGAAGAGGTGGGCGAGATGGTGGATTACTGCCTGGAAAACGGCTTCACCCTGCGCTTCATCGAGACCATGCCGGTGGGGGCGGCCGGCGCGCGCGCGAGCGAGCGCTATGTGGATCTGGAAGAGGTGCGGCAACGCCTGGCGGCGCGCTACTCGTTGGAGTCGGCGCTGATGCCGGGCGGCGGCGGCCCGGCCCGTTATGCCCGTATTGCCGGCAGTGACCTGAAAATCGGCTTCATTACGCCCATGTCGCGGCATTTTTGCGACACCTGTAATCGGGTGCGCCTGTCCGCCCAAGGGGTGCTTTACCTGTGCCTGGGCCAGGAGGACCGGCTCGAACTCAGCCCGCTGCTGGAACAGGGCGCGGACGACGAGACGATTAAGGCCGCGATCAGCCAGGCCATGCAACGCAAGCCGCAGCGGCATGAGTTCGAGAAAGGCGTGGTGAACACCGCGCGCCTGATGTCGATGACCGGCGGCTGAGGCCGCGATTCGCGGACCGCACTGGATGGTTGCTTTGTTTTTACGCCAAGAACCGAGGCGGTCGCGCCAAAACTGTGACAGACCGCTGGTTTTTGTTTCATAATACCGTCACGTCGGCTCGGCTTTTTCGCCCTGTCCGGCTGCATGCGGTTTTCGCCCGCTGGCCCGGCAGCGGCCCTAGGGGCGATGGTTTTGCGGTGTTTTGATGGGTTTTAGGTTATGGGAAGATGCGGTTGTTGGGTTTTGTGGTTGGTGCTGTGTGTCGCCGCCGGGGGCGCCGGGGCCGAAGCGGCGTCCAAGGGCCGTTTGGCCTATTTGGTGTCGGATCAGCGCATTCCGTTTTGGGACATTATGGCGCGCGGCATCCGTTCGAGGGCGCAGGAATTGGGCTATACGGTGGCCGTGTATAGCGCGGAAAACAGCGCAAAAAGGGAGTTGCAGCACACCGCGGCTGCGCTGGGGCAGGGCGTGGACGGCCTGATTCTGTCGCCCACCAACTCGTCGGCCGCGGTTACGGTGCTCAAGTTGGCGCAGCGCGCCGGGACGCCGGTGGTGATTGCAGACATTGGCGCCGACGGCGGGCGCTATGTGAGTTACATCGCCTCGGACAATCGAGCCGGCTCCTATCAAATCGGGCAGGTGTTGGCCGCACGCCTGCAGGCCCTCGGCTGGGATGACGGCACGGTGGGGATTATTGCGATTCCGCAGAAGCGGGCCAATGGTCAGGCCCGCACCGCCGGGTTCATGCGGGCGCTGGAGGAGGCGGGCATCTCCGGCTCCGGGTTACGGCAACAAGCGGATTTCTCCTATCAGGAAACCTACGATTTCGCCCGCGAGTTGATCGCGGCGGATCCGAACCTGCGGGCCTTGTGGCTCCAGGGGTCGGATCGTTACCAGGGGGCCTTGGATGCGATTGCCGATGCCGGGCGCGAAGGCGATATCCTGCTGCTGTGTTTCGATGCCGAGCCCGAATTCCTGGAGCTGATTCCGCAAGGCGTGTTGGTGGGTGCGGCGATGCAGCAACCCTTTTTAATGGGCGAACAGGCGGTGAACACCCTGCATGCCCATTTGCGCGGCGAGCCGGTGGAAAAGACGCAAATGCTGCCCATCCTCGCCATATCGGCCGACAACATCGAACAAAAGCTCCCGCTGATACGGCGCAACGTTCTGGGGCGGGAAGAGGAATAATCCCCCGCCGTGCGCAAGCAGTCGAAGCGCCGCAGGTCGCTGTACAGCCTGCTCGGAAGCCTTATCGCGGCGGTCGTGCTCGGGGTCCTCGGGGCGCATGCCTTTTATGTCTATCTGACCCAGCAGGGCCAAATGATCGCCGAGATGCGGCAGGAATCGGCCTTGAGCATCGCGACCCTGGAGAAAAACATCATTGGCCTGATCGAGTCTTACGCGATCAATGAGTACGACAACCTGGTGGCTACGGAGATTGAGCTGCACGACCAGTTGGCGGTGGTGGTGCAGGACTACCGCATGGGCGAAGTGCTCGGTCAGCCGGCCTATGTCAGCGGCAAGATCCGCGACCCCGCGGGGCGAATCGTCGATTTCGATCCCGCGAGCCCGGACCATCGACAGTGGTTGGAGCGGGCCTTTTTTGTCGAAACCTCGACCCTGAACTCCCCATCCGGCGGCGAAGTCGGGGCCGTCACCGTGTACCTAGCGGACGATGCCATACAGCGCGAACTGCGCGGCCTGATGCTGCGCAATGGGCTCACTACGGTGCTAATCGCCGGCTTCCTCATCCTGCTGTTGCTGATCGCGGTGCGCAAAATGATTGTGCAGCCGCTTTCGCAAATCGCCGCGGTGATCGAAGACTGCGATGCCGACGGCATCCCCAAGGCGCCGATTCCGGATTATGGCCTGCGGGAAGTCTCCGTGCTCACCGACAGCATGAATGCCATGGTCGATATGGTGCGCACCTCCCGACTTTCGTTGCAGGCGGAACACGATTCGCTGGAGGAGGCCCTGCGTATCAACCGCCTTATTGTGGAAACCATTCCGGACCTGCTGTGGCTCAAGGATCCGGCAGGCGTCTACCTAATGTGCAATCCCCGGTTCGAGGCCTTTTTGGGGGCCAGCGAGCAGGAGATCGTGGGCAACACCGATTACGCCTTTCTCGATCAGCCGACGGCCGACGCCTTTTACGGCAACGACCAGGCCGCCATGCAGAGCGGGACGGCGAAGACCAACGAGGAGTGGATCACCTTCGCCAGTGACGGCCGCCGGGCCTTGATGGAGACCACCAAGGTGCCGCTGGCGGATGATGCCGGACTCGCCAAAGGGGTGTTGGGCATCGCCCACGACATCACCGAACGCTACCAGGCCCAGCAAAAGGAACGCGCCATTATCCAGGAACTGGATTTGGAACGCATGCGTTTCCAATTGGCCATTGACGGGAGTCAGGACGGGCTATGGGACTGGGATCCCGAGTCCGACCAAGTATTCTTCAGCAGTCAGTGGAAGCGCATGCTCGGCTATGCCGATGAGGAGATTGGGGCCGGTTTCGATGAATGGAGGCAACGGGTGCATCCGGACGACCTGGCGAAGGCTATGGCCGCCTTAGAACGGCATTTGAACGGGCAATCCTTGTTGTTTGAGGTCCGCCACCGGATGCGTTGTAAAGACGGCGGTTGGAAATGGATCCTCGCCCGAGCCAAGGCGCAATTCGACCGCGACGGCAAGCCGGTGCGCATGGTGGGTTTTCATACCGACATCACGGTCGAAATGCGCCACCAGGAGGCGTTGGAACATAGCGCCAAGCACGATGCCTTGACCGATCTGCCCAACCGTTTCCTGTTCAATGAGTTGGTGCAAAACCTAATGCATCGCAGCAAGCGCAGTCAGAAGCTGATGGCGCTGCTTTACATCGATCTCGACGGTTTCAAACGGATTAACGACAGCCACGGCCACGCGGCGGGCGACGACGTGCTGATGGCGCTGGCCCGACGCATGCGGGAGGCGGTGAGGGACGAAGACGTGGTGGCCCGCTTGGGGGGCGATGAATTCGTCATCGCGGTGTGCGACCTGGGGCGTCGCGACGAGGTGCAGCAACTGTTGAATCGGTTACTGGGCGACCTGTCTCGCCCGATCCACTGCCAAGGCGGGCCGCATCACGCACTGCATGTCTCCGCCAGCATCGGGGTGAGCTTTTACCCCCAGGTCGAGGAGGTGGGCCCCGAAGGGCTATTGCGCCAAGCAGACCAGGCGATGTATCAAGCCAAGTCCAACGGCAAGAACCAATACACCCTGTTCAATCTGGATACGGACACCGCGCTAAAGGCCCGAAACCAGATGATCGGGGAATTTATACGCGGCTTAAAGCAAGACGAATTCGAACTCCACTATCAGCCCAAGATCAACATGGCCAGCGGCCGGGTATTGGGATTCGAGGCCTTGCTGCGCTGGAATCACCCGCAGCACGGGCTGCGCTTTCCGGATAGCTTTCTGCCCGAGTTGAATCAGGAGAAAGCGCTCATGATCAAGCTCGGCGAGTGGGTGTTTGAAACCGCAATCGCCCAATTGTCGGCATGGCTGGAGGCGGGCTGGGACTTCGGCCTCAGCCTTAACGTCAGCGCCCACGAATTCAAGAATGAGCATGTATTTAGGTTGATCGAACGCCTGCTGCAACGCTATCCGAAGGTGGAGCCGCGGCGCTTGGAGCTGGAAGTGCTGGAGACCAGCGCCCTCGAAGATACGAATGAGGTCAAACGTATGATTCGCGCCGGCCAGCGCTTGGGGATTAAAGTCGCGCTGGACGACTTCGGCACCGGCTATTCCACCCTCAGCTATTTGCGCGAGCTGCCGGCGGATACCCTGAAACTGGATAAGAGTTTCGTGATCGAAATGCTGCACGACAGCGGCAGCTTCTCCATCGTGGAGGCCGCTATGGGCTTGGCCGACGCCTTTCGGTGCAACGTGGTGGCCGAAGGGGTGGAGAGCGAAGAGCACGGCGTCATGTTGCTTCGCCTCGGCTGCAAGGTCGGGCAGGGCTATGGCATCGCCCGCCCGATGAGCGTCGATGCCGTGCCGCGTTGGTTGCGGGAATATCAATCGCCCATGGCCTGGACGCAGGCGGCGCGCCTACGCTACAAGGATCGCGGCATCCTGTTCGCGGCGATTGAGCACCGCCACTGGCTGCGCATGCTGGAATGGCGGCTGGAAGACCCGCAGCGGCACCCGTTGCCGGAGATGAACCCTGCCGCATGCCGTTTCGGTGAGTGGCTGGCCGGCGAGGCGCTGAGCAACTATCCCGAGCCGTCGCTGCAACCGATCCGGGATTTGCATCACCGCGTGCATCGAGAAGCGGACAAGCTGTTGGACGAACACCAACAAGGCAGCCTGCAAGAAATCCGCGAACTGCACGCGGCCATCATGCGCAAACTCGATGCCCTCGTGGGCCTGCGGACGCCCTGATACAGCCCCCCCCCGCCACCGAAACAGCGGCTATCGGGAACGCAGGGTCTAAGGTTTGAAGACGCGTGCGGGATCGACCGAGGCGAATGGCCCATTTCGCCTCGCTCCCGCACCAGCCCGGCGGTTTGGCTGTGTTGTCGTGGCTCTGGTCAATGGGCGTTCGGCGCTTGCATCTGAAACCACACTCTGCGCGTCCTGCGTTCCGCCGCGTGCTTTGCGTTCCGAAGGCGCTAGGGTCGGCGAGGTGCGACCCTTGTACGCGGCGGTACTAAAAGGCGTAGTTCATCACCAGTCGCCAGTGTCCCTGGCTCAGATCCTTGCCATTGGAGCCGTCGTATTCGCTGGTGCGGTCGGCATACAAGGTCTTGAACGTCAGGCCCTTGCGCGGCTTATACACCAGGACCAGATCGGTCTCGTCGGCGTCGTCTTGGGCGGTCAGTCCGCTGCCTACGCCGCCCACCTTGCCTAAGGTGTCGGATTCGCTGTAGCGCGCATGGCTGGCCACGAACGCGAGCCCTTGCATGATTTTGTATTTAAACCCCACCTTCCAGGCGTTGACGTTTTCACGATACTCGTTGCGCGAAAAGATGCTGGAGGTGTAAGCGGGATCGCCGCCCCAAGCGTTCAACATCGCGCTGTCGCCGCTGGAATTGGTGAAGGCCGCGAAGCCGGACCACTTGGGCGTCACATAGGCGGCCTTGACGCCTGCGAGATTGAAATCGAGCGGACCGGCTAGGGCGGCGCCGGCGTCGGTTTGGGCCAAGAGCTGACCCGAGAGCTTGAGCTTGCGCTTGTCGCCCAGCGGCAGCACCTTGCTTAGGTCGGCATAAAAATTGTTTGCGATGTCGTGCGCATAGTAGTCCCAGACCTCCAGCTTCATCTTATTGCCGAAATCATAGCGCAGCGAGCCGGCGGTGATGCCGTCGGTGCTTTCGGCCCCCGGCCCCAGGGTGATTAGGTCGATGTCGTGAAACTCAGCTTGGCCGATGGTGTCGGGCTTCACCGCGGCGCCGGCGGTGCCGGTGCCTTCGCCGATCAGCCCGAAGTCGGTCATGGCGCGGGAGCCGAAGGACATTTCCGTAATATGCATCACCTCTAGCTCCATCTGTTCCACCGGCTTGTAACCGCCCCCGAAAGCGGTATAGAAGTTGGGCATCAGGCTGTAGCTGTTCTCGGTGAGCGGAGTGGATAACAGCATGCGGCCGCCGAAGGCGTGAAAATCGTCCTTTTCATACCGCGCATAGACCTCGCCGAGCTGGCCCTCGGAGTCGCCGTCGCCATTGACGAACATCCCGCGCGCCAGTTTATGCCCCGAATAAAAATCGGTGAAACCGAGTAAATCGCCGTTTAAATAACCGGCGGCCCCGACTCGAAGGCCGTCATAATCCGGGGTCAGCACCTTGAGCTTGGCCAAATACCCCGTACCCTCGTAGGGATCATAGCCATTGTCCTCGGCGCTTAGCACATGCATCGCCTTGAACTGCCCTTGAAGCTCGAACCCGTTGTCGAATTTCATTGCCGAAGCCGAAGCCGGCAAAAGACTCGCCATAATCAACGCCAACTGTTTTTTCCGCATTCCGCTCTCCGTCATTACACTGTGAAACCTGTACGGACAGAAAGTATAGGGATATGGCGAATGGGGGCTATTCGTAGGGTTACCCGAATTGCTCTGGACTCTTACCGTGCGGCCTAAGGGAATCCCCCAATGCGAAGCGGGCAAAGCCAGTGCAACTGCGCACAGAATGGCGGCAACAACGCCATTTAGGGACGCAGAGGGTGCAAAGGACCGCTGAGGGCGCGGAGGAACGCAGAGCGCGCGGAGGGATTTTTGCTGGATCGTCCCAGCGTTCCAGGGCGGGGATGCCTGTCCGCCGCTCCATCTGCGTCCCTCCGTGTTGATCTGTGGTTCAATTTGGTGGCTGGTGCTTAGTGCTTAGGCGAACGAAGCGCCCAAGCCCGCTCGCGACGCAGGGCGCCGCCGGATCGGTGACGCCGCAGGTGCGGCGTGACGAGGTACCCGGCTAAAGCCTCGACATCCCCCCCCGGAGGTTGTAGCGACCTAAGCATTTGCGTTTATTTGCGTCCATTTGCGGTTCAATGGCCCATTTCGCCTCGCTCCCGCACGAGCCCAAGCGTTGCGTGTCGTTCCTCGGACGGCCTCTGACGGGAGCGGCTTCGGTACCGATGTCTACGCCATCGGCCGCGGCATTTTGCAACACCTGGCCTGAAAAAGGCTGATGCCGAGATGACCGGCGGCCGCCTGTTCGCCTGACGTCGTATCGCTTGCGCCGGCGGTCAGGTGTCGGCGAGGGCCGTCTGGCGAACGAAACGGGCCACGCTTCCCCCACAAACCTGGTCTTTTCCCCAATCCGTCCCCAATTTAGTCTAAGATCCAAATTTCACTTCAAGGAGCCTGCCGTGACCGCACAGACCCTGCACCTGGACGAGTACCTGATCACCGAAGAGCCCTATTACGAGCCGGTGGGCGATGAGATCGCCATTTTCGAGGCGGCCTACGGCAATCGCCTGCCGGTCCTGCTGAAGGGGCCGACGGGCTGCGGCAAGACCCGCTTCATGGAGTACATGGCCTGGCGACTGCGGCGGCCGCTGATCACCGTCTCTTGCCACGACGACCTCACCGCCTCGGACCTGGTGGGGCGCTATTTGGTGCGCGGGGGGGAGACCCTCTGGATCGACGGCCCGCTGGCCCAGGCGGTGCGCGCCGGGGCCATTTGCTACTTGGACGAGATCGTGGAGGCGCGCAAGGACACCATGGTGGTGATCCACCCGCTGGCGGACGACCGCCGGGTGCTGCCCATCGAGAAACTGGGGGAGTTGGTGCGCGCCGCCCCCGAGTTCGGGCTGACCGTGTCGTACAACCCCGGCTACCAGTCGGTGCTCAAGGACCTGAAGCAGAGCACCCGGCAGCGTTTCGTGGCGCTGGATTTCGACTATCCGTCCGCGGATTTGGAGGCCGCCATCGTGCAAAAGGAGGGCGGGCTGGACGCGGAGATGGCCGGCAAGCTGGTGCGCTTCGCGGAGATGACCCGCAACCTCAAGGGCAGCGGGCTGGAGGAGGGGGCCAGCACCCGTCTGCTGGTGCATGCGGGCAAGCTCATCGCCAGCGGCATCGGGCCGGTCTCCGCCTGCCACGGGGCCATCGCCCAGGCCCTCACCGACGACCCCGAGATGCTGGCGGCGGTGGAAGAGCTTTCCTCTTCGCTGTTTTGACCCGGAACTGTCGTCTTCGCTCTTCTCGGGGAGAACATAAGTCTTTGCGAATTTGAAGCAGGGCTTTCTACCTAGTTGTTTTCAGGGGGTTTCCCTACAATTGAGAAAACCCTTTGAATCGCAGACCGAAAAATGAAAATCGAGCACATCCAGCTAAAGAACTTCAAGAGCTTCAAGAACGCAGCCCTGCGGGACATCCCCCGCTTTTGCGTCTTGGTGGGCGCCAATGGCACGGGAAAGTCCACGCTCTTCGCGTTGTTCGAGTTCTTGAAGGAGTGTTTTTCGAGCAATGTTCACACTGCGTTGGTCAAGCTCGGGGGGAGCCGCGGTTTTCAAGAGGTGCGCACGCGGGGGGAGACCGGCAATATCGAGATCGAACTGAAATTCCGCGCCAAGGCGGACGGTCCCCTGGTGACCTATTTCCTCTCCATCGGCGAGGACGGAGGCAGGCCGGTGGTGGATCGAGAAGTCCTCAAATACAGACGGGGGAGCGGCGGTCAACCGTGGCATTTCTTGGACTTCAGCCGGGGAGAGGGGAGCGCGGTCGCCAACGAGTTTGATGGGGTGACCGATGTCACCGAGCTGGACCGGGAGGAAAAACAAAAGCTGAAATCCCCGGACATTCTGGCCATCAAGGGTCTGGCGCAGTTCGAGCGCTTTCCGGCGGTGATGGCGTTGGGGAATTTGATCGAAAACTGGCATATCTCCGATTTCCATATCAATCGCGCAAGGGCCGAGCAAGAGGCCGGGTACGCCGAGCATCTCTCCCGCGAGGGCGAGAATCTCTCGCTGGTGACGGAATATCTCCACTCTCGGCATCCCCAGGTGTTTAAGGAGATCCTATGGCGTTTGGCCGACAGGGTGCCAGGGGTCTCCAAGGTGGATGCAAAGACCACCGAGGAGGGGAGGGTCCTTTTGCGCTTTCAGGACGGGGCCTTCGAGGATCCATTCTTGGCGCGCTATGTCTCGGATGGAACCATAAAGATGTTTGCCTATCTTGCACTGCTGTATGACCCGAACCCCCACCCCCTGCTTTGCGTCGAAGAGCCGGAAAACCAGCTGTATCCCAAGCTGCTCTGGGAGTTGGCCGAAGAGTTCAGGAGTTACGCAATGAGGGGTGGACAGGTGTTCGTGTCCACCCACTCACCGGACTTTCTCAATGCGGTGGCGATTGAAGAGGTGTTCTGGTTGATCAAGCGTGCGGGGGTGACCGAGATCCGCAGGGCTAAGGACGACCAGCAACTGCAGAGGTTCATGGATGAGGGCGATCAAATGGGGTATCTATGGAAGGAAGGGCTGTTTGAAGGCATCGACCCGCAATGAGGGAACTGGTCTTCTTTTTGGAGGAGCCTTCGGCGGAGGCCGCATTGAAAGGCGTTCTGCCCCGCCTGCTCCCGGATGGGATTCATGTTCGGTATGTGGTTTTCGAGGGGAAGCAGGACCTGCATAAGAGACTGGGCCCGCGCCTGAGGGCCTGGATGGGCGAGGAAACAGGGTTCGTGGTCCTCTGCGACAAGGATAGCGGCGACTGCATGAAGACTAAAGAAGAGCTGCGGCGTATCTGCGAGCGGGCGGGGCGGCCGGACGTGCTGATTCGCATTGCCTGCCAGGAATTGGAAAGCTGGTTCCTGGGCGATTTGCGGGCCGTTGAGGACGCGCTGGGCATTCGCGGCATCGCCGGCAAACAGGGAAAGAGCAAGTATCGTGCGCCGGATCGGTTGTCGAATCCCTCGCAGGAGCTGGGGTCTTTGACCAAGCAGCAATATCAGAAACTCGGCGGGTCCCGAAAGATAGGGCCACGCCTGGCCTTGGAGGGGAACGCCTCGCATAGTTTGCGTGTGTTTTTATCCGGGGTGAGGCGTCTTGTCGAACGGGCTGCAGAATGAGCGGCGCGAACAACCAAATATGCGGGGCGAGGTCGTGAAACAGCCACTTGACAAGAACGAACTGGAGTCGATCCTCGACCGGATTCTGGAGGTGGAGTTCACCTTCCGCCAGACCGCCGAGCCCGCGCAACGGCTGGCAGCCATGGACCGCGCCACCCAGGACTATGTGCTGGACTGGGTCGGCCGGGTGACCAGTAATCATATCGAACTCGGGTATCAGTACGCCTGCTATGCGGACAAGGCGCTGCACCTGCTGGATCGCGAGATGGTGGAGGCCTGGGCCCTGCATGCGATGGATGTCTATGACCGGGACGGGCTGCGCCCGGCGCTGGCGGTGATGCACGGGCTGGACGACTTCCTGGAGGACCAGCACCAAAGGGTCTCGGGGAGTGTGCTGGAAGAGGTCAACGGCGTGCTCAGCGGTTTTCTGCATGGGCTTTCCGGGCGCCGATTGAAGCTGGAGGAAGGGCCGCATCCCTATACCGATACCGAGGTGCTCTATCTGCCCCCGGTTATGGCGCGGCTGGCCGGCAAGCACGACAACTTCCTGCTCTACAAGTCCGCCATTGCGCTGCTCTGGGCCCAGACCCGCTATGGCACCTTTCGGGTCTTGCTGGACGGGGCGCTGGATCCCGAGACCGCCTCGGACGAATTGGTGGCCCTGTTCCATGCGTTGGAGACCCTGCGGCTGGAGGCCCATATCGCCCGCGAGCTGCCGGGGCTGTTTCGCCAGATGGAGCGCCTGAAGGCGGAGTTGGAGCAGCCCGCGCTGTCCGCGCCGTGGCGGGAGCTGCGGCGGCGGGTGCAGAGCCCCTGCACCACGGCCCACGACTGCCTGTGCCTGGCCGAGGCGCATTTGGGGCGCATTCAGCCCTTTCCGGACCGCTTTTATCGCGCGGCGCTCAAGCCGGTGGCGGTGGCCGACTGCATGGCCGCCCGATTGGAGCGCGAGAAGGCCCGCTTTAAGGTCTCGCTGAAGGAACTGGAGGACGAGCAGCGGGAGAAGCAGGACCGAGAGGCGAAGGCGTCCCGGTTCGAGGCGCGGCTCAAGCGGGACGACCCCGAGCGCGAGGCCATGGAAATGGAGATCCTGCTCGACGGCCGGCCGATGAAGCTGCCCCAGTTCACCAACAAGCTGCTGAACTCCATCCTGCTGGACCTCGGCAACCTGCCCGAGGACTATTTGGAGCCCGCCGGCCCCGGCGACTATGACGCCAAGCTATTGAAGGACGAGGAGCCCGACCCCGAAGACGTGTGGAGCGGCACCTACCACGAAGAGGGCGCGCACCTCACCGACGAATGGGACTTCCGCCGCCAGCACTACCGCAAGGGCTGGTGCGCGGTGCGCGAGCGCACCCTGATTCCCAAGGATGAATCCTTCGTGCGCGAGACCCTGCGCAAGCATTCGGGGGTCGTGAAGCAGCTGCGCAAGACCTTCGAGGCCCTGCGCGACGAGGACCGGCTGCTGCGCCGCCAGCCCGACGGCGAGGGCATCGATTTCGACGCCCTGGTGGAGGCCATTTCCGACGCCGCCCGCGGCCATGAAATGACCGACCGTCTGTTCACCCGCCTGCACCGCAGCGAGCGCAACATCGCGGTGGCCTTCCTGGTGGACATGAGCGGTTCCACCAAGGGCTGGATCAACGAGGCCGAGCGCGAGGCCCTGGTGCTATTATGCGAGGCCCTGGAGTCCCTGGGCGACCGCTACGCCATCTACGGCTTCTCCAGCTTCACCCGCAAGCGCTGTGAGCTGTTTCCCATTAAGCGCTTCGACGAGCGCTACAGCGCCGAGGTGAAGGGGCGCATCGCCGCGGTGGAGCCCCAGGACTACACCCGCATGGGCTTCGCCATCCGCCGTATGGACGCCATCCTGCGCGAGGTGGACGCCCGCACCCGGGTGCTGGTGACCCTCTCCGACGGCAAGCCCGACGACTACGACAACTACCGCGGCGAATTCGGCATCGAAGACACCCGCCGGGCGCTGATCGAGGCCCGCAGAAACGGCATCCACCCCTACTGCATCACCATCGACGAACAGGCCCGCGACTACCTGCCCCACCTCTACGGCCCCGCCGCCTACACCGTGGTCAGCGAGGTGCGGGCCCTGCCGTTCAAGGTGTCGGATATCTATCGGCGGTTGACCACCTGATTCGGGCTGGAGTACAGCCCTTGGGCTGTGCGGAACCATTGGAACGCAGAGGACGCGGAGAGCCGCAGAGGGCGCAGAGGTTCTTTCGGTTCTGTGTCCTCCGCGGTCCTCTGCGCTCTCTGCGTTCAATAAAGAATGCTTGCCGGGAGGTCGGTGCGGCCGGCCTTGGTCCGTCAGCCTCAGATCCGCTCCCGAAAGTGCTGCACCGCGTCGTATTGGTCGCCTTCGGCCAAACAGGCCTCTAGCAGCCGCAGATCCAGCTCGGGCAACAGACCGCTTTTCTCCGCGCGTGCGTAATCCCCGCCCTGCAAGCGGAAGACGCTGATGGCCCCATCCTTCCAGAACCAGACATCGGGCACCCGATGCGGTCTGTACACCGCCAGTTTGTCCAGCGAGCCGGCGGTGAGGATCACCTCGATCACCAGGTCCGGCGTCTCCCGATTTTCGCCGATGCAGTAGGACTCGTCCGGTTCGCCCGCGGCCGTCCCCTCCTGTTGCAGGCGGAGGCTGCCCCGTCGGTAAAAACGCAGCCGGCGGCTCTGGAGGTAGGTTTCGAGCAACAGGGGGAGGGTGCTCTTGATCGCTTCGTGCGCGGCGCTCGGCGGGGCCATGATCTCCAGGGTTCCTTCGAGAAAGGTCAGTTTGGGATAGCGGCGGTCGCCGAAGATCCTTTCCAACAGCTTGAATTGATCCCAGTCGATGCCGTCGAGCGTGACCAATCCATCCCCTTGGCCCGGGCAAATGGCGAGATTCGCGGCTTGGCTTTCAATCGACAGGCTCATCGGAAGATCCTCTCGGTGGTCGTTATAAAGTCTAATACAACTGCACCGAAGTGTTACAAACATTGGGAGTTCGAGCCTGTAGGCGGGCCGTGGGCGGAATCGGCCCGGCTGAAGCCTCAACCTCCAAACCCAAAACACTCTCTGCGCCCTCCGCGGTCCTTCGCGTCCTCCGCGTTCCCGAAAACAGCCGTTTCCAGGGGTCGGCTGGGCCTTCTGGACCAAGCTCCCTTATCCTCGGCCCTCAGTCCTCGATCCGAGTCACGAACTCGGGCGCGTCCTGGATGTGTTTCTTGACCGCGCACAGTTCGATGGCGCGCACGATGCTCGGCCGATGCTTTTCCGGAAAGCCTTCGGGCAGGTTCAGGATCAGTTCGATGCGGCCGATCAGCTTGCTTTGCGGGTCGCGATGGCAGAGCATGCGCAGTCCGAGGCCGGCGGCCGGCAGGTCGCGGGATTGGCAGAAGTTCCAGGCGAAGATGCCGGCGCAGGAGGCGATGGAGGCCAGGAAGAGCTGAAAGGGCTCGGGGGCCGAGGCCTCGCCGCCGGCCTTTACCGCTTGGTCGGTGCGGATGGTGAACTCGCCGGCCTGGACATCAATGCGTTTGCCGCCTAGGAAACGAACTTCGAGGGTCTCGGGGGTCATGGGCCGCTCCTTTGATTTGGGTTGCGAAACAGGGCGTCCTATGATGCATCAGCGCCGCGCCGCTGCGCTACCCGCAATTTTTCGCCCCTGTTCGGTTGACACCTCGGCCCGCCCCTTCGATAATCCCCCCCGGTTAGCACTCATGGGATGAGAGTGCTAACAGAAGTCGATTCGGCTTGCTCTCATCGAGGTAGACAGCAGTGGCGCCGCGAAAATCCAGCAGTGAAGGTGTGGTTAACGAGCGTTCCATGCACTTCCTTAAGGTGCTGATCGAGCGCTATATCCGCGATGGCGAACCGGTCGGCTCGCGCACCCTGGCCCGCGATGCGGCCGCCGATCTCAGCCCGGCCACTATCCGTAACGTGATGTCGGATTTAGAGGAAATGGGGCTCGTGAGTTCCCCGCACACCTCGGCCGGCCGGGTGCCCACGGTGCATGGCTACCGCCTGTTCGTGGATTCCCTGCTGACGCTGCGGCCGCTGGATCTGGAGCAGGTGGAGTCGCTGCGTCACCAACTCGGCGTGGTGGAGTCGCCTTCTGAATTATTGGGTTCGGCCTCGCGTCTGCTGTCCTCGGTGTCGCACATGGCCGGGGTGGTGACGATCCCGCGGCGCGACCAGGCGGCGGTGGATCACCTGGACTTTCTGCCCATGTCGGAGAATCGGGTGCTGGCCATCCTGGTGACCAAGGAGGACGAGGTGATCAACCAGATCCTGCACGCCAAGAAGCCGTTCGAGCGGGCCGAGCTGGAACGGTTTGCGAATTACCTGAACGCCGAGTTCTCGGGCCTGACCCTAGGCCAGATGCGCGACAAGGTATTGCAGCGGATGAAGGATAACCGCGCAGAGATGGACCGCATGATGCGCCAGGCGCTGCATCTGGCCGGGGAGGTGATTCAGGCCCAGGAGGCGGAGGAGGACTGCCTGATCGCGGGTCAGACCAACTTGATGGACTTTAACGAGCTGTCGGAAATGAGTCGATTGCGCGACCTGTTCGACGCCTTTAGTCAAAAACAGGGCATTCTGCATCTGCTGGAGGGCTGTCTGAACGAGGAAGGGGTGCAAATCTTCATCGGCGAAGAATCCGGGTTTCACCAGCTCGATCGGTGCAGCGTGATTACCGCGCCCTATGAGGTGGATGATCGGGTGGTGGGCGTGCTGGGCGTGATCGGCCCCACGCGCATGGCCTACGACCGCATGATTCCGCTGGTGGACGTCACCGCTCGGTTGCTCGGCGCCGCCTTGAAACATCGATAAACATCCCCACTTCGGGGGAAATACTGCCGCTGGCCCTTGCGAGGGCCGCGATCCCCGAAATCCAAGAATCCTGAGAGAGGTACCGGAATGGCGAAGAATCGCGATTCGATGGATAAAAACCGGCATCCGGATCCGGACGCGAACACCGCAGAAGACGCGCTGGAGGCCGAAGTGCTGGAGCAGGCGGAAGAAATCGCCCGCGAGGCCGAGCGCGAGGCCGCCGAGGCGCGCGAAGAGGCGGAGGCCATTGAGCCCGTGGGCGAGGACGGCCCGCATGATGAACCGGACCTGGCATCGCTGCTGGAGGACGCGCGGGCCAAAGCGGATGAGCACTACGAGCAACTGCTGCGTTCGCGCGCCGAATTCGACAACCTGCGCCGGCGTCAGGAACGGGAACTGGAGAACGCCCATAAGTTCGCCCTGGAGAACTTCGCCAAGGAGCTGCTGCAAGTGCGCGACAGCCTGGAATTGGGCCTGCAAGCGGTCCGCGGCGAGAACGCGGAGCTGGAAAAGCTGCGCGAGGGCACCGAACTGACGCTCAAGCTGCTGGCCGACGCCATGCGCAAATTCAACATCGAGCAGATCGACCCGCAAGGGCGGCCTTTCGACCCCCAATATCATCAAGCGATGTCGATCCAGCCGCGGGACGACGTGCCGCCCAACACGGTGGTGCAGGTGGTGCAGAAGGGTTACACCCTCAATGACCGCCTGATCCGTCCGGCGATGGTCATGGTATCGCAGGCGGCGAGCTGAATCGCCGTTTCAGCGTGTTGAAATTATCGGGGTTTTTCCCCATTTGTGGGTTAACCTGAAACGAAACCGAAATACTATGCGGAGAGTGCAATATGGGAAAAATCATCGGCATTGACTTGGGAACCACCAACTCCTGTGTCGCGGTGATGGAGGGCGACAAGACCCGCGTGATCGAAAACAGCGAGGGTGATCGCACCACCCCGTCGATCATCGCCTACACCAACGACGACGAGGTGCTGGTGGGCCAATCGGCCAAGCGCCAAGCGGTCACCAACCCGCAAAACACCCTGTACGCCATCAAACGCCTGATTGGGCGTCGGTTCGAAGACGACGT
Source organism: Gammaproteobacteria bacterium (assembly GCA_011389885.1). Taxonomy (GTDB): domain Bacteria; phylum Pseudomonadota; class Gammaproteobacteria; order Chromatiales; family Chromatiaceae; genus JABBTK01. Next base: position 3,723 of record JAABTK010000029.1, on the reverse strand, counting down.
GGTGCAGCGCGACGTCAAGATGGTGCCGTACAAGATCACCAAGGCCGACAACGGCGACGCCTGGGTGGAGGTCAACGGCAAGAAAATGGCCCCGCCCGAGATCTCGGCCAAGGTGCTGCAGAAGATGCGCAAGACCGCCGAGGACTACCTGGGCGAGGAAATCAAGGAGGCGGTGATCACCGTACCCGCCTACTTTAACGACTCCCAGCGCCAGGCCACCAAGGACGCCGGCCGCATCGCCGGGCTGGACGTGAAGCGCATCATCAACGAGCCCACCGCCGCGGCCCTGGCCTACGGCATGGACAAACAGCGCGGCGACCAGAAGCTGGCGGTGTACGACCTCGGCGGCGGCACCTTCGACATCTCGATTATCGAGATCGCCGAGGTGGACGGCGAGCATCAGTTCGAGGTGCTCTCCACCAACGGCGACACCTTCCTCGGCGGCGAGGACTTCGACCTGCGCATCATCGATTTCCTGGCCTCCGAGTTCAAGAAAGACCAGGGCGTGGACCTGCACAACGACCCGCTGGCCCTGCAACGGCTGAAAGAGGCCGCGGAAAAGGCCAAGATCGAGCTTTCCTCCAGCCAGCAGACCGATGTAAACCTGCCGTATATCACCGCGGATCAGAACGGACCCAAGCATTTGAGCATTAAGCTCAATCGCTCCAAACTGGAGTCCCTGGTGGAAGACCTGGTGACGCGCACCATCGACCCCTGCCGCACCGCGCTGAACGACGCCGGCTTGGCGGCCGCGGACATCGACGAGGTGATCCTGGTGGGCGGTCAGACCCGCATGCCCAAGGTGCAGGAGACCGTGGCCGAGTTCTTCGGCAAGACCCCGCGCAAGGATGTGAACCCGGACGAGGCGGTGGCCATCGGCGCGGCGATCCAGGGCGGCGTGCTCGGCGGCTCGGTGAAGGACGTGCTACTGCTAGACGTAACCCCGCTGTCGCTCGGCATCGAGACCATGGGCGGGGTGATGACCAAGCTGATCGAAAAGAACACCACCATCCCGACCAAGGCGCAGCAGACCTTCTCCACCGCCGAGGACAATCAGACCGCGGTGACCGTGCATGTGCTGCAGGGCGAGCGCGAACAGGCCGCGGCCAATAAATCCCTGGGGCGCTTCGACCTGCAAGACATTCCGCCGGCGCCGCGCGGCATGCCGCAAATCGAGGTCGCCTTCGATATCGACGCCAACGGCATCCTGAACGTGTCCGCCAAGGACAAGGCCACCGGCAAGGAACAGTCGATCGTGATCAAGGCCTCTTCCGGTCTGAGCGATGATGAAGTCGATCGGATGGTGAAGGACGCCGAAGTCCACGCCGCGGAAGACAAAAAGTTCCAGGAGCTGGTGTCGGCGCGCAACCAGGGCGACACCATGATCCACGCGGTGCGCAAGTCCATGTCCGAATTGGGCGAAGACAAGCTCGAAGCCGGCGAAAAGGACAAAATGGAGGCCGCCATTAAGGATCTCGAAGAGGCCATGAAGGGTGAAGACAAGGACGCCATCGAGCAAAAGACCCAGGTGCTCACCGAGGCCTCGGGCAAAATGGCCGAGCGGATGTACGCCCAGCAGGGCGGGCCGGAAGCGGCGGCCGGCGGGGCCCAAGGCGCCCCAGGCCAACAGGGCGATGGCTCTTCGGGGGGCGACGACGTGGTGGACGCCGAGTTCGAAGAGGTCAAGAACGACAAGAAGTAAGGCGTTCGTTACCCTATCTCGTCCAAGTCCGGGCGGGACGTGGTCCTGGGTCGCAGGACCGCAAACCGGCTGAAGCCTCGGTCCGCAAGCAGGGCCGAGGCTTTAGCGGTTTGCGGGGTGCAAAGACTTGGGGTCGAAGCCGGGCGGGGTCCCGGAATCAGCAGCACTGAAGAGATTCGTTGATGGCGAAACGAGATTACTACGAAGTCCTGGGGGTCAGTCGCAACGCCAGCGAGGCCGAACTCAAAAAGGCCTACCGCCGGCTGGCGATGAAGTTTCATCCGGACCGCAACGCGGGCGATGACTCGACCGAAGCGGAGCTGAAATTCAAGGAAGTGAAAGAGGCCTACGAAGTCCTTAACGACGCCCAGAAACGCGCCGCCTACGACCAGTTCGGGCATGCCGGCGTGGATCCCTCAATGGGCGGCGGGGGCGGCGGCTTCGGCGGCGCCGGCGGCTTTTCCGACATCTTCGGCGACGTGTTCGGCGACATCTTCGGCGGCGCTCGCGGCGGCTCTCGGGTCAACCGCGGGGCCGACCTGCGCTACAACCTCGAACTGTCACTCGAAGATGCGGTGTCCGGGACCACGGTGCAGATTCGGGTGCCCACCCTGGTGGCCTGCAAGGCCTGCAAGGGCTCCGGGGCCAAGCCCGGCACCTCCCCGGTGGCCTGCACCACCTGCGGCGGACGCGGACAGGTGCGTATCCAACAGGGCTTCTTCTCGCTGCAACAGACCTGCCCCACCTGCCGCGGCAAGGGCTCCATGGTGGAGGATCCCTGCCATGTCTGCCACGGCCAAGGTCGGGTGCAGGAGCACAAGACGCTATCGGTAAAGGTGCCGCCGGGGGTGGACACCGGCGACCGCATTCGGCTCGCCGGCGAGGGCGAAGGCGGGGAGAACGGCGGTCCGGCGGGGGACCTGTACGTACAGGTCAACGTCAAGCCGCATCCGATCTTCTCGCGCGAGGACAATCACCTGTTCTGCGAGGTGCCTATCAGCTTCGTCATCGCGGCCCTCGGCGGCGACTTAGAGGTGCCCACCTTGGACGGCAAGGTCAAGCTCAAGATCCCGCCCGGCTCCCAAAGCGGCAAGCTGTTTCGGGTGCGCGGCAAGGGCGTAAGCCCGGTGCGCGGCGGTCCCCAGGGCGATCTGCTGTGTCGGGTGAACGTGGAGACCCCGGTCAACCTCACCGAGCGCCAAAAGGCATTGCTACAGGAATTCGAAGACAGCGTGCAGGAGGGCGGGGAGACCCACAACCCCCATTCGAGCACCTGGCTGGACAGCGTGAAAAAGTTTTTCGAGAAAATCGGCCTTTGATTTGGAGACGCAAATGACCAAGATCGCAGTGGCTGGCGTCGCGGGGCGCATGGGCAAGACCCTGGTGGAGGCGGTGCTGCAGGCCGACGGGCTGGAGCTGGGGGCCGCCACCGAGCGGCCCGCCAGCGCCGCCATCGGGGCCGACGCCGGGACCCTGGCGGGGGCCGGCGAGCTGGGGGTGAGCATCGTCGGTGCGCTGGAAGAAGTGATGGACGATTTCGACGTGCTGATCGACTTCACCGCGCCGGCCGCCACCATGGCGCACCTGGAACTCTGCCTGCGGCGCCGCAAACGCATGGTCATCGGCACCACCGGGCTCGGCGAGCCCGAGCGCCAGCGCCTGGCCGCGGCGGGGGAGCAGATCGGCATCGTGTTCGCGCCCAACATGAGCGTGGGCGTGAACCTCTGCTTCAAGCTGCTGGATCTGGCCGCCCGGGTGATGGGCGAAGAGGCGGATATCGAGGTGATCGAGGCCCATCACCGTCACAAGGTGGACGCCCCCTCCGGCACCGCGCTGCGCATGGGCGAGGTGGTGGCGGATGCGTTGGGCCGCGACCTGAAAGACTGCGCGGTTTACGGGCGCGAGGGCCGCACCGGCGAGCGCGAGCGCAAGACCATCGGCTTCGAGACCATCCGCGCCGGCGATATCGTGGGCGAGCACACGGTGATGTTCGCCGGCCTCGGCGAGCGGGTGGAGATCAC
>JAABTK010000028.1 GCA_011389885.1 Gammaproteobacteria bacterium | reverse complement strand
CAGTTCCGCTTCGAGGTCGGCCTCGCCCTCTTCGGGTTGGATGGCGTCGGTGTCTTGATCGAAGCCGATCAGTCCCGCTTCGAGGTCGGCCTCGCCCTCTTCGGGTTGGATGGCGTCGGTGTCTTGGTCGAAGCCGATCAGTTCCGCTTCGAGGTCGGCCTCCCCTTCTTCGGGTTGGATGGCGTCGGTGTCTTGGTCGAAGCCGGCCGGTTCCGCTTCGAGGTCGGCCTCGCCCTCTTCGGGCTGGATTGGGTCGGTGTCTTGGTCGAAGCCGGCCGGTTCGGTTTCGAGCTCGGTTTCGGGTTCATCCGCGGGGCCTTCTAGCTCGGTATCGATCACCTGCGCCTCGGCAAGCGCCACTACGTCGTCTTGGTCGGTGTCGCCGACCTGTGGTGATGCGCCTTCGCCGCCAGATGGCTCGGCAATGCCGGTGAGTTCGATGGTTTCCGCGCTCAGCTCCGCCACCTCTTCCGCCGCTGCGGAGGAGGCATCGGCGCCGGCCTGGCCTTCTTCGAGGTGTTTGATCTGATCGAGGCGCTGGTCCACCCACTGCATCACTTCGGCGCGCAGTCCGGCCAGACGCCGATCCAGGTCTTCGCGCAGGTGCGCAGTCTCGCTCGAAAGCCGGCTTAATTCCGCGGTAACCTCGGTCTCCGGGGCCGGTTCGGCCAGTTCGGAGAGTTCGATGGGCTCTTCGTCTTCCGCGATTTGCGGCTGCAATTGCCCAAGCTCCATCCGCAGGGCTTGGAGTCGATCTTCGATGTAGGCCTCGATAGCCGTTCGATCGGCGCCGGCGGCGGCGTCTCCCTCGGCCGCGGCGCCCGCTTGCGGCACCGGCGGCAAGCCGGCCTTTTCGCGGTAACGGTCGATAATCGATAGCAGGTGCAGGCGCAAGGCCTCCATCCGGGTCTGCCAAGCCTTGTCCTGGGCCTCGAAACGCCGATCCAGCAGGGCATCGATGGCGGCCCCGTCGGCGGACTCCACGGACTCCACGGATTCCACGGGCGACGCGGCGTTTTCGGCGGACGGCTGTTGCGGGGCCGCCCGGGGCGTGACGCGAGTCTCTTCCAGCTCCGAGCGTAGCGCCTCGATCTTTTGTTCCAGTTCTTCGCGCAGGGCCTGCAGGCGCGCCTCATCCACGGCGGCCGTTTCCTCGGCGGTCTCCTCGGCCTTTTCCTCACCCGCCAGCTCGGTGCGCAGATTGGCCAGCTTGTCTTCGAACTCCTGCGTCACGGCCCAAATCCGCGGCTCCATCAGGTCTTGAATCAGCAGCGTGCCTTGCTCCCGGTCCAGCGCGGGTTCGGGGGTTTCCCCCTCGGCCGGCGCCGGCTCGGCCTCGCGGCTGACTTGCAGCTCCTGGCGCAGGGCGTCCAATTTGGCCTCTAGCTCCGACGACAGGGCCTCGGCGCGGGCATCCAAGTCCTCGCTCACGAGCACCCGCACCGAGTCCTCGTCCAGGCCGGGGGCGGGCGCCGGTTCGGCGTCCTGGTGCGCGGCCTCTTCGGCCTCGCGCGCCGTCTGCAAGGCGTCGAGGTCCCGCCGCAGGGCGTCGATGATGTCGTCGGTCTCGGCGGAAACGCGTTCGATGCGCGGCTCCAGGACCTCCTGCGCCAGTTCCCGCACCCGCGCCTCGTCCGGCGCGGCGGCCTCGGGGATGCGCGCCGCGAGGCCGTCGAGGTCTTCGCGCAGGGCCTGCAGGCGGCCTTCGAGTTCCTCCCGCAGCACCGCAAGCCTCGGGGCCAGAGCGGCCTCGACGCGCGGCTTGAAGGTTTCGTCCGTATCTTGCGCCGCGGCCGCGGCCTGAATCTCCTCTCGGGTGTGGGCCAACTGGGTATTGAATTCCTCCCGCACCTGGGTCAAGCCTTCGCTCAGCTCGCGCTGCAAGGGGTCGAAGCTGTCTCCCACGCTGGAGGCGATGAGGTTGAGGGTGTCTTGTTGGTTGCCGCCGGCCTGTTCGATGGCCTCGGAAAGCTGGCTGCGCAAGTGGTCGAGCCGCTCTTGGAATTGCTGCTCCAGCCGCCCCAGGGCGGGCTCAAGGCGCGCCTCCACCAGACCGGCGATTGCGGCCTCGGAGAGCCCGGCCGCGGGCGCAGGCGCAGCCTCGGGGGGCGCGGGCTCGGGGGGCGCGGGCGCGGGGCTCGGGGCCTCGGGGGGCGCAGGCGCGGGTTCCGGCGCGGCGGGCCGGGCGGCTTCGTAGTCGGCCACCTGCTGTAGCGCCGCCCGCAGCCCCTTGGGGCTCGGGGGCTTGGTCAATACGCTCACCGCGCCGGCCTCCTGCGCGGTGTCCAGGAAGCCGTCTTCTTCGTTGCCGGTGCAGATCACCACCGGGATGCCGGCGTAGCCCGGGATTTGGTGGATCTTCTGCATGGTTTCGATGCCGCTCAGACCGGGCATCTGAAAATCGATGAAGATCATGTCCGGCTTGGATTCTTTGACGCTGTCGATCGCGACTTCGCCGGACTCCACCGCCGCCACTTCCAGCTGCTGCTTCTCCAGTAGCTTCTTGATGATCAGCCGGGCCGATTTGGAGTCGTCAACGAGGAGGGCTCTTTTCATGTCCTGCATCCTGGGCCGTTGTTATTCATGGGTTTTCTGTCGAATGACCGAGCACTCGGTCGATTTTGGAGCACACCGCCGGCAACCCTGGCGCGTCGCCGGCCCCGTAAGAGTAACGCGTTTTCTGCGGGGAGTGAAATGCAAACGCAACTTCCGGCCGCTACGGGCGCGGATGCGAGCAAACGGCTTGCTTTTAGCGCGCCCAGCCGATAGTGTTTTTCGCCTTTCAGTCATTCAGGCGGTCGCGCACTACCGCGGGCCGGGGTCGAACCGACGCCGATCCCGCCGCAACCGCCCTAACCCCAGGGGTATGCCGATGCAACAGGATCCCGATGAGGCCATTGAAATCGAGGTGCAGACCGCCTATCTCGAAGATCAATCCAGCCCCGAAGAAAACCGCTATGCCTTTGCCTATACCATCACGATCCGCAACGCGGGGCGGCGCGCGGCGCGCCTGCTGAGCCGACATTGGCTGATCACCGACGCCAACGGCAAGGTGCAGGAGGTGCGCGGCGAGGGCGTGGTGGGAAAGAGGCCGTTGTTGCATCCGGGGCAGGGCTTTCACTACACCAGCGGCACCTACTTAGAGACCCCTGTGGGCAGCATGCAGGGCAGTTACGGCATGGTGCGCGACGACGGCAAGGCCTTTAACGCCCGGATCGAGCCCTTTTCCCTGGCCATGCCGCGTTTGTTGCATTAGGTTGCATAATGGGCGTCTATGCCATTGGCGATATTCAGGGCTGTTACGATGCCTTGATGCGGTTGCTCGACCGTATCGGCTTCGATCCCGCGCAGGACCGGCTCTGGCTGGCCGGCGACCTGGTCAACCGCGGGCCGCGCTCGCTGGAGGTGTTGCGGTTTGTACGCAATCTGGGCGCTGCGGCGGTGACGGTGTTGGGCAATCACGACCTGCACCTGTTGGCGGTCGCGCATGGCAATCGGACCAAACAGGACAAGGACAGCACCCTGAACCCCATCCTCGAGGCCCCGGACGCCCAGGAGCTGGTGGAGTGGCTGCGCTTTCGGCCGTTGATTCATCATTGCCCGGAACGCGATTTTTCCATGGTGCATGCGGGTCTGCCGCCGCAATGGGACCTCGCCGAGGCCATCGAGCGGGCGCGGGAAGTGGAGCTTAAGCTGCGCGGTGACGCAATCACCGAGTTCTGCCATGCCATGTACGGCAACGAGCCTGCGGTGTGGTCGGAGGACCTGATCGGCATGCCGCGCTTGCGCTTCATTACCAACGCCTTCACCCGGCTGCGCTATTGTGATCGCAAAGGCGCCCTGGTGATGAAGGAAAAAGGCCCGCCGGGCAGCCAGCGCGCCGGCCATTTCCCCTGGTTTCAGGCGCCGGGGCGCAAGAGTGCGGGGGAGCGCATCCTATTCGGTCACTGGTCGACGCTGGGGTACCACGCGGAAAACAATGCCTGGTCGTTGGATACGGGGTGCGTTTGGGGCAAGAAGCTGACGGCGCTGAAGGTGCGTCGGCACAAGCAGCGCAAGCCCATTCAAGTCAACTGTTCGTAGGACCCCATTCACCGGGGCTGAAAGACCGCCGGGCGGGTTGCCCTGGGGCCCGCCGGGCGGCCCGATCAGTCGCCATAGGTCCCGGAGTCTTCTGCATGAAAAGGGGTGGCGAGGGCGTAGCCCTTTTCGGTGCGTTTGGCGGCGTACATGGCCAGGTCCGCGCAATGCACCAGGGCGTCGCAGTCCTCGCCGTGCTCCGGAAATAGGGAAATGCCGATACTCATGCCGATATACACCGGTTGGCCGCCGATTTTGAACGCTCGGCGTATGCTGGCGACCAGCTTTTCGGCCACCATTTCCGCATCTTCGGCGCGGGTGACGTGGGGCAGGATGGCGGAGAATTCGTCGCCCCCCAAGCGCGCCAGGGTGTTTTCGGTAAAGCGCACCAAGGTGTCCGATTTGCGCAGGGTCCTGCGAATGCGCTCCGCCACCTGCCGCAACAGCTCATCCCCGGCCGCATGCCCTAGGGTGTCGTTCACCTGCTTGAACTTATCCAGGTCGATCATCAGCAGCGCGAAGTGGCTTTCCTCGCGCTGACAGAGTTTCGCGAGCTGTTCGAGGCGATCATAGAACAGCACCCGGTTCGGCAATTGGGTCAGGGCGTCGGTGTAGGCGATCTGTTCCAACTGGTTATAGAGGCCGGACAGTTCGTGCGCCATGGCATTGAAATCCGTCGCCATGTCCTCTAGCTCGCGGATGCCCCGAATTTTCACCGGGGTGGCCAATTGGCTGCGATTGCGGTTGACCTCGCGCATGTGCTCCCGCAGTTGATAGATGGGCAGCAGGGTGGTGTGGCGAAAGGTCCAGAACACGATCAGCATCACGCTCAGGGCAAGCATTCCGGCTATGCTTAGCACGATGCGGCGGGTATTGCGCAACAGGCTGTTGAGTGGCGAGATGTCGCTGGCCAGGCTGATTCGTATGGCCGGTTCGCCCATGGCCCCCTTGAGGGTGTAGTGGGCGATGAGGGTGTTGCCGGGAAAGGCCTCCGACGGCCACGCGGGCGAGCGGTAAACGGTGTCGCCGTTGGGGTATTGGATGCGCACCGGCATGCCCAAGGCCTGCTCTAAAGACCGCAAGGGCCGGGCGGGGTCGGTGATCACCCCCAGATAACCGGCCACCCGCAGGCCGCCCACGGGCGCCAGCACCATGTGCAAAGGCCGATTGCCGGCCACGCAGAGTTGACTGACGACCTTTAAGCGCTCGGGGCCGGTGCGGGCCAGGGCGCTGTCGAGCAGATGGGGGCAATTGACCCCTCGAGACAGAAAGGTGGATTCGCTCGATTCCAGAAACAGGCTCAGGCGGCTGTCGAAGAGCTGGATCCGCTCCAGCTTAAGCAGGCCGGTGGTATGGAAATATTGACGAAACTGATCGTTGATCAGCTCGATCAAGGTCTGGTCGTCGGCCCGCCGCAGAAAGGCGCGGCGGAATTTCGACTCGTGCTGCAGGGCGAGGGCGAGATCGGCGGCGTAATCGGTGGCCTGCTCCAAGACCTCGTACGCCTCCAACGCCGCCAGGCGCTGCAATGCGAGCTGCTGGCTTTCCAGCGCCATTTGCCGGTACAAATAGCCGGTGACCACCACCGAGATCATGGCCAGCAACCCCATGAGTAAAATCGGGAGGCCCAGGGCGGTGCGCAGCGATGTCAAGTGATGTCTCATAGATCCGTCGGCTGCCGTTGTTCCCAGGGGCGGGCCCTAGGCGATTTCTGGGGATTCTCATACCATCCGGCTGGTCTTTGCGTCCGCCAGCGGCGTTGCAGCAAGCGTTACATAGCGGGCTATGTAACGCTTGCCGCGCCGGGTTGGCGCACCCCGCGCCGGCGCAACCTTGGTGCAAAAATCCCCGATAATCGCCTTAGTCGCGCAGAAAGGGGTAGCCCTTCTCCTTCCATTCCTCGAAGCCGCCCCTAAACCAATAGAGGGCCTGATATCCGCAGTCGCGGGCGACCGTCACCGCCTTGGCGCTGCGGCCGCACTTGATGCCGTTGCAATAGAAGAGGGCCTGGGTATCCAAAGCGGGAATAGTGCGCGCTAGGCTGTCGCAATCGGTAGCGACGTCGGGCAGTGAAATCGAACCCTCAATGTAGCCGTGTTTGCGGTTGCCGGCGATCCGCGAGTCGATCATCAGCAAGTCGGGGGGGCGTTGGGCGAGTTCGATCAGTTTTTCAGCATCTATGGTGCGGACCCCCGCGACCGCCGGGGGAGCGGTGGGGGGCTCGAATGCCGAGGCGGATGCCGCGGCAGTCAAGGCGATGATCAAAAACCCGGTTCTCATTTCGATCCGCTGCCCTTGCGCCCGCCGTGCCGCTAACGGCGTGGGGGTTTGGTTGGCACTGAAATTGCGGGTTGCCACCCGAAAACGCTGGTCGATTTTCGCCCGCGGCGCTTGGCCGGGACGGTTTTTTGTCTTTAGGAAAAGTATAGTCCACAATGGGATAAAATGCGAACTCCACCGCAAATTCTCAGCAAGAATCTCAGATTTGCTCCAGCAGCTTGCTTAACGGGAAGGGGTGGCCCACGGCGTAGCCCTGGATATAGTCCACGTCCAGCTCGCGCAGCTTGACGATAATGCCCTCGTTCTCCACCGCTTCGGCCACCACCTGCTTCTTCATGAAGTGGCAGACCTCGGTGATGGATTTCACCAGGGCGTAGTTGTTTTCGTCGTCGGCGATATTGCGGATCAGGTTGCCATCGATTTTCACCCGCGTCACCGGTACGTCCTTGAGGTAGGCGTAGGAGGCCACGCCGCTGCCGAAGTCGTCGAGGTCGAAGCGGCAGCCGAGGAACTGTAGCTTGTGGATCAGTTTGGTGGCCTGCTCATAGTCCTTGGTGAGGGCCGATTCGCTGATCTCGAAGGCGATTTTTTCCGCCGGAAAGGCGCTGTTTTCGAGCTTCTCGGCGATCAGCTCCTGGATGCCGACGTCGCTCAAGGACTGGCTCGACAGGTTGATGCAAAAACCGCCGGCCGCTTCGAGGCGTTCGTGGTGATGCTCCAGCCAGCCGAACAGGTGCTCGATCACCCAGCGGTCGAGGGTGCGCATGCGGTTATAGCCCTCGGCGGCGCGCAGGAATTCGTCCGGGGCCACCAGCTTGTCGTTGCGATCGAGCATGCGCAACAAGATCTCGAATTGGTCGCTCTGATCCGCGTCGAAGAACAGCGGGCTGATGCGTTGCAGGAACAACTGCAAGCGGCCGTTTTGGATCGCGTCCTCCACCAGGGTTACGGCCTTCACCTCGCCCTGTTGGCGCTTTACGTCCTCATCGTTCGACTCGTAGACCTTGGTCCGGTTGCGGCCGGCCTTTTTCGCCAGGTAGCTGGCCGAGTCGGCGTCTTGCAGAAGCCCCGAGGCCGAGCGATCCAGCTCGGTGATTAGCACCATGCCCACGCTGGCGCTGATCGGCAGCCGGCGCCCGTCCCAATTGAACACATAGTTCTCGATCGCCCGGCGCTGGGTCTCGGCGATCTCGAACCCCGCCTCGCGGCCGCAGTGGGAGATCAGGACGCCGTATTCATCGTCGCCCACCCGGCTGAGCGTGGCGTTGGGGTCCAGATAGGTTTGCAGGATGTGGGTGATGCTCACCAACAGGCGGTCGCCGCCCTCGTAGCCGCAGATGTCGTTCACCACCTTGAAGCGGTCGATGTCGATCACCAACACCGCGTCCTGCCCGCCCTCGTTCTTGATCCGTTTAAGCGAGTGCTCGAGCTTCTTGGTGAAGGCGCGCCGGTTCATCAGCCCGGTGAGGGCGTCGGTTTCGGCGTTCTCCAGCATCTTTTCATAGGTGTCCTTGAGCACCCGCTGCACCGCCCGCTGCACCAGCGGCAGGCCGCCGTCCTCCAGGATGAACACCCCGTTGCGCTCCAGCAGATCGGCCAACTCGTATGGATCGCAACTGAGGGCCTTGGCGCCCTTGCCGTCCACGAACAGAAACTCATCGTCGTGCTCGGAGACAAAGGCCAGGCTGATGGGCCGGGTGGTCTTCCCCCCCTTGCGCTGCACCAGCCAGTCGCCGATGCTGATGCCGTCTATGGTGCCCCGCCACTGATCGTACAAGGACTGTTCCTGCTGGGTCGGCGGTTTTTTCGCCGCCGCCTCGGGGATGATCAGGGTGTCTTGGTTGCGCACCTTGCGCCGGCTCTGGCGCAGGCGATCAAACAGCTCGCGATCCTTGGTCAGGGCCAGCCGCAGCACCTTCAGCAGCCGTTGCTGCTTGGACGGATTGGTGGGGATGGCCGCATAGCCCTTCTCCATCACCGCCAGCACCTGGGCCACGGCTTGCGGTTTCGCCGGCGGAAACGAGGCCTGGGGGTCGAGCCAACGAATCAGTCGGTCGAGCACCGTGAGCGAGGTCTTCCAGCGGCGGCTGTCTTCGCCGTCGCGCAAGTGGGCCTGAATCAATAGCGAGTCCCAGCCGAGCTTGATGAATTCCAGCACGACCTTGGGCGCCTCGCGGTCGGCGATGCGCTCGCTAATCACCTCCTTGACCCGCCGCTTGCTGTAGCTGAGCCGGGATTGCCCGCGCTGGGTCTCCGCCAGCCTGCGGGCGTTGGCGGCAAACATCTGTTGATACTTTTCCACCATCGGGGCCACGACTTGGTGGGCCCGGGCGAAGGACTCGGGGCTGACGTCGTTGCTCTCGTCCAGGGTATCGACCATGGACTGAATGGCGGACTTGAGCTGCCGGGCCTCGGCCCCGTCGGGGTCCTCGGAGGCCAGCGCCACCGACAGCTTTTCCAGGCTGTTGAGGATATTCACCGCCGGGTTTTGCGGGTCGCTGAAGGCCTCGGGGTTCTGTAGCGCCGCCTTCACCAGCGGGGTCTCCAGCCGCCCGACCGTGGAGCGGATCTCGGCGTTAAGCGAGGCGTCGCCGCGGATCGAATCGACCAGCCCGGCGGTGGCCCCGATGGCGCCCTTGACCTCGTCGCTCAGGCGGCCCGGCCGGGCCTCTCCGCGTTGCCGCCCGTCTTGAATCAGCGCCGCCTCCAGCCGTTGCTCCAGCGGCAGGGAGGGGTCGCCGCCGCCCTTGGAGAGGATCTCCACCACCCGGTCCACGTCGTACACCGGGCCGTCTTCCGCCGCCTCGGGCGCTTGGGCGGCGGGGGCCTGCGGCTCGGCGGCGGCGTCCCCGCTGGGCTCGGCGACGGCCTTTTGGGGCGGTCGGAAGAGGTTGTAAAGAGAGCCCAGCATGCTGCGCTTGGACGATCGCGAGCCGCCCGGGGCGGCGGCCTCGGCCCCGGAGGCTGGGGGTTTTTCGGCCAGCGCCTTTTCTTTGGCGGCCGCCCTTTTGGCCGCGGCCTGCTTAACCGCCTTTTTCTTGATATCGGGCAGCACGCCGTTGTCTTGCAGGATTCGGTTGACCTCTTGGTACAGCGGCTCCAGCTTATTCAGCACCCGCTTTTCCAGCACCTTGTACACCAGCTTTTTGGGCAGCGGGGTGAGGGCGAAGGGCTCGAGGACCTCCTCAAAGCTGGTGAGCAGGGCGCTCGGGCCGATGGGGTTGGATTCCTGGTTGATCTCCCGCAGGGCCAACACCGACAGGCGCTGCTCTAGTTCGTAGAGCAAAGACCCCACATCGCCTTCGATCTTAGAGGCCAGGCCCGCCACCATCACCCATTCGTCGAAATGCGCCTTGTCCACCAACTGGAAGTCGTCATCCTTGTGCTCTTTGGGGCGGCCCCAACGGCCGCCCTTGGGTCCGGCGAGCGCGTCGATGCGTTGCGCCACCCGCTCCAGCCATTTTTCCATCAGGCCGCTCCCGTTGGCTTGAAACACGTCGAGGGCGTAGAAGTAGTCGCCTTGGTCGATTTGGTTGCGCGCCTTGTGCGCCGCCTCCTGCAGGGCCTTGAGCAGGGTCTTGGAGGCCTGTTGCGCCGGCTCGCGCAGGGCCTGCAGGGTGCGCAGCCGCAGCTCGGTGATCAGCGTCTGGTCGACCGATTTACGCTGAACCTTGGCCGGGGCCGCGCCCTTGTCGCCCACCGAGCGCTTGCGCAGGCGCATCAGCGCATACCAGGCCTCCAGCTCGGGGCGGTCATAGGTCACGCCGAAGCCCGTAGGCCCTAGGTGCGCCACCCGCGAGTTCAGCTCAAAATGGTCGTAGCCCTGATCCGCCGGCACGTCGAAGTCGATCCGCACCCGTTCGCCCCGCCGCGGCTGCCAGGCCCCGTTGCCGCCCTGCATCCCGGCGTACTCCATGAACAGCCCGCCCTGGCAGAAATTGCGCACCATAGCGGTCGATTCGGAAAACGCATTGCTCACCTTGGCGTCCAGGGTGATTTCGATGCGCTGAGATTTACGGTTGATTCGACTCATCTGCGGTTTCAGGCGGCTTGGCGGTCTTTATGGTTAGGTTGTAGTGTGAGGCAACGGCTTAACAATATACTGCATATCATGGATTGTTCACAAAAACCAGAAAATCGTCGGCGTATTGGAGGGTCGGTCTCGGCTGCGTTTCAGCCCAGCAGTTGGCGCAACAATTGGCGGTAGACCGCGGCCAGGGCGTCCAACTCGTCCACCGCCACGCACTCGTTGGCCTTGTGGATGGTGGCGTTGCGCGGCCCCAGCTCCAAAACCTCCGCCCCTGTGGGGGCGATAAAGCGCCCGTCCGAGGTGCCGCCGCCGGTGTCCAGCCGCGGGCGATAGCCCTGCACCTTCTCCACCGCCTCGCAGGCCGCCTCCACCAGGGCCCCGCCGGCGGTCAGAAAGGGCCGGCCCGAGACCTTCCAGCGGATTTCGTAGTCCAGCCCGTGCTGGTCGAGGATGGCCCGAATGCGCCCCTGGATGCGCTCCGGGGTCAGTTCGGTGGAAAAACGCAGATTGAACTGCATCTCCAGCTCGCCCGGCACCACATTCTCCGCCCCCGTGCCCATGTTCAGGTTCGGGATCTGAAAGCTGGTGGGCGGAAAGAAGGCGTTGCCGCGGTCCCACTCCTCGGCGCACAGCCGTTGCAGCGCCGGGGCCAGCGCATGCAGCGGGTTCTTCGCCAGGTGCGGATAGGCCACATGGCCCTGCAGGCCGAACACCGTCAACCAGCCGTTCAGCGACCCGCGGCGGCCGTTCTTAATCACGTCTCCCAGCCGATCCGTGCTCGACGGCTCGCCCACCAGGCACCAATCCATCTTCTCGCCCCGCGCCTCCAGCGCCTGCACCACCTTCAGCGTGCCGTCCGTCGCCGGGCCCTCTTCGTCGGCGGTGATCAGGAAGGCGATCGAGCCCTGGGGCTCGGGGTGCTCGGCCACGAAGGCCTCGCAGGCCGTCACCATGGCCGCCAGGCTGCCCTTCATATCCGCCGCCCCTCGGCCATAGAGGATACCGTCGCGCACCGCGGCCTCAAAGGGCGGCAGCTCCCAGCGCTCCAACGGCCCCGGCGGCACCACGTCCGTATGCCCGGCAAAGGCCAATACCGGCCCCGCCGAGCCCCGCCTGGCCCAAAAATTCTCCACCTCGCCGAAGCGCATCCGCTCCACCCGAAAGCCGATGGCCTCCAGGCGGCGGATCATTAACCCCTGACAGCCCTGATCGACGGGCGTGACCGAGGGGCGGCGGATGAGGTCTTGGGCGAGGTCTAGGGTTTTCGACATGGTTCAGCCTTGTTTATAACGCAAAGGACGCAAAGAAGGGACGCACAGGGCGCTCGGGTTGCTTATTGAACCACGAAAGCCACGAAAAACACGAAAAATGGCTGGCGACGGGTTTACTGGTTGCGGGGCTCCGCCTCGCAACCCCCTCGGCCGGCCGAGGGGTTTCTTGAAATCACGCAAAACACGAAAAACACGCAAAATAGCTAGCGAGGGCGACGGGGTTACTAGCACAGCCGCGCCTAAGTATCGGACACAACCCAGGCGATCTCGGAACGCAGGGCACACGGAGAACCGCAGCGGGCGCTGAGAGGCGTTTCGATTGCAAGGATCAGCGCCGCACCCGCCATCCGCCGCTTCAGCAGCGAACGCACTTCGCTAGCCCACCCCCTGCATGGCTGCGGGCTCGGAGCGTACACGCCCTGGTCAGGGCGCGTAACCGGAAACCCGCACCGCCCGAGGGCGGTACTCCTGGCGGCTAGGCGGCGCTTTGGCGCCGGGCAGGCCTAAGCAAGCAAAACCTCCTCCGTGCGCTCTGCGATCCTGGCCTTGATCATCGTTCCGGCCACCTTAGGCCGCTCAGGACGAACGCGCCGCCGTAAGCGGTGGATTCTACGCGCCAACGCGACCTATCTAACACACTTATTTCAGGGTATTGGCCGGATAGATGACCAAGGCCGCGATCCTCTGCGCGCTCTGCGTTCCTAAATGGCGTTGTTTCCGTTATTTGTGCGCAGGCGTACTCGCAGCGGGGCTCCGCCTCGCAACCCCGTCCGCCGGCCCTGCCGGCCGAGGGGTTTATTGAAACCCCGAAAGCCACGAAAAACACGAAACATGGCTAGTGACGGGTTTACTGGTTTTGGGACCCATCGACTCGATTCACCCAGGCATTCAAACCGCCAACCATCCAACTCCCTTGGCTTTGATTGCACAGCAGGTAAAAGCCCTTTTTTCGAGAGAAGAGCCAACAGCAGGTCTTTTTCACAATCAGCTTGAAGTCCGGCGCATGTTGCCCTCTATTCATCGTGAACATAGACTGATAACCGCCTGTGAAAATCAACCTTCCCGGGTAGCTGCGTAACACGATATGCCGCTGCAGGAATATACCGTACTGCATGGCAAAGCGCACTTCATCGCGGCGCAGTTCGATTGCCCGCAAATGGCTGTCGGTGTTGAGCAATGCCCAAATCAAAGCCCCGAAAAAGAGTACAGGGAACAACAACGCAACACCGCCGACGCCGGGGTCCAGGAATGATAAAAGCACTATCGAGCCCAATACCGCCAACAGAAAATACCCAACCAGACTGGTTAAAATCTCCACCGCGGTATGGCGAAACGGCAGCACGATACGGCTGGCAACCTGGTCGTTTTCTATAGTTAACCCCAGGGCTTGCGGCGGCTCCCGCCAGCGCCAACTATCCGCAACCGCTGTCGAGTGCGTTTCGTAATCCAGCGGCGGATGCGCCGCTCTAACCGCATGATGAAAGCGGTGCAGTTGATAAATGCCAACCAACGCGAGGACTAAGGCGCTAATCTCTGCGAAATGACTCATGGTTTCGAAGCGTCCGAACAATGCCTGGAATCGTAGGATGGGCCAAGGCGCTCCACCCATCCTCGATTTTTGTATGATCGATCAGCGCCGTGCCCATCATCCGGCTGTGGCCGATGGGCACGACGCTGAAAGATTGTCGAAAAAACAAGACCTGGTGGAGCGCCTTTGCCCATCCTACTCCGTGGTATGCAATAGGGGGAAGTTAAAGTCATATCCATTCATGCGCCCCTCGGCTGTTCGAGCGCGTCAGTGTTATAACCCCCTGGAGAAATGCCGGACGGATTTTTGGTATGCGGCTCTGCGGCTCTTTTCCCGTTCTTTAAGTTCTTCAGTCGTTACCGGATCTACAGGTAATGCAAGTGGAACCTTGAAACTTATTCTGTGCGTTGTTGCTCTCTGGTTTTCTGATTCTCCGCCGGCTCCCAACGATATCAGGCTAGCAACATTCAATTTTGCGGTAGCGTCGGTATGTTCCATGTCTTGGACAACCACCGCGACATTAAAGTCCACTAAAAATACATTATGACCATCGCCTATTTCTGCAAAATGGGAAGTCTCGGTAAGTTTCGGGTTTGTTCGGACGGCAGGGTTTGTATAACCCCCAGCCTCCCGTACGTCCTCCATCGACTCTTTTATACCATGTGATATTTGGGTTAATGCTTCTCGAACAAAATCTTTTATTTCCATCGCTTTTCCGATATTTGGCTTCGTTTGATCTGTTGATGAGGTAACACCTGACTGATGTCTTGGGTTGTATCGCCCTTTAAAGGCGGGCGGACAAGTGAGCTTGAAGCTATAGGGATGTCAACAACCAGGTCTTCTTGTTGCACTAGGGATGTAACTGTGATCAAGGTTTTTGCGCCCTTTGCGTCCCCCCTTCGCGCCCTTTACGTTATAAAAACAGCGCTGCATATTCCTCCGCCGTGAACCCCACCCGATGCGTCCCGTCTTCCAGTTCGAGCACCGGTCGTTTGATGATGGAGGGGGTCTCCAGCATCACCCGCATGGCGCTGGCTGCGTCGATGTTGGCCTTGGTGTCGTCGTCGAGCTTGCGCCACATCATACCGCGTTTGTTGAGCAGGGCCTCCCAGCCGAGTTCGGCCGCCCAGGCGCGGAGGCGGTCTTCTTCCAGGCCCTGTTTCTTGAAGTCGTGGAATGCGTAGGCCACGCCGTTTTCGTCCAGCCAGCGGCGGGCCTTTTTCATGGTGTCGCAGTTGGGGATGCCGTAGAGCTTGATCATTGAGACTTATCCGACGCGGGTTGGGGAACGCAGAGTTCGCAGAGGAGGCGCAGAGGGCGCAGAGTGTCTTGTTGCCGGAGGTTATTGGATCCCGGCGATTTCGTTGCCTGGAGGTTGAGGCTTTAGCCGGTCGGCCCCGGGGACCGCAGCGCCTGAAGGCTCAACCTCAAAAACAATCTCTGCGTTCTCTGCGAATCCTCTGCGCCCTCTGCGTTCCTAAAAGCGGTGCGTATAGCCCTGCTCAGTCGCGCAGCAGTTCGTTGATGCCGACCTTGCCGCGGGTCTTTGCGTCCACTTGCTTGATAATGACCGCGCAGTAGAGGCTGTGGCTGCCGTCTTTGGCGGGCAGGGAGCCTGGGACCACCACCGCGCCCGCGGGTACGCGGCCGTAGATGATTTCGCCGCTTTCGCGGTTGTAGATCTTGGTGGATTGGCCGATGTAGACGCCCATGGAGATCACCGCGCCCTGTTCGACGATCACGCCCTCGACGATCTCGGAGCGGGCGCCGATGAAGCAGTTGTCTTCGATGATGGTGGGGGCGGCTTGCAGGGGTTCGAGTACGCCGCCGATGCCGACGCCGCCGGAGAGATGTACGTCCTTGCCGATTTGGGCGCAGGAGCCGACGGTGGCCCAGGTGTCCACCATGGTGCCGCTGCCCACATAGGCCCCGATATTGATATAGGACGGCATCAGCACCGCGCCGGGGGCGATGTAGGCCCCCTTGCGGGCGGTAGCGGGGGGCACGATGCGGGCGCCGCCCTCGCGGAAGTCGCGGCTGTTGTAGTCGGCGAATTTGGAGGGGACCTTGTCGTAGTAGTTGGTGAAGCCGCCCTTCAAGAATTCGTTGTCGTGGATGCGGAAGGAGAGCAACACGGCCTTTTTGACCCAGTCGTTCACCACCCAGGCGCCGTTTTGCTTTTCGGCCACGCGGATCTCGCCGCAGTCGAGTTGGTCGATGGCGGCCTCTACGGCGTCCTTCACCAGGGTGTCCACGTTGCGCGGGTTGATCTCGGCGCGTTTTTCAAAGGCGTCGATGATGGTCTGCTGGATTTCGCTCATTGGGTTCTCCGGGATGCGATTACAGGGTTTCGATGTAGGTGTGGATGCGTTTGGCGGCCTCTACGCATTCGTCGAGGGCGGGCACCAGGGCCATGCGGATGCGGTTCGCGCCGGGGTTGCCGTGGGCGGTGTCGCGCGACAGATAGCGCCCTGGCAGTACCGTGAGGTGTTGCTGTTCGAACAGGCCGCGGGCAAAGTCGGTGTCGGGGATGGGCGTTTCGGGCCAAAGGTAGAAGCCGCCCTGGGGGCGCTCCACCGGCAGCGCATCGTTGAGGATCTCCAGCACCGCGTCGAACTTTTGCCGATAGCGCTCGCGGCTCGCCCGCACATGCTGCTCGTCGGCCCAGGCCTGCTGGCTGGCGGCCTGGTGTTGCAGCGGCATGGCGCAGCCGTGGTAGGTGCGGTAGAGCAGGAAACACTCGATAATATCGGCATCACCGGCGACGAAGCCCGAGCGCAGCCCGGGCGCGTTGGAGCGCTTGGACAGGCTGTGGAACACCACGCAGTGGCGAAAGCTTTCCAGCCCCATGTCGCGCGCGGCCTGCAACAGGCTGGGCGGGGCTTGCTGGTGTTCTGCGTAGATTTCGGAATAGCACTCGTCCGCGGCGATAATAAAGTTGTATTTCAGGGCCTTTCCGATCAGCCCTTGCAGGGTCTCGATATCCAGCACCGCGCCGGCGGGGTTGCCCGGCGAGCACAGGTAGAGCAGTTGGCAGCGCCGCCAGTCGGCCTCGCTGACGCGGTCGAAGTCGGGCCGGAAGCCGTTTTCCGCCCGGCAGTCGAGGAAGCGCGGTTCGGCCCCGGCCAGCAGCGCGGCCCCCTCGTAGATTTGATAAAAGGGGTTGGGCATCAGCACCAGCGGCCCGTCGCTGCGGTCCACCACGGCCTGGGCGAAGGCGAACAGGGCCTCGCGGGTGCCGTTCACCGGCAGCACCTGGCGCTCGGGGTCGACCGAGTCGCAGAGGTCGAAGCGCCGCCCCAGCCAGTCGGCGATGGCCTCGCGCAGCGCCGCCAGGCCCTTGGTGGAGGGGTAGGCCGAGAGGCCATGCAGGTGGCTTAGCACCGCCTCGTGAATGAAACCGGGCGTGGGGTCCTTGGGCTCGCCGATGGAGAGGGCGATTGGGGGCAGCTCGGCGGGCGGCGTGACGCCACGCTTTAGCTGGGCGAGCTTTTCGAACGGGTAGGGCTGGAGGCGAGCCAGATCGGGGTTCATAGGCTTTTCGGGGCGCAGAAAACAGGCGGGCTAGTATAGGGCAAAGCCGGCTTGCCGGCCAAACTGCCGACGCTTGCGGCGGCAAGGCCGCGGCTGGGCTGGAATTGCACCCTGAGAAGGTCTAGGGTATAGGCGCTTGCCTGCAGGCGATGGGCCGGGCTGGGTCTGCCAAGCTTGCGCTGGGTTCGGGTTCGCCGATGAGGCGCGCCACCCGGCGCCGCTCACGCCAGGCGACGGCTGCCGCACCGCCGTTGCATGACACCACCGAAAGAGACCGCCTATGACTATTCTGGCCCCGCGTTACGAGTTCCGCGTATTCGCCCCGGATCTATCCTTCGTGCTGCCCCGGCTCTATGGCCTAGGCGGCGGCGAGGAGGATACCGAAAGCGCCGAGCAGTACCTGATTTCGCACGCCGCCGATCAGGCCAACACTAAGATCCGCAACGGACGGCTGGAGGTGAAAATCCTAATTCATGCCGAGGATGAGCTGGAGCAGTGGCTGCCCTACGCCCAGCACGAATTCCCGTTGCCGGCGGGCTTTTTGCGCCAAAAGCTGTTGCCGTTGTGGGAGATCGAGGCGGCGCCGGGCCTCCAGGGCGACTATGGGCTGGAGCGCCTGTTGTCCGAGGTGGTGGATGCCGAGCCCGGCCTGTTCCGCGTGGGGGTTAGCAAACGCCGGGCCAAGTTCAACCTGCAACAGGCGCGCGCCGAGTACGACGAGTTGCGCATCGACGGCCAGCTCATTCAATCGGTGGCCATCGAGTCGGCCGATCCCGGCGCCGTACTGCGGCTGCGCAAAGAGCTTGGCCTGGCGGAGGACCGCAACGAAAACTATGTAGCGGCGATCAAGCGCTTGGCGGCGGCCTAAGAGGCGGGCTCAACACCCGTTTTAACCCCCCAAAAGCGCGCCAAGAAAGGCGCAATTTGCGCCGCCGGTGCGTTCTAACGCGGCGGCGCCGGGCCGCCGCCTGTGGCAAAATACCCCTTTTGCCGCGGCCCGGGGTCCCATGCAGCACCGCAAGCTCTTAAACAGCCTCTACGACCTGGTCACCGGCGACGAGGATGCGCGGGTCTGCAAGGACATCCCAGAGAAGGCCTGCAACGATCAGCCGCGGAATTACTTCGCCTATTTGCTCGCCAACCTGCTCACCAAGGTGGCGGACGAACTCTCCAGCGCCCGCCTGGTGCTGCCCTGGATCCTGGGCAGCCTGGGCGCGCCGGCGGCCTTCGCCGGTTTCCTGGTGCCCATTCGCGAGGCCGGGGTGCTGTTGCCCCAGCTAATGGTGGCGGCCTTCATCCGCCGTATGGCGATCCGCAAATGGGTTTGGCTGTTCGGCGCCGGGCTTACCGCCGTTAGCTTAATCCTGATGGCCTTCGGCGTGTTGGGGCTCGAAGGCGCGGCGGCGGGCTGGGCGGTGATCGGGCTCTTGGTCGTCTACAGCCTGGCCCGCGGCTTTTGCTCGGTTGCGGCCAAGGACGTGCTCGGCAAGACCGTTTCCAAGAGCCGGCGCGGGACCCTGATGGGCTATAGCGCGGGCCTCGCCGGGCTGGCGGTTTTCGGTCTGGGGCTGTGGCTGGAGTTGGCGGCGGGCCAAGGCGCCGGGGCCGGCCTGTTCTTCGGGCTGCTGGCCGCGGCGGCGGCGCTCTGGGGGCTGGCGGCGCTGGTCTTTTGGTCCATCCGCGAACAGCCCGGGGCCACCGAGGGCGGCGCCAATGCGGTGCAGGTGGCCCTCCAGAGCCTGGGGCTGTTGCGCACCGAGATCGACTTTAGGCGCTTCGTGATCGCCCGCACGCTGTTTCTGAGCATCGCCCTGATGCCGCCCTTCTTCGTGCTGTTGGCCCAGCAGATGACCGACGGCGCGGCCGCCGGCCTGGGCCTGATGATTATCGCCAGCGGCCTGGCCGGCAGCATTAGCGCGCCCATTTGGGGCTGGCTGGGCGACCGCTCCGCCCGCCGGGTGATGGCCGCCGCCGCGATCTGCGCCGGGCTGCTCGGGCTGTTGCTGTTCGCCCTGGTGCGGACGGGGTCCGCCGGGCTCGAATCGAGCTGGACGCATGTGGGCTTCTTCGCCGCCCTCACCGTGTTCCACGGCGGCATCCGCCTGGGTCGCAAGGTCTATTTGGTGGACATGGCCACCGCCGATAATCGCGCCGCCCTAGTGGCGGTCAGCAATACCGTAGTCGGCGTAGCCATGCTGAGCGGCGGCTTGGTCGGCATCCTCGGCGATGTTTGGGGGCCGGCCGGCGTGGTGTTTTTGCTTTCGTGGCTAGCCCTAATCTCCGCCGCCTGGACTTGGCGGTTGCCAGAGGTGAGCGGCTAGCGGAGGAGCGATCAACGGCAGTGGAATTTCAGGACGTTTGGGACGCCTTCGAGTTCAAGGCTTTAGCCGGGCCGAACGAAGCCCCAAGCCCGGCTACAAAGATATAACGCAAAGGGCGCGAAGGAAGAGCGCAAAGGGCGCAGAGGTTTTTTATAGGGATTGCGGGCGGGCCTGGGTCATCTTTTTGGGCCTTGATCAACGCTCCGGCCACCGAAAGGATTGGGGTTCAATAGCTCGGCTATCGCCGAGCTTTGCAAAGGCGGGGCCTTTGCACTCCAGGCGGGTCATGGCCGGTTTGAGGATCAAGGCCTGGCTTATGGCTGGAGTGCAAAACTTTAGTTTTGCATGCTTCCGCCGGGGGTTGGCCTTGGCGTTATACCGCCCCCAAGCCTGGCTAAAGCCTCGACTTCCAGGTTGTTTCCGTGACTTCGGCGCCGGCGGACTCGGGCGCCGGACGGGCCTTCCCACGCTGGGGCGCTACATCAGCAAGCAAAACCTCCTCCGCGCGCTCTGCGGTCCTCTGCGCCCTCTGCGTTGCGTAAGTGGCGCTGTTGCGCAGGCGGCCTAGGCTAATCCTGAGAGGGCGACTATTCGGCGGCTGGGGTCGGGGCGTCGCCGAACCGACGTTGCAGCGCCAATAGGGCCAGCCCCACCCATTCGCGCAGGTAGCGCTTGGACTCCAGCAGCGCCTCGGGGGCCGGGATCCAGGCCCCGAGTCCGCGTTGCGCCGGATCTCGGCGGTAAAAGGCGGTGGGGGCCGGGATCACCTCGAAGCCCTGGTCTTCGAACAGCAATGCGGCCCGGCGCAGGTGCCAGGCGTGGGTCACCAGCACGACCCGCCCGATGCCCTCGGCTTGCAGGATCTCGCGGGCGAAGCGGGCGTTGTCCCAGGTGTGGCGGCTGCGGCCGTCGCGCCAGCGCACCGGTACGCGGAAGGCCTGTTCCAGGGTGTCGGCCATTAGGTCGGCGCCGGCCACGCCGGTGCGCAGGGCGTCGCCGCCGATGGTGGCGATGGGCAGCCCGCTGGCGCGGTGCAGGCGGGCGGCGTAGCGCAGGCGTTCCATCTCCGCCCCGGAGGAGGTGTCGCCGCCGTATTCGGGGGCGTCGCTATAGCGCTGAAAGGCCAGCACCACGATGGCCGCGGGCGGCTTCGGGTTCAGCCCTTCGGCCTTGAGCACGGGATGCACTTGCAGCCGGTCGGCCAGTTGCTGGGTGAACGCGGGGATGGCCGCCAGGTACAGCGAGGCCGCGGCCAGCAGCACCAGCGCGGCGCCCCGGCCGCGCCGGTCGGCGGCCAAAAAGCCCAGGCTCAGCAGCAATAAGAGCAGCGACAGCGCGGGCGGGAATAGCAGGTTTTCGAGCAGTCGGGTGAGGTGCATTTCAAGGCGCCTTGGGTTTGGGTGCGATCACCGGGGCCTCGGGGTGGTCAAAACGGCCGTTGTGCAAGAACTCCAGCACCTGCCGGATGACCTCGTCGTCGCGCATGACAAAGGTGTGGCCGGCGTCCACCACCAAAAAATCGTCCATTTCTTCGAGTCGGGCGCGCCGCACCGAGACCTTGCCGTCGTTTTCGCCGGGGAGCAGCGGCGAAAACCAGGGGTCCGAGGAGTTGCGGCCGATGATGACGCCGATACTGGCGGCCACCGGTTGCAGGCGATTGGGCAGGCTGTTCGGGCCGATGCCGAGTTGTTGCCCCGCGGGTCCGGTGATCTTTTGGTACAGCCAATTGCCCTGCAGGGCGTCGGCGACCTCGCTGCCTTGGTTTGGCGGCGCCAGCATGACGATGCGGCCGAGGCCTGCGATGCGGCGCTGTTGCAGGTAGTAGCGCACCAGGATGCCGCCTAGGGAGTGGGTGACGAAGTGGATGGGCGCGGCGGCGGCGGCGTTACAGGCCTGTAGGCCCCGTTCGATGTGCGGCGCGGCGAGGGCCTGCACGGTTTGCTCGGTGGAGGGATAACCCTGATTCCAGACCTGGTAGCCGGCCTCCGCGAGGCGGTCCCCGAGCTTGGCCATGGATCTTTCGGTGCGGCCCATGCCGTGCAGCAGGATCACGCAGCCGGCCGTATCGGCCGCGGCGGGCGGCGCCTCGGCGCGGCCGCTAAGGGGCCACAGGAGCGCCAGGGTCAGGGTCATCGTCAGCATTGATCGGTGCATGGGGCGGTTCTCCGTGGGGTGGTTGGGACGAGCTTAGGCCATTTCCGGGGATTCTCATACCATCTTGCTAGCTAGTACGCCTGCGCTCAAATAACGGAAACAACGCCATCAGGGAACGCAGAGGGCGCGGAGGAGGTTTTTTGGCTGCTTATGCCGCCCGGCGCCCCAGCGCCGCCTAGCCGCCTGGAGTACAGCCCTCGGGCTGTGCGGGTTTGCGGTTACGCACCCGGGCCAAGGCGTGTACGCCTCGAGCCCGTAGTCATACAGCGGGCGGGCCAGCGAAGTGCATTCGCCGCTGAGGCGGCGGATGTCGAGGGCGGCGCTGATCCTTTCAATTGAAACGCCTCTCTGCGCCCGCTGCGCCCGCTGCGGTTCTCCGCGGGCTCTGCGTGCCGAAGGCGCCTGGGTTGTGTCCGATACTTAGGCGCAGGCGCACTAGGCCGCTATGCGCCGCTTGCCGCGCCGGTTTGGCGCACCCGAATCGTGCGCGATGCGGTGGATGCTTGGCCGACGATCGGCCGCGGGTAAACCCGCTCATATTCTGGTTTTTCCCCCTTCGCCACTGTTTGCTATGATAGTCGGCTTTTCCGTAGACACCATGGCGACCGGGCCGGGGAGAGCAATGTCCCTCAATAGCACTGAAGAAATCATCGAGGATCTGCGTCAAGGCAAGATGGTGATCATCATGGACGACGAAGACCGCGAGAACGAGGGCGATCTGGTAATGGCGGCGGAGGCGGTGACGCCCGAGGCGGTGAATTTCATGGCCCGCTACGGCCGCGGCCTGATCTGCATGACCCTGACCAAGGAACGCTGTCAGCAGTTGCGCCTGCCGCTAATGGTGGGGGTGAACGAGTCCGCGCATGCCACCAATTTCACCGTGTCCATCGAGGCCGCCGAGGGCGTGACCACCGGCATTTCGGCGGCGGATCGGGCCACCACGGTGCAGGCCGCGGTGCAGCCCGAGGCCCAGCCGCAGGACTTGGTGCAGCCGGGGCACATCTTCCCGCTAATGGCCCAGCCCGGCGGCGTGCTGGTGCGCGCCGGGCATACCGAGGCCGGTTGCGACCTGGCGCGACTGGCGGGGCGCAGCCCGGCGGCGGTGATCGTGGAGATCCTCAACGAGGACGGCACCATGGCCCGGCGCCCGGACCTGGAGGTGTTCGCCAAGGCACACGGCCTGAAGATCGGCACCATCGCCGACCTGATCCACTACCGGGTGCGCAATGAAAAGACCGTGGAGCGGGTCAGCGAGTGCAACCTGCCCACCGAATTCGGCGACTTTCGCCTCATCGCCTACCAGGATTGCGTGGACAACGAACTCCATCTGGCGCTGGTGAAGGGCGAGGTGAGCCCGGAGACGCCGGCGCTGGTGCGGGTACACATGCAGAACACCCTGTGCGACCTGTTCGACACCCATCACCGCGGTTGCGGCTGGCCGATGCGCAATGCGTTGCGCCAGGTGGCGAAGGAAGGGGCCGGGGCGATCGTGGTGCTGCGCAATCACGACACCACCCGCGAGATCATTCAGCGCATGCGCGACGTACAACTGCACGACGCCGAGGACCAGGTGCCGAACCGCGGCGAGACCCGCGAGCACCTGCGCACCTATGGCGTGGGCGCGCAGATCCTCACCGACCTCGGGGTGCGCAAGATGCGCGTGCTGAGCGCCCCCAAGAGCCTGCATGCCATTTCCGGCTTCGATCTGGAAGTGGTGGAATACGTGGATTGCGAATAATCGCTCCAGCAACATCCAACCGGGAACCCCGAACATGAGCATTAAGACCATCGAAGGCGCCCTCACCGTTCAGAACGCACGCTTCTGTCTGGTAGTGGCCCGTTTCAACAGCTTCGTGGTGGAAAGCCTGCTGGCCGGCGCGATCGATGCCCTCAAGCGGCACGGCGCCGACGAGGCGGACATCACCATCGTGCGCGTGCCCGGGGCCTTCGAAATGCCGTTGGCGCTGGAGCGCATCGCGGCCAAGGGCGACTACGACGCCATCGTGGCCTTGGGCGCGGTGATCCGCGGCGGCACCCCGCACTTCGATTATGTGGCGGGCGAATGCGTGAAGGGCCTGGCCCAGTCGATGCAAAAGCACGGCCTGCCCATCGCCTTCGGCGTCCTGACCGTGGACACCATCGAACAGGCCATTGAGCGCTCCGGCGCCAAAGCGGGCAACAAGGGGGCCGAGGCCGCCCTGTCGGCGGTGGAAATGGTCAACCTGCTGCGGCAGCTCCCTTGAGGCGGCCGCCGAGAATCCCGAAATTATGAGCAATAAACGCAGCCGCGCCCGCCATCACGCGGTGCAGGCGCTTTATCAATGGCAGATGGCCGGCGGCAATCTGGCGGAGATCGAGGAGCAGTTCCTGAGCGACGAATCCGTCACCACCTTCGATTTGGAGTATTTTAAGGAGATCCTCCACGGCATCCCCCAACACCTTGGGGCGCTGGACGCCCAACTGGCGCCGCTGTTGAGCCGCTCGATCGAGAGCGTGGACCCGGTGGAGCGCGCGATCCTGCGCCTCGGCGCCTATGAGCTAACCCATCGTCCCGAGATCCCCTATCGGGTGGTGATCAACGAGTGCGTGGAGCTGGCCAAGGTGTTCGGGGCCGAACAATCGCACCGCTTCATTAACGGCGTGCTCGACAAGCTGGCCCAGGGCGCGCGGGGCGGCGAGATCAAGCTGCGCCGCGCCCGATGAGCGATGCCCCGCACCCCATGATTCAGTCCGAATTCGATCTAATTCAGACCTATTTCGCCGCTTTGGGGCCGCACCGGGAGGATGTGGACCTGGGCGTGGGGGACGATTGCGCCCTGCTGCGCCCGCCCCCCAATCGCCTGCTGGCCCAGACCCAGGACACCCTGGCGGAGGGGGTGCATTTCGCCGTCGGCGCCGACCCCGAGGCCCTGGGGCATAAGGCCTTGGCGGTGAATTTGAGCGACTTGGCCGCAATGGGCGCGGAGCCCGCCTGGTTCTCCCTGGGGCTCACCCTGCCGCAGGCCGATACGGCCTGGGTGGCGGCCTTTGCGCACGGCATGGCGGTGCTGGCGCGGGCGCATGGGGTGCGCTTGGTCGGCGGCGACACCACCCGCGGGCCGCGCAGCATCAGCATCCATGCCCAAGGCTTTGTGGCCGCGGGGCGGGAATTGCGCCGCTCCCGGGCGCGACCGGGGGATTTGGTCTATGTCAGCGGGACCCTGGGCGATGCGGCCCTGGGGCTGATGCAGCAGCAGGGCGAGTGGGACGGCGGGGCGCAGCATGCGGCGCTTGCCGAACGCCTGCACCGGCCCGAGCCGCGGGTGCTGCTGGGGCGGCGCCTGGGCGGGGTGGCCCATGCGGCGATTGACCTCTCCGACGGCCTGGCGGCGGACTTGGGGCATATTTGCACCGCCAGCGGCGTGGGCGCGCGTTTCGAGCTAGGCCGCCTGCCCTTGTCCGCCGCCGGTCGGGCCTATTTGGCGGTCACTGGGGACTGGATGCCGTTTATCGCCGGCGGCGACGACTATGAACTCTGCTTTACCCTGGACCCGGCCCTGGAGCGGGAGGCGGCCGCCATTTGCCGCGCCGCCGGCTGCGTTTGCCGCCATGTCGGCGAGGTGGTCGCCGGTGACGGCGTGCATTGCATCGCCCCCGATGGGGCAGAGCTGAGCCTGGCCCGCGGCGGCTATGAGCATTTTTCCGGGTAGGCAAGAGCGGCGCCTGGATTGGCGCAACCCGCTGCATCTGCTGGCCTTCGGCCTCGGCAGCGGGGCGGCGCCCAAGGGCCCGGGCACCGCGGGGACCTTGGCCGCGATCCCCCTCTACCTGGCCATGGCGACCTATCTAACGGATTTGCAATACCTGCTGCTGACCGCGGTATTGTTCGTACTCGGGATCCCGCTGTGCGGGCGGGTGGCGCGCGACCTGGCCTTGGACGATCCGGCGGGCATCGTGTGGGACGAGTGGGTGGGCCTGTTGGTCACCCTGTGGCTGGCCCCGCCGGGCTGGGGGTGGTTGGCGGCCGGGTTCTTGCTGTTTCGGTTTTTCGATATCCTCAAGCCTTGGCCCATCTGCTGGCTGGACCGGCGGATCCATGGCGGGCTGGGGATTATGCTGGATGATCTGGCGGCGGGGGTTGCCGCGTTTGTCGTTTTGCAAGGCGCGGTCTATGCTTGGGGGTAATCCTAAAGCGGAGGGTTTGTCCGATGCGAGTTCCATTTTTTGCGGCCTTAATCCTGGCCGTCCTGCTGGCCGCGACGGCGGCGCCCGCGCTGTCGGCGGGGAATATCCGGGTCAAGGCCCTGTTCCCGGATAAGGCGATGATCGAAATCGACGGTCGGCCGCAGGTGCTGGCGGTGGGCGAGGAGATCGTCGAGGGCATGCTTTTAATCGCCGCGGATTTCGAGGGCGCGGTAATCGAAGTGAACGGTGAGCGCCGCAGCTTCGGCCTCGACGACACCATTGGCGGCGGCTATGCCGAGCCCGCGGAGCAGGAGTTGCGCATCGTCAGCAACGCCAGCGGGGCCTTTTTCGTGCAGGGCCGGATTAACGGCCAGGGGGTGCCGATGATCGTCGATACCGGGGCCTCTTTCGTGGCCCTGAGCCGCCAGCACGCGCGCCAATTGGGGATTGAGGTGGACCGCACCCAAACGCCGATTCAGGCCCAAACCGCGTCCGGCATCACCGCCGCCTATCCGGTAGTGCTAGACCGGGTGCAGGTGGGACCGATTGAGCGTTTTAACGTGCGTGCGGCGGTGATCGATGCCGATCATCCGCCGGCGGTGCTATTGGGCATGACCTTCCTGCGCCAATTGGATATGCAGCAATCGGGCAACCTGATGGTGCTGCGCTCCGGGCGCTGAGGCCCCTAGCCGAGACGCTCTCGGGACGCAGAGGGCGCGGAGCGGCTGTCGGTTGTGGTTAGTGGTGAATGGTGAATGGTGAATGGTGAATGGTGAATGGTGAATGGTGAATGCTGGGTGCTTAGTGGTAAGTGCCTAGCGCCTAGTCCCCAGCGCCCAGCACTTAGGCAGACGAAGAAGCGCACAGCCCGAGGGCTGTACTCCAGGCGGGCGGACAGGCATCCCGCGCCGGAACGCGGGGACGATCAAGCAAGAATTCCTCTGCGCCCTCTGCGGTCCTTCGCGTCCTCTGCGTTCCTAACCCGCCGTGGTTTCCGGTATTTGTGCGCAGGCGTACTAGGCTCACCGCGTGCGGCGCAATCCCATGCCAAGCAGGCCCAGCAGACCCGTTAACAGCCCGAGTCCCCAAAGACCCAGTGCGGGGACGCCTACCGGGCTGGAGTATACGCCGGGGGTGGTCCCGCCGGTAGTGGGCGGCAGCGGCGGCGGCGGATCGTCGCACTCGGGGCAGGGGGTGTCCACCGAGGCCGCCAGCGCGGTCTGCAAGTCGCCGCTCAGGCGCACCGAGTAGTCGAACGGCGACTCGGCATCGGCCCCCAGCTCCAGCGGCTGGCCGTTCACCCCCAGCGGGGTGAAATAGGCCTGGGCGTCCACTTCCAGTTCACCCGCAGCATTCAACGCCAGGGCCTTAACCTCCAGGGTGTTGGTCTCGCCGCTGCTTAGGCGCGACAGCAGATAGGTGCCCTGATAGGCGCCGTCCTGTTGCCAGACGCGGCCGCTTGCGGGATCCAAACGCAACACCACCGAAACCCGGGGCCCGCCGCCGCTGCCGTAGCTGCTCAGCCAACCGTCGGCGGTGAAGCGGCGTAAATCCTGCTCCGTCGGATTTTCCGCGCCGTCGATGCTGAACACGGCGTAGAGCCGGCCCTGATCCGACAGCAAACCCTCGCCGCGGCCGTCGGCGCCGGTGGTTTCGTAATCGTCCACACACCAAGACTGCGCCCCGAAGGCCGCCGCCACCGGGTTTTGATTATCGCCGCCGGCCTGATGCAGGCCCGTGTAATAGGTGGCGCCGCCCGCACTGAGGCCTATGGCCCCGCTCGCGATCACCGCCGCCTCGTCATCCGCGCAACTGAAGTTGGCGGCGCTTGCGTTGAACACACTGGCCGCCTGAAGCGGTTGACCGCCGCCCACGAGCAGCGCCATTGCGCCTAACCCGATCAATCGCCTCGGGAACTCCCGCTTTTGCATAATCCACTCCTGTAAACGATAGGGTTTTAGTATATCCGCAGTATACCCTGTTATGGGCCGATGAATCACCCGCCGTATGCAGCCGAGCGCGGGCCTCGGCCCATCATCCTCATTCCGCCGGCCCGGCGACGGCGCGAAACAGCACCTCGAAGGCGTGCTCTAGGCTGGCGGCAAAGCGCGGGGCGTCACACAAAGGGCCGCCCCGCATCCGTTCGCGCATGCCCAGGCGTAAGCTGCGCAGCGCTTGCGGATCGCCCGCTAGCTGTTGTGCGAGGCGCACCATGGCTGGCCCATCCGCGGCCGCCAGGTGATCGAGGCCCAGGCGGTGGAGGATGCTCTTGCTGACCCGGGCGCGGTGGCTGCCGCCATCCAAGGTCAGCACCGGGACCCCCATCCACAGCGCCTCACAGGTGGTGGTGGTGCCGTTATAGGGGAAGCAGTCCAGTGCGATGTCGAGGCGGGAATACAGCTCTAAATGCTCGGTGAGCCCGGGAATGCGGGCCAACAGCTCTACGCGATCCGCTGAAACCCCGTTGTCCGCGAACCAGCCGCGGTATTTGTCCCGCAGCCGCGGGTCTTCGAGCTGATTGGTCTTGAGGATGATGCGCGAGCCGGGCACGGCCTGCATGATGCGGCACCACTGATCCACCACCGGCCGGGTGACCTTGGTCAGGTTGTTGAAGCTGCCGAAGGTGACGGGCGCCCCGTGCAGACAGGGCGGCTCGCGCACTTCGGGCGCCGCCTCGTAACCTTCGTAACACAAAAAACCCTCGGGCAGGCGGATCAGGCGTTCGGCATGAAAACGGTCGGTCTCGCCCTCGGGGTCGCAAATCGCGTCCGTGAGTCGAAAATGCATGGATTCGAGGCCGGTGGTGTTGGGGTAGCCCAGCCAGCTCACCTGCAGCGGCGCCGGACGGCGGGCGAATACCAGCAGCCGGTTGCCGTCGGTATGCCCGGAGAGGTCCACCAAGAGGTCGATGCGATCGGCCCGAATCTGCGCCGCCGCGGCCTCGTCGCTGAGGCCCGCGATGCTGCGCCAGCCATCCGCTTGGGCCTGGATGCGCGCGGTGACATCGTCGGCCTGAATGACGTTGGAGTAGCAAAAGACCTCCACCCGATCCCGGTCATGGGCCTTGAGCAGGGGCTCGAAAAAGAACGCCACGGAATGCCGCCGAAAATCCCCCGAGACGTACCCCAGGCGCAGTTTGCGCCCGGTCAACGGCCGCGCCGGCGCGGCCTGCGCCTGGGGCGTCAACAGCGGACGCTCGAAGCGCAAGGACCATTCGCGATGCTCGCGAAACAGGTCCTGCTCATGCAGGCCGATGGGGTAATTCAGCGCATACACCAAATTGCTGTAGGCATCGACGAAATTCGGCCGCTTGTCCAAGGCGGTGCGATACCAACCGATGGCCAACTCGATCTCGCCATTGGAGACCATCACATTGCCCAAATTGTTGTAGGCGTCCGGGTAATCCGGGTCCGCCGCGATGGCCTGGCGGAACACCGCCTCGGCCTCCTCGATGCGCCCCAGCAGTTTGAGCACATTGCCGAGGTTGTTGGCCGCCCCGGCCATGCGCGGGCGCAGCTCCAGCGCCCGCTGATAACTGGCCACGGCCTCGTCGTAGCGGCACACCAGTTGCAGATAATTGCCGTAGTTGTAATGGAAGTCCGGCTCGCCGGGGGCCAGCTCCAAGGCCTTGCGAAAGGCCTCATCGGCCTCATCCGTCTGCCCCAGCCCCATCAGCAGGTTGCCCAGGTTGCCAAAGCCTTGAGCATAACCGGGCGCCAACGCCACGCTGCGCCGCAGCGCCTGCTCCGCCTCCGACATCCGCCCTAGGCCGGAGAGGGCGTTGCCCAGGTTGTTGAGCACC
This sequence comes from Gammaproteobacteria bacterium, assembly GCA_011389885.1. GTDB lineage: Bacteria > Pseudomonadota > Gammaproteobacteria > Chromatiales > Chromatiaceae > JABBTK01. The sequence continues at coordinate 20,273 of JAABTK010000028.1, read as the reverse complement.
GAGGGGTTGTCCGGCGTCCGCTTCAACAGCCATCGGTACTCCCGCACCGCATCTTGCAGCCGCCCCTGCTGTTGCAGCAAACACCCCAGGGCCAGCCGGGCGTCCGCATAATCGGCCTGCAACTGCACCGCCTTGCGGTAACAGGTCTCGGCCTGCGGCAGGTCGCCGCAGGCCTCCAGCGCACGCCCCAGGTTATACTGATACAGCGGGTTGTGCGGCATCCCCTGTCGCGCCTGGGCGATCAAGCCGGTGGCCACCGCCGGCTTGCCGCGCTCCAATTCGATCAGCCCCAACAGGTAGTTGGCATCCAGGTGCCCCGGCTGCCGCGCCAGTACGCTGCGGTAGATCCGCTCGGCCTCGACCAGGCGACCTGAGCGATGATAATTGGCGGCGGTCTCGATGGAAATGCCGATGGAGTCGATGGCTTGATTCATGGGGCCCCTCATTGCCACTGATGTCACTCGATACTAGTCACGCGATACCAAGCACGCGATACTAGTCACGCGATACTAAGCGAATCCCGAAAAATCGTCGACGCTTTTCCCGGTGCAAACCGCTACAATAGGGCGTCATGAACGAAACCACATCGACACAACCCCCTATCGTGGTCGCCGGCACCGGCGGCTCGGGCACCCGCGTAGTGCGCCAAGTGCTGTCCTCCGCCGGGGTGTTCATGGGCGACCACCTCAACCGCTCCGGCGACGCCATGAACTTCGAGCCCTGGCTAGATCGCTTCGTGGACCCGGTGCTCGACCACACCCGGGCGGCGGATTACCCCGCCGACGGCCTGCCCGCCAAGCTGCGCGGCGAAGCGCTGGCGGAGCTGCGCAAGGCGATTGCCGCCTACCGCGCGCAGTTGCCGAACCCGCAAACCCCGTGGGGCTGGAAGAATCCGCGGGCCCTTTTTCTGTTGCCGCTCATCGCCGAGGCCGAGCCCGAGATGCGCTTTGTCCAGGTGGTGCGCGACGGGCGCGACATGGCGCTGTCTGAAAACCAGCGTCAGGTGCAAAAGCATTTCAAATCCCTGTTCGGCCAACAGCCGCCGGAGCACCTGGCCACCGCCTCCCTGCAGATGTGGGAAAAGGCCAACCTGCAAGCGCTGCGCTGGGCCGAGCGGGAGCTGGGCGAGCGCCATCTGGTGATCCGCTTCGAGGGCATTTGCATGGAGCCCGAGCGGGTGATCCTGTTCCTGCTGGAGAGCCTCGGCATCGAGGCCGATTCCCGCACCCTGGCCATCGCCGCCGCCTGCATTCGCCTGCCTGGCAACATCGGGCGCTGGCGCTCGGCGGACCACGAGACGCGGGATATGTTTCGCCGCCTCGCCACCGACGGCCTGGAGGCCTTCGGCTACGAACTCGACGCCGACGACCCGGGCATCACCGCGGCCGAAGAGCGCTTCGCGGGCCGCCCCCTGATCAAGCTGCGGGAGCAACAGGAGCGCATCCGCGAACTGGAGCAGCAGTTGCAAGAGGTGTACGGCTCCACCTCATGGCGGCTCACGGCCCCGCTGCGGGTGCTCAAGCGCTTACTGTTCGAATAAGGCGATTGCAAGTCACGTCAGCCCGGCCCCCGGGGTGTTCTCCGAGTGCAGCAGCCGGACATGGTAGTGTTGCGAAATCCAGCCCAAATAGGCCGGTTTCTTGAACAGCGGCTTGTAGTCCTTGCCCCGGACGCGCAAAAACTCCTCCCTGCCCGGCGCCGACAGGCCGACCACAGGCGCGCACGGCGCGGACTGCGTGAACGAGGCCTCGCCTAACAGTAACACCGGGACGAATCCGGCCTCTTCATGCGCCCGATTGAACAAATCCCGCTCCGCAAGCCCATGATAAAAGGTCTGAAACCGCTCATCCAAGCCGCCGAGGCGGATGTAGTCGCGCTTCGTCAGCCCGAAGCAGCCGCTTTCGCTGATACGACTGAAAAACCCCCGCCCCTCGCCTTCCCTCGGCGCCGCTAGGGTAAACAGGCTATACCCGTCTTCCCGCCACGCCTCGCCGTCACCCACCGCGTCCAGGCACATATCGAGCGTGTACACAAAGGGGTGCTTACAGAAATCGAGCCCCGCCGCCGCGTATTTCAGCAGTCCGGGCGACAGGATCCTCGCCCCGGGCAGGCAGCACAGCACCTTTTCCGAGCGCGCCTCGCCCACGGCGAAGTTCAAAGCCTCCCAAGGGGTCTGGTATTCACGCACAAAACGGATGAACCGAAAACCCGCGAAGGCCTCGGCATAGTCCCGCTGCACCGCCCCCTGCTCCGTGCTGTCCACCACGATCACCTCGTAGTCCGCGGCCTGCACCTCCCGCTGATAGCCCGCGGTCAAGGAGTACAGCGCGCGCTCGGCCCGCAGATCGGCCTCCTCCAGGTACAAAATCACGGTAAATTTCGGGTGTTGCATCGAATCGACTCCTCGGCCAAATCTCGGAAGACCACAGTCTACAGAAAAGCGCGCCGACCGGTAATTCGGCCGCCCAGCGGCCAAACTGCGACCGACACGATATTTTCGTTAACCGCCTTCTGTTACAATATAACCTGTTAACGATTACTTTTTCCCTCAATCGGAGGTCTTTTTGAACAACGCACTGAAGGTTGGCGTCTTCGTAGACGCTGAGAATATACGTTTCAACGGCGGTTACCAATTACGTTACGATGTGCTGCGTCGGTTTGCCGGACGCCATGGAGGCACCCTGCTCCGCCTCAACACCTACCTCGCCTTCGATCAGGAGCGCGCCCGCGAAGACCCGGAATACGCTAAGAAATCAGCGATTTACCAGCAGATGGTACGCGATTTCGGGTGGAAGATCATCGTCAAACTGGTGAAACGGTACACCGACGACGAGGGCAACGTCACCACCAAGGCCAATGCCGACCTGGATCTGGCGGTGGATGCCATGCTGCAGGCGGACAACCTGGACTTGGTGCTGCTGGTCACCGGCGACGGCGACTTCTTACAGGTGGTGTCGGCGCTGCAAAACCGCGGCTGCCGGGTGGAGTTGCTGGCCTTTCGCAACATCTCCAAAGAGCTGCAACGGCAGGTGGACGCCTTCCACCGCGGCTACCTGATCCCGGACCTGCTGCCGTTCTCCTACGAACCGCGCAACGAATGGGGCAAGCCCGGCTCTGTGGTGCGCGGCGTGCCCACCAAATGGTTCCCGGACAAGGGCTACGGCTTCCTGCGCTTCATTCGCGAGATCTCGCCCAACCTCTGGGTCACCGACCCCCGCGAGCCCGAGTCGCCCTACACCAGCGTATTCTGTCATGCCAACGAGGTGGCCGAAGAGGTCGCGGTGGAAGACCTGCTGAACCGCGAAACCATCCTCGAGTTTTACCTCCAGGAAAGCGACCAAAAGGACGACGGCCTGGTGGCGCAGAATGTACGGCTGGTGTACTCCCCCTACCGCAGTAGCTAGTACGCCTGCGCACAAATAACGGAGACAACGGCTCCCAGGAACGCAGCGGGCGCCGAGGAATCCTTGCGGGATCGTCCCCGCGTTCCAGGGCGGGGATGCCTGTCCGAAGCCCCGGGCTGGCCTAGCCGCCCGCGGTACAGCCCTCGGGCTGTACGGGTCTCCGGTTACGCGCCCGGGCCGAGGCGCTTGCGCAACGCGAAGGATCGCAGGGCGCAGAGAGGCGTTTCGATCGGCTCGCTCCCAAGCTGGAGAGCTTGGGGACCAGCGCAGTAATGCGGTTTTCCCTCCCCAGGCCGGGGAGGCAACCCTTCGTGCCAACAACCGCCCACGGCCACCGAAAGCTTGCCCCAATATCCCTCCGCGCTCCCTGCGGTCCTCTGCGCCTTCTGCGCCCCTAAACGACGTGCTTTCGGTTATATGCACGCAGGCGTCCTCGCCTAAGCGGCTGTCTGAGAAAGGGAGAGCCTACTGGAGAAATGCCCCTTGGGTCAGATTTTCCGTTCATTTTCGTTCAATAATCCCCGCTATTCGCCTCAAATGAACAATAAATCGGCCTCAAAACGGGCATCCCGTCGCTACGGTTCCCGATCTCAGACAGCCTCTAAGCCCCGCCCACCTTCGGCGGCGTATCCATCACCTGCTCAAGCAAGCGCCCGTATTCCGCCTGCAGCGCCGGGTTATGCACCGAAAAGCGCTCGATAAACCCCCGATTCGGCCCCAGATGCGCGCTGACCTTGTGCCCCTTTAGCGCCGCGATGCACTGATCGCGCCCGGTCTGGATATCGAACTCCGGGTAATAATACCCCACCTCTTGTAACGGCTCTGCGTTATGCACCAGCGGCAACCCGCTGTACAGGGCCTCCAGGTAGAGGTAGTTCAGGCTACACCCCCACTGGTGCCCGAGCAGCACGTCGGGCTTCTTGAACACGTCGTCGAAGCGATAGCGCCCGGTAAAGAACACCTTGTTGGTCTCACTGCGCAAACTGTCCATGTAGCGCACGATGTTCTCCAGAAAGTAGGTGCGCTGATAGAACGACAAGCCGTTCAGCACCATCGCCTTTCCGAACAGCCCCGGGTCGGTGCGGAACACCTCTTCCACGATGGCCATCGGCACCAGGGCGTTTTTGATCACGCTGAGGTTGGGCTCCATGACATAGATATCCCGCACCTCCTCTGGCGGCGCATCCTCGAAGCCCTTGCTAACGAAATCCGGCTCCCAGAGATAGGGCGCCTCCACCGCCGGGCACCGAAACAGGGTCTGCAGGTAGTGCTTGCCATAGCCGATGTGGGGGCTGGTCCAGACCCAATCGGAGCCGGCGACATGGATGCCCGAACTCATGGATTCGTTATGCACCAACTGCTCCATGTCCATAATCAGCGAGATCCCGTAGCGCACCGACACGATGCGACTCCCGAAGCGATTACGAAACAGCGCTCGCATGTCCTCGGGCACGGTCACCCCGGTCTCGAAGATAATGTCTACATACAGCCCTTCGTCCAATACCTGCTGGTAGGAGAGCCCGCGGTACTCCTTGCCGAGCAGGGTGAAACGCTTCGCCGGGAACTCCGCGCCGAACAGGAACAGCGGGTAATGCCCCAGCAGCTCCAGCAGATCGTAAAAGAACTTTACGTTCTGAGAATAGCCGTTCGAGAACCAGGTATTAGACGAACCCACGTCGTCTCGCATGGAGATCAGGCAAGTCAGAGACTTCACGCCGGCAACCCCTCTATCGGTTAACTATTTTCTCAATGGACTTCGGCATCGTACTTAATCCAACACCCTTCGCCAGCCCGCGAATCCCGCTGCCGCGCCCCCCTGAACCGGCCTCGCAATGCCTGCGCCGCGGTTTTCAGCCCGCGCCGCCCGGCTCGAAGCCCGCTTGCGACCCCACTTCCAGCCCCAGGACTCGGTCCGCCCGCCCCCCGTTTACCGCGATTTCCACCAGCCCTTGCGAGTTCGCATACCAAAATGCCTCACCGGGCGCCGCAAAGCAAAAGCTGGCGACCTCCCGCAGGCGGGCCTCGCCCGCCATTAAGGTCAGACCCCGGCCGACCACTGGCCCGGCGTCCAGGCCGGTCATTGCATTGCCGTAGTGATCAAGGTAGATCACCTCATTCAGTTGATCTTCCCCGCCCATGCCATACACCGCTTCACGCCCCAGCGGTTGGCCCCGGCAGTCTTCCCCGCGGACCAGCGCCGCCGCTGCCGGGGCGAATAAGTCCCGCCCATGGAAGGAATTGGACCCCACAGGCCGGTCCCAGCGCAAGCGCCAAACCGTTGCCGACTGCGCACGGCGCAGTAGTGGCGCGAACAGGCCATTATCCGGCCCCAATAACCAGCGCCCGTCGCAGTGCGCAACCAGCGTCTCCCGCGCGCCGCCGACCCCGGGGTCCACCACACCCAAAACCAGGCTCTCCGATGGGATCTGAGGCCAGCCGCCGCGTAACAAAAACCCGGCATGCAACGGGCGCAACACAGGCGCGTCTGAAGCCAGCTCGATCACCGGCGCCCCGCAACCCGCCAACACCAATTGCATTTGCCCGGTGTAGGGGCTGCCTGGCCCAAAATCGGTAAACAGCAGGATACGCCTTGGCGGCGCAAAGACCCCTAAACCCATGGTCCTACGCGATTCCAATTCAAAAAAAAACCGGGCAAGGCCCGGTTTCTTGTTGAGCTACGCAGCGCTTATTCCGCCTCGTCGCCTTCAAGCATCTCTTCCATGGGCCGATCCACCAGCTCCACATAGGCCATCGGGGCCTTGTCGCCCGGACGATAACCGCACTTAAGGATTCGCAAATAGCCGCCGGGGCGTTCTCTATAGCGCGGTCCCAGCTCTACGAATAGCTTGGCCACCACTGCGTCGTCGCGCAGGCGCGAAAAGGCCAACCGACGCTTGGCCACCGAGTCGTTCTTGCCGACGGTGATCAGCGGCTCGGCAACACGGCGAAGCTCTTTGGCCTTCGGTAGTGTGGTCTTGATCAGTTCGTCGCGAAACAGCGAGCAGGTCATGTTACGAAACATGGCCGTGCGGTGCGAGCTGTTCCGGTTCAACTGCCGTCCGGATTTACGATGACGCATCGATCAACTTCCTTAAAATTCTGGTTTACTCGAAAAGGTGTTTGGTGCCGCCGCCTCGCGGGCTCAGTCCGCGTGCTCGGGCGGCCAATTCTCCAGGCGCATGCCCAAGGAGAGGCCCCGGGTCGCCAGCACGTCCTTGATCTCGGTGAGTGATTTCTTGCCGAGATTCGGGGTCTTCAGCAGCTCCACCTCGGTGCGCTGAATCAAGTCCCCGATTAACAGGATGTTCTCCGCCTTCAGGCAGTTTGCCGAGCGCACCGTAAGCTCCAGATCGTCCACCGGACGCAGCAGCAGCGGATCCACACCCGTGGTCTCCTCTTCTTTCTTGGAAGTCTGCTCTTCGGTGCCGTCGAGCTTGACGAACGCCGCCAGCTGATCTTGCAAAATAGTCGCCGACACCCGAATCGCCTCTTCCGGGTCGATGGTGCCGTTGGTCTCGACATCGATCACCAAGCGATCCAAGTCAGTCCGCTGCTCCACCCGCGCGGCTTCCACCGAATAGGCGACGCGTTCAATCGGCGTGTACGAGGCATCCACCACCAAATGCCCAATGGCCCGCTCATCGGCGTCTGCCGATTGCCGCACGCTGGCCGGCTCGTAGCCGATACCCTTCATCACCCGCATGGTCATGCTCAGCTCGCCGTCCTTGGTCAGGGTGGCGATCAGGTGGTCGGGATTGGCGATCTCGACATCATGGTCGAGCTGGATGTCGGACGCCAACACCAGGCCCGGGCCTTTCTTCTTAATCGAAAGGTTGGCCTCCTCCCGGCTATGCAGGTTGATGGCCAGTTGCTTGAGATTGAGCAGAATCTCCAAAACATCTTCTTGCACGCCTTCGATCGTGGTGTACTCATGAAGCACGCCATCGATCTGCACCTCGACCACCGCGGCCCCCGGCATGGAGGACAGCAGGATGCGCCGCAGCGCATTGCCCAAAGTGTGCCCGAACCCGCGCTCCAGGGGTTCGAGGGAAACGCGCGCATGGGTTTCCGACACCGCTTGCACATTGACGATCCGCGGCTTGAGAAATTCCGAAACGAATTGCGGCATGGATATCGGTCCCCGCTATCCTTATTTGGAGTAGAGTTCTACCACCAGCTGATCATTGATCTCGGCTGGCAGCTCGGAGCGGTCTGGATTCCGCTTGTAGACGCCTTTCATCGCCTTGGGATCCACTTCGACCCATTCCACGAACCCATACTGTTCGGCCAGCGACAGCGCGCCCTGAATCCGGATCTGCTTCTTGGACTTTTCGCGGACTTCCACCACATCTTCCGGCTGCACTTGGTAAGACGGCACGTTGGTCGCCTTGCCGTTGACCAGGATCGCCTTGTGGCTCACCAACTGGCGGGATTCGGAGCGGGTGGCGCCAAAACCCATGCGGTACACTACATTATCCAGGCGTTGCTCCAGGAATTGCAGCAGGTTTTCACCCGTGGCGCCCTTCTTCTGCGCCGCCGCCTTGTAGTAGTTACGGAACTGCTTTTCCATCACCCCGTAGATGCGACGGACTTTCTGCTTTTCCCGCAACTGCAAACCGTAGTCAGAGACCCTGCGCCGACGGTCGCCGGACTGCCCCGGCACCTTTTCCATGTTGCATTTCGTATCCAGGGAACGAACGCGGCTCTTAAGGAAAAGATCGGTGCCTTCGCGGCGGCTCAGTTTACATTTCGGGCCAATATAGCGTGCCATTTCGACTCTCCCCTTTATACCCGGCGTTTTTTCGGCGGACGGCAACCGTTATGCGGAATCGGGGTTACGTCAGAAATGGAACTGACCTTAAACCCAGCGTTATTCAGCGCACGCACCGCGGATTCGCGCCCGGGCCCAGGCCCATTCACGTTCACGTCCACGTTCTTCAGTCCGTATTCTTTCGCCTTCTCCGCCGCACGATCCGCCGCCACTTGGGCCGCGAACGGGGTGCTCTTGCGTGAGCCGCGAAAGCCCGACCCGCCGGCCGTGGCCCAAGACAGGGTGTTGCCTTGGCGGTCGGTGATCGTGATAATCGTGTTGTTGAACGAGGCGTGAATATGCGCCACGCCATCGGCGACGGTCTTTTTGACCTTCTTGCGTGAGCGACTGGGGGTCTTAGCCATTGACAGAATCCTGATCTCTTATGTTTCGTGCAGCTCGTGGAACGGGGCGGCCTGATCAGCGTTTGATCGGGCGACGCGGCCCCTTGCGGGTGCGCGCGTTGGTTCGGGTGCGCTGTCCGCGCAGCGGCAAGCCCCGGCGATGACGAATCCCCCGGTTGCACCCAAGGTCCATCAGACGCTTGATGTTCATTGACACCTCGCGACGGAGGTCGCCTTCGACGGTCAGTTTGGCAACCTCGCCGCGAAGGGTTTCGACCTCGCTTTCGCTCAGCTCCTGAATCTTACGCTCGGGCGCGATACCGGCAGCCTCACAGATCCCCGCGGCACGGGTCTTCCCGATGCCGTAGATCGAAGTCAGTGCAATGACGGCGTGTTTGCGGTCCGGGATATTGACTCCAGCAATACGGGCCATGTGGCAAATCTCCTGAGAACTTTACCCAACGCGAGGAAACGCGGGATTATAGTATGTAGCCAACCAAAAGGCAAGGGTTGAAGGACTCAACCTTGACGCTGTTTGTGGCGCTTGTCGGTGCAGATCACCCGCACCACCCCGCCACGGCGGATCACCTTGCAATTTCGGCATATTTTTTTGACCGATGCTCTAACTTTCATGACGATTCACTCCGGGTTCGGATTGACAACGACTGGTTTACGCGGCCTCAGCGGAGAAGCCCGGAGCCGCCGCCTTTGAAGTTGGCCTTTTTCATCAGATTATCATACTGATGGGACATCAGATGCGCCTGCACCTGGGCCATAAAGTCCATCACAACCACCACGATGATCAGCAGCGAGGTGCCGCCGAAATAGAACGGCACATTCCACCCCACGATCAGAAACTCCGGCAGCAGACAGACCGCGGTGATGTAGATCGCCCCGGCCAAGGTCAGCCGCGACATCACGCCGTCGATGTATTTCGCCGTCTGCTCGCCGGGGCGGATGCCGGGGATGAAGGCGCCCGACTTCTTCAGGTTCTCCGCGGTCTCCCGCGAGTTGAACACCAGTGCGGTGTAGAAGAAGCAGAAAAAGATGATCGCCATGGCGTACAGCAATACATAGATCGGCTCTCCGGGGGCCAGCTTGGCCACGATGTCCTGCATCCAGCGCATGTTCTCCGCGTTGCCGACCCATTGCCCCATGGTGGACGGGAACAAAATGATGCTCGACGCGAAGATCGGCGGGATCACGCCCGACATGTTGAGCTTCAGCGGCAGGTGCGAGGTCTGCGCGGCCATCATCCGCCGGCCCTGCTGGCGCTTGGCGTAATTCACCGTAATACGGCGCTGGCCACGCTCGACAAAGACCACGAAGGCGGTCACCAGAACCGCCAACACCAGCAGGAAGAACACCGCCATGGAATGCATCTCCCCGGTGCGCACCAGCTCTAACGTGCCGCCGAGGGCGGAGGGCAGCCCGGCCACGATGCCGGCGAAGATGATCATGGAGATGCCGTTGCCGATGCCGCGCTCGGTGATCTGCTCACCGAGCCACATCAAAAACATAGTGCCAGTGACCAGCGACAGCGCCGCGGTGAACACGAACCCCGGGCCTTCATGCACCGCCACCGACATGCCGCCGGCCTGTTGGCTTTGCAGCGAAATGGCGATGCCGATGGCCTGAAAGCTCGCCAGCACCACGGTGCCGTAGCGCGTGTACTGGGTGATCTTGCGCCGCCCGGCTTCGCCCTCTTTCTTCAGCTGTTCCAGGGTCGGAATCACCGCCGTCATCAACTGCATGATGATGGAGGCCGAGATGTAGGGCATCACGCCGAGTGCGAACAGCGATGCACGCTCCAGGGCCCCGCCCGAGAACATGTTGAACATGTCCAGGATGGTCCCCTGCTGCTGATCGAACAGGATCGCGATGGCTTCGGGATTGATGCCCGGCACCGGGATAAAGGTCCCGATGCGATACACCAGCATCGCACCAACGAGAAACAAGAGCCGCTGACGGAGTTCCGTCAAGCGGCCCGCGCCGGCGAGCGCGCCGGCCATAGACGATCCGGTTGAGGCCATTTATTCCTCTACTTTGCCCCCGGCGGCTTCGATCGCTGCCTTGGCGCCTTTAGTTACACCCAAACCCTTGACGGTGACTGCCTTTTCGAGCTTGCCGGAAAGGATTACCTTCGCATGCTTCGTCTTGCCGCAAATCAGGTTGGCCGCGGTCAGCGCCGCGAGGTCGATCACCTCGGCATCCACTGAAGCCAGCTCATTTAACCGAATTTCGGCGGTGATTTTGGCCTTGCGGGACACGAAGCCAACCTTGGGCAGGCGCCGTTGCAGCGGCATTTGGCCGCCTTCGAAGCCGACCAGGGACTTGCCGCCTGAGCGGGACTTCTGACCTTTGTGGCCGCGACCGCCGGTCTTTCCCAAGCCGCTGCCGATACCCCGTCCGACGCGTTTAGCCGCGGGCCGGGAGCCGTCCGCGGATCGCAGAGAGTTCAGTTTCATCTCAGGCCTCCACTACCTTGACCATGTAGGATACCTTATTCAGCATCCCGCGGGTGGCCGGGGTGTCTTCCACCTCCACCACATGATGCATGCGCCGCAGCCCGAGGCCGCGCACGCAGGCCTGGTGGCTCTTCAGCCGCTTATGCAGGCTGCGCACCAGGGTCACCTTCATCATTTTTTTATCGGCCATGATGTTACCCCAGGATCTCTTCAACCGTCTTGCCGCGTTTGGCGGCCGCATGCTCCGGATGATCCATCCCTTGGAGCCCGTTGATGGTGGCTTGCACCACGTTGATCGCATTGTTGGTGCCGATGCACTTGGCGAGCACATTATGCACTCCCACCACCTCGAACACCGCGCGCATGGCGCCGCCGGCGATGATGCCGGTACCCTCGGAGGCTGGCTGCATGTGGACCCGGGCCGCGCCGTGGCGCCCCATCAGGTGGTATTGCAGGGTGTCGCCCTTGAGCTTCACGTCCACCATGTTGCGGCGGGCGGCCTCCATCGCCTTTTGGATCGCCACCGGGACCTCGCGAGCCTTGCCGGTGCCATAGCCCACTTTGCCGTTGCCGTCGCCCACCACGGTGAGGGCGGAAAAACCGAAGATTCGGCCACCCTTGACCACCTTGGCGACGCGGTTGACGTTGATCAGTTTTTCGATCAGATCGTCGGATTGCTGGTTATCGAAGTTCGCCATTTCCTACACCTTAGAACTGAAGACCGTTTTCCCGAGCGGCATCCGCCAGGGCCTTGATGCGGCCGTGATACTTGAAGCCGGCACGGTCAAAAGCGACCGTTTCGATGCCGGCCGCCTTAGCCCGCTCGGCGATCACCCGGCCCACGACGGTGGCGGCAGCGGCGTTTCCGCCGGTGCCGGAGGCATCGTTCAGCAGGCTTTTTTCAACCGTGGAGGCGGCGCAAACCACTTCCGAACCGGTGGGCGCGATCACTTGGGCGTAGATGTGCCGCGGGGTGCGAAAGATCGTAAGGCGGTGCACCCCGAGGGACCGTATTTTCGCCCGGGTTTTGCGGGCCCGACGCAGACGTGCGGATTTCTTGTCCATCGTTGTCACCCCTTACTTCTTCTTCGCTTCTTTGCGAACGACCTGTTCATCGGAATAGCGCACACCCTTGCCCTTGTAAGGCTCGGGCGGGCGGTAGGCGCGAATCTCCGCCGCCACCTGGCCCACGCGCTGTTTGTCGGCGCCGGAGACTAGGATCTCGGTCTGGGACGGCGTCTCGATGGTGATGCCTTCCGGCACCGCATACTCCACCGGATGCGAGAACCCGAGCGTCAAGCTCAACACCTTGCCCTTGGCCTGGGCGCGATAGCCCACGCCGACCAATTCGAGCTTTTTCTTAAAGCCGTCGGTGACCCCGACCACCATGTTGTTGATCAAGGCCCGAAAGGTTCCCGCCATGGCCCACTGTTCGCGGCTGACCTCCTTGCGCGGGCTGATCGTCAGCACCCCGTTTTCCTGACTCACTTGAACGAAGCGGTGGATGGCGGTCTTTAACTCGCCGTTCTTGCCTTTCACCGAGACCTCGGCGTCTCCGAGCGTGACGGTGACGCCGCTGGGAACGGTAATCGGAGCTTTTGCTACTCGTGACATTGCGTACCTCCTTAGGCGACGTAGGCGAGCACTTCGCCGCCTTGTCCAGCGGCACGGGCCGCACGGTCGGTCATCATGCCCTTGGAAGTGGATACGATGGCGATGCCCAAGCCGTTGCGCACCTGGGGCAGCTCTTTAGCGCCCTTGTAGATCCGCAAGCCAGGGCGCGAAACTCGGTTGATCAGCTCGATCACCGGCCGCCCCTGGAAATACTTGAGTTCCAGCTCCAGCTCGGCCGTCGCGCCTTCGCCCTGCACGTTGAAATCGACGATATAGCCTTCGTCCTTCAGCAGTTGCGCGATGGCGCCTTTCTGTTTGGACGAGCGCATGGAGACGGTCTTCTTATTGACCGCCTGGCCATTACGGATACGGGTCAGCATATCCGCGATGGGATCCGACATACTCATTGGACGTCACCTCCGGGTCAAGCCGCCGTTACCGGCGTGATACCCGCATGTTTGCGAAAAGTTCGTTACCAGCTGGACTTGACCAAGCCGGGCACATCGCCCCGCATCGCGGCCTCGCGCAATTTGTTGCGACACAGCCCGAATTTGCGGTACACCGCGTGCGGCCGACCGCTGATACGGCACCGCCGCCGTTGCCGGGTGGGGCTGGCATCGCGGGGTTGCTTCTGCAGCGCGATCACCGCGGTGTCCACCTCCTCGGCGGAACTCTTGGGATCGGTAATCACGCGCTTCAGTTCGGCGCGTTTGGCTGCATAGCGCTCATTGGCGCGGACCCGCTTTTTCTCCCGGGCGATCATGCTTTTCTTGGCCATAGCTCTCGCTTGCTCAGTTCTTGAACGGAAATTGGAAGGCCTGGAGCAGCGCCCGGCCCTCTTCGTCGGTCTTGGCGGTAGTGGTTATGGCGATATCCAACCCGCGCAATTCGTCGATTTTGTCGTAATCGATCTCGGGGAAGATGATCTGCTCGCGCACACCCATATTATAGTTACCCTGGCCGTCGAAGGCCTTCGAGCTGAGGCCCCGAAAATCCCGAATACGCGGTATCGCCACATTGATCAGGCGGTCGAGGAACTCATACATTCGCTCGCGACGCAAGGTCACTTTGCAACCGATAGGCCACTCTTCACGGATCTTGAAACCGGCCACCGACTTGCGCGCCAGGGTCACGATTGGTTGCTGACCGGCGATCTTGATCATGTCGCCGACCGCGTTCTCCATGATTTTCTTGTTGCCTACGGCCTCACCCACGCCCATATTCAAGGTGATTTTGGTAATCCGGGGCACCTGCATCGCGCTTTTGTACTGAAAGCGCTCCTGGAGCTGCGCCGCCACCTTGTCTTGGTAAAGTTGCTGCAATCTCGCCATCGTTTCGCCTGCCTTAAATATCCACGACTTCGCCGTTGGACTTAAAAATGCGCACCTTTTTTCCGTCTTCCAGTGTTTTGACGCCGACGCGGTCCGCCTTGCCGGTGGCGGGATTGTAGATGCCCACGTTGGAGATATCCAGCGGCATTTCCTTGTCCATGATACCGCCCGGGTCGCCCTGCATCGGGTTGCCCTTGGCGTGTTTCTTCACCATGTTGATGTTTTCGACCACGACCTTGCCGTTGTCGATCACCCTCAACACCGTGCCTTGTTTGCCCCGGTCTTTGCCGGAGAGTACGACCACTTGGTCGCCTTTCTTGATCTTTCGCATCGCCATGGTTCCGACCTCAGAGCACTTCCGGGGCCAGCGAGATGATCTTCATGAATTTCTCGCTGCGCAGTTCACGGGTCACCGGGCCGAAGATACGGGTCCCGATCGGCTGGTGCTGGTTGTTCAGCAGCACGGCGGCGTTGCCGTCGAAGCGGATCAAGGATCCGTCCGGCCGACGCACGCCTTTGCGGGTTCGCACCACCACGGCGTTGTAAACCTCGCCTTTCTTCACCTTGCCGCGCGGAATGGCGTCTTTCACGCTGACCTTGATGATGTCACCGATGCCCGCGTAACGCCGATGGGAGCCGCCCAGCACTTTTATGCACTGGACCCGTCTGGCGCCGCTGTTGTCGGCCACGTTCAGGTTTGTTTGCATCTGGATCATCGGTTTTGCCCCAATTTATCCGTAATCAATGTCCAACCCCGCGCTCAGGCGCCGGCGTTGGCAAAAAAGGCTTAAACGCCTTTTTCGAGTATTTTCACCAAGCGCCAGGTCTTGGTCTTCGACAGCGGACGACACTGTTCGACCAGAACGGTGTCGCCAATCTTGCAGTCGTTGGTCTCGTCATGGGCGTGGACCTTGGTCGAGCGGCGAATGAACTTGCCGTACAGCGGGTGCTTGACCTGCCGCTCCACCAGCACAGTGATGGATTTCTCCATCTTGTCGCTGACCACCCGCCCCTGGAGGACCCGGTTGGTTGCTTGCTGCTCCTCGCTCATGACGCGCTACCTGCCTGCTTCTGTTGGTTGATCATGGTCTTCACCCGCGCGATGGTCTTGCGCACGCGTCGCACCTCGGAAGGGCGCGACAGCTGGTCGGTCCCTTTCTGCATCCGCAGGTTGAACTGCTCTTTGCGCAACTCCAACAGGGTCACTGTAAGTTCGTCCGGTGTCTTGCCCCGCAATTCGCTCGCCTTCATTACATCACCGTCCGCTTCACAAAGGTTGTCTTAAAGGGCAATTTGGCCGCCGCCAGCCCGAAGGCCTCGCGCGCAAGCTCTTCGGAAACGCCTTCGATTTCATACAACAGGCGCCCCGGTTGAATCTGCGCGACCCAGTATTCGACGTTACCCTTACCCTTGCCTTGGCGTACTTCAAGCGGCTTTTCGGTGATCGGCTTATCGGGAAACACCCGAATCCAGAGCTTGCCGCCGCGCTTTACATGACGGCTGATCGCCCGCCGGCCGGCTTCAATCTGGCGCGCAGTGATGCGCCCCCGGCCGGTCGCTTTTAATCCGAATTCGCCGAAGCTCACCGTGGAGCCCGTATGGGCCAGGCCGCGGTTACGCCCCTTATGCTGCTTGCGAAACTTTGTTCTCTTCGGCTGCAACATGATCGATTAGGCCCCCTTCGCCTCTTTCTTGCCGGCCTCCTGCTGGGCCATTTCGTCACCGTACACCTCGCCTTTGAAGATCCAGACCTTCACGCCGATGATGCCATAGGTGGTGTGCGCCTCAGCGAAGCCGTAATCAATGTCGGCGCGCAGGGTGTGCAGCGGCACCCGGCCTTCGCGGTACCATTCGCTGCGCGCGATCTCGGCCCCGTTGAGGCGACCCGCGATATTGACCTTAATGCCGCCGGCGCCGAGGCGCATCGCGTTTTGCACCGAGCGCTTCATGGCGCGCCGAAACATAATGCGGCGCTCCAGTTGCTGGGTGATGCCCTCGGCCACCAGTTGCGCCTCCAGCTCCGGCTTGCGGATCTCTTCCACGCTCAGGTGGACCGGGATCTCCATCATCTTCGACACCTCGGCGCGCAGGGCGTCGATGCCCTCGCCCTTCTTGCCGATCACCAGGCCCGGGCGGGCGGTGTGAATCGTGATGTGGGCATTCTTTGCCGGGCGGTCGATCTGAATACGGCTCACCGAGGCCTGCGACAACTTTTTCTTCAGAAAACTGCGCACCTGAAGATCGCGGTTGAGGAGATCCGGGTAGGTCTTGGAATCCGCATACCATTTCGACGTCCAATCCTTGACAATGCCGAGCCGGATACCGGTAGGATGTACTTTCTGCCCCATAATGGCCTCTCTCGCCTCAGTTATCCGCGACCGTCACGGTGATGTGACTGGTTCTTTTCAGAATACGCGCGGCGCGCCCCTTGGCGCGAGCTTTGATCCGCTTCATGGTCGGGCCTTCGTCCACCGTGATGGCGGCGACCGTCAGTTCGTCCACGTCCGCGCCTTCGTTGTTCTCCGCGTTGGCGATGGCCGAATCCAAAACCTTTTTCAATAGCTCGGCGCCCTTCTTGTTGGAGAACACCAACAGGTTCGTCGCCTCCTCCACCCGCTTGCCGCGGATTTGGTCGGCTACCAAACGGCCTTTTTGTGCGGAGATTCGGGCGAACCGCAATGTTGCTGTAGCTTGCATGCCTTAATCTCCGTTATCAGCGCTTGGATTTCTTGTCCGCCACATGGCCGCGATAGGTGCGGGTCAGGGCGAACTCGCCGAGCTTATGGCCGACCATGTTTTCGGACACCAACACGGGGACGTGCTGGCGGCCGTTATGCACCGCAATGGTGAGACCCACCATCTCGGGCAGAATCATGGAGCGGCGCGACCAGGTTTTGATCGGACGCTTATTGTTGGTCTCAACCGCTTGCTGAACCTTCGCCTCGAGGTGATGGTCAACAAACGGTCCTTTTTTGATCGAACGTGGCACCTTGACTTACCTCGATTCGGGATTATTTGCGATTACGACGGCGTACGATCATTTTGTTCGTACGCTTGTTGGTCCGGGTCTTGTGGCCCTTGGTGGGTACGCCCCACGGGGACACCGGATGGCGACCGCCCGAGGTGCGGCCTTCACCGCCGCCGTGCGGATGATCCACCGGGTTCATGGCCACACCGCGCACGGTGGGACGCACGCCGCGCCAACGCGTGGCGCCGGCCTTGCCGAGCTTACGCAGGCTGTGCTCCGAGTTCGACACCTCGCCGATCACGGCGCGGCACTCGTACCGCACCTTGCGCATTTCGCCCGAGCGGAGACGAAGGGTCGCGTATTCTCCCTCACGCGCGACCAATTGTACAGTGGCGCCTGCCGAGCGGGCGATTTGCGCCCCCTTGCCCGGTTTAAGCTCCACGCAATGGACCGTAGCGCCGAGGGGGATGTTGCGCAGCGGCAAGCAATTCCCCGGCTTAATCGGCGCATCGGCCCCGGAGACAACTGTGTCTCCAGCCTGCACCGCCTTGGGGGCGATGATGTAGCGGCGTTCACCGTCGGCGTATTTAATCAGCGCCAGGTGGGCGGTGCGGTTGGGATCATACTCGATTCGCTCCACCACGCCCGGCACGCCGTCTTTGTTGCGCTTGAAATCCACGATTCGATAACGCTGTTTGTGACCGCCGCCCTTGTGCCGGGTGGTGATGCGTCCGTTGGTGTTGCGGCCGCCGGTCTTGCTCTTTTTGGCCAGCAACGGGCCGTGGGGCTCCCCTTTGTGCAGGTCCTTGTTCACGGTTTTGACCGCGAAACGGCGACCCGGCGACGTCGGTTTGCTTTTTACGATAGCCATGTTCGTCTTCCCGCTCTATTGGTCAGGGCCGCTTAGGCGCCCGCTCCAAAATCAATGTCGTAGCCTTCGGCGAGTCGGACATACGCCTTGCGCACGCCCTTGCGGCGACCGCTCATGCGACCGAAGCGCTTTACCTTGCCGGCCCGATTGAGGACTCGCACCTGCTCCACCTTGACCTCGAACAGTTGTTCGACGGCCTTGCGGATCTCTGGCTTGGTGGCATCGGGCAGCACCACGAACACCACCTGCCGGGCCAGCTCGCCGGCCAGGGTGCTCTTTTCAGAGACCACAGGCCCGACCAGCACTTGCATTAGACGCTCTTGGTTCATGACAACCGCTCCTCCAGCTTCTTCAAGGCCGCCTCGGTCATCACCACCTTTTCAAAGCCGATCAGGCTGACCGGATCCAGGTCTGCGACGTCCCGCACCTCCACTCGAGGGATGTTGCGAGCGGCAAGATACAGGTTCTCGTCGAATTCGGCGCCCACGATCAGCACCTCGTTGAGCCCCAGTTGCTTCAGCCTTTCGGCCAGCGGCTTGGTCTTCGGCGAGTCCACGCCGAACTCCGGCACCGCCACCAGGCGCTCCTGACGCACCAGTTCGGCCAAAATCGAGCGCAGCGCCCCGCGATACATCTTGCGGTTGACCTTTTGCACATAGCTGCGCGGACGGGCCGCAAAGGTCACCCCGCCAGAGCGCCAGATGGGGCTGCGGATGGTGCCGGCGCGGGCCCGCCCGGTGCCTTTTTGGCGAAACGGCTTGGCGCCGCCGCCGCTGACCTCGGAACGGGTCTTTTGCGCCTTAGTGCCTGCGCGCGCGCCAGCGAAATAGGCCGTAACCACTTGGTGGATCAGGGTCTCGTTGAACGCGACGCCAAACACCTCGTCCGCCAAGGCGAGGCTGCCGGCGGGCTCGCCGGAAGCGGATTGCAATGTAATTTCCATCGCTTATTTCCCCTTGTTCACCATTTTCACTGCCGGCGTAACCAGCACATCACCGCCAACCGCGCCCGGGACCGAGCCCTTGACCAAGATTAGCGACTTCTCGGCATCCACGCGAACCACTTCGAGGTTCTGGGCTGAACGCTGCACGCTGCCCATGTGGCCGGCCATCTTTTTGCCTTTAAACACCCGGCCCGGGGTCTGGCACTGGCCGATCGAGCCCGGCGCACGGTGCGACAACGAGTTGCCGTGGGTCGCGTCCTGGGTGCGGAAGTGGTGCCGTTTTACGGCGCCCTGGAATCCGCGCCCCTTGGTCACCCCGCGCACATCGACTTTTTGGCCGTTTTCGAAGATGTCCACCTTGATCTCGGCGCCCGCTTCGAAGCTGGCGTTGTCCTCGATCCGAAACTCCCACAGCCCGCGCCCGGCCTCCACGCCCGCCTTGGCGAAATGCCCGGCGGCGGCCTTGTTCACCCGGCTGCGGCGGCGTTCGCCGGCGGTCACTTGCACCGCCTTATAGCCGTCGCTGTCTTCGGTGCGCATCTGCGCGACTCGATTCGGGGAGGCCTCGATCACGGTCACCGGGACCGATACGCCCTCTTCGGTGAAGACGCGGGACATCCCCACTTTTCTTCCGACAATACCAATCGCCATGGTTCTCTCCACCTCAATTGAGCTTGATTTGAACGTCTACACCGGCGGCGAGATCGAGCTTCATCAGCGCGTCCACCGTCTTGTCGGTGGGATCGATAATGTCCATCAGGCGCTTGTGGGTGCGAATCTCATACTGATCCCGCGCATCCTTGTTCACATGGGGTGAAATCAGGATGGTGTACTTCTCCTTTTTGGTCGGCAGCGGGATCGGGCCCCGCACCTGGGCGCCAGTGCGCTTGGCGGTGTCGACGATTTCGCGAGCCGACTGGTCGATCAGGCGGTGATCGAAAGCCTTCAGTCTGATACGGATTCTTTGATTGCCCATCTCTGTTACTCGATAATCTTGGAAACCACGCCGGCACCCACGGTGCGGCCGCCTTCGCGGATCGCGAAACGAACCCCTTCTTCCATCGCAATCGGTGCGATCAGTTGGACGGTCATCTTCACGTTGTCGCCCGGCATCACCATCTCGACGCCTTCCGGCAGGTCGCAGGCGCCGGTTACGTCCGTGGTCCGAAAGTAGAACTGCGGACGGTAGCCGTTGAAGAACGGCGTGTGGCGGCCGCCTTCTTCCTTGCTCAGCACATAGACCTCGCACTCGAACTGGGTGTGCGGGGTGATGGTGCCGGGCTTGGCCAGCACCTGGCCGCGCTCCACATCGTCGCGCTTGGTGCCGCGCAACAGCACGCCGACGTTGTCGCCCGCCACGCCTTCGTCGAGCAGCTTGCGGAACATCTCCACCCCGGTGCAGGTGGTCTTGACGGTGTCTTTAATGCCGACGATTTCGATTTCTTCGCCGACCTTGACCACGCCGCGCTCGATGCGCCCGGTCACTACGGTGCCGCGACCGGAGATCGAGAACACGTCCT